>JBBRBM010000070.1:0-26790 GCA_038205745.1 Verrucomicrobiota bacterium | reverse complement strand
GCCTGTTGTCGGCGCTTCCTCGCGCTTATCACCGCAGCCGGTGAATGCCAGCAGCGTGAGCGCGAACCATACGAAACACTTCATCATCGAACCCGCAACGTACGCGCCCGGTGTAAAGCGAGTCGAGTGCGTTTCCGATTCTGTGAAAGGAGGGGCCACGCGGATCGACTCATCGACGTGACGATGAATTTTCGTGGCGGCGGCAAACCCGTACGGCATTTTTCCGAAATGCCGAACATCATTAAGCGGGGACCGTGGTATTTGGCCGAGCGATTCGTCACGCCGCGAAAAGTCTTTCGAAATCGCCGCGAGTTCATGAAGCAAATGGGATTCGTTGGCGCTGGCGCGATTGATTGACACCGGAGATCGCTTGCGAACACAAGCCGTTCAACGGCTACGCGGATCAGGTGGCGAAGCTTTACGCGAAGTCGTGAGGGTCAGGACTTGATATCACGCACGTGAAACGCCGTCGCGCCGATCACGAAGCACGTCACGTTGAACGCGACCAACACAGAGAGCGCCGTCACGATGCGCGCCCAATCCAGCGGTTCGGCGTAGATCGCCATCCAGACGCGGAACTGGTGCAGCAGGAGGTAAGGCCGATATTCGGAAAGCGCGGGAATGCTTTCCAGCACGAGGTTCAACAGCAGCAACGAGATCGAGAGAATCGTCGCCGCTGCGGGCTTCATGTTGAAGCAACCGAACATGAACGCGATTGTCATCATCGTGCTGGCGTTGATGGCGAGGAAGATGTGCGACAGGGCGTAATATTTGAGGCCGTCCGCCGCGCTCAGAATTCGAAACACGTGCTCGGGCTCCGGCATGAACACGAACATGCCGCGCCACGGAAACCAAAAGCGCGCCAAGAGCACCGCCATCACTCCCAGTGCGAGCACTTGCACGACGGAGAACACCGCCCCCGCCGACCATTTTACGAACAACAGCCGCCAGCGCGAAATGGGTCGCGAGAGAATCATGCGCAGCGTTCCGTCCTCGGCTTCCTTCGCCACCAGATCACCACCGACGAGTCCGGTGTAGAGCGGCATGAGGAGGAGAATTTGCGGCATCAACATGATCATCGCGACCGTGAGGGCCGAGATGTAATTCTCCACGAGGTAGCCGTTGCCTTCGAGGGTGCGCTCGTAGAAAGCCCGCCAGCCCTTCGCGAAATGGAAACCGAGGAGCATCGCGTTCTGCGCCAGCAGGAACATGCCGAAGCCGATGTAGGTGCGCTTCTTGCCGAAGAGCTTGATCAGTTCGTTGCGAAGCTGGCGGAAGAACATCATGCCGGAGCGCGGACGGTCACGTCCGCGCGAACATTGGTTTTGCAACTTGCGGACGTGACCGTCCGCGCTCCGTAAGTGGGCGACGCGCTCGGTTGAATTCGATGTCTGTGCGTCATAGTGACGGTCCGCCGTTGTTTAAGGACAAGTAGAACGCTTCCAGCGTCTGTTCTTCCGGCGCGATTTCATGGACGCGAAACCCGGCACCCACGAGCGCGTTCACGACCTCTGGCGTGTCAATCCCGTCGCGCAGCGCGATCAGGCGGTCATCGCGCGTATGGGTGATGAGTCGCGCTTCGGTGAGCAGGCGCGTGGCCGCAGTGAAATCGTTGACGCGGAGGCGAAGCCATTGATCGCGAGATTTGGCGGAGTCGATGGTGCCTTCGAAAACTTTCTTTCCCTGCCGTAACACGGCGATGCGCGTGCAGAGTTGCTCGACTTCATTCAACAGGTGCGACGAGAGAAAGATGGTCAGCTTCAACTCGCGGTTCAGGCGCAGAATTGTCTGCCGCAATTCATGAATGCCTTCGGGATCGAGGCCGTCGGCGGGCTCATCGAGGATGAGCAGTTCGGGATTCGGCAGAAGCGCTTGGGCCAGAGCGAGACGGGCTCTCATGCCGTGCGAGTAGGTGCGCACCTTCGATTGCTCGCGACCCGTGAGGCCAACCCATTCGATGACTTCGCGAATGCGCGCTGCCGGCGTCGCCGCAGTGTAGTGCGAGAGGATTTCAAGATTTCGCCAGCCACTCAGGTAGTCGTAGAAAACCGGCGACTCGAATATCGCGCCGACCTTGCGGAGAGCTCCTGCGCGATGCCGTGTGACATCGCAACCGCACACGCGCACCTCGCCACTCGTCGGCCAAACCTGCCCGAGCATCATTCCGATCGCGGTGCTTTTGCCCGCGCCATTGTGGCCGAGCATGCCGAAGATTTCGCCACGCCCGATCGTGAGGTCGAGTGCGTCGACTGCAACTCGATCGCCAAACAGCTTCCGCAGTGAACGGAGTTCAATCAGTGCTTCCGCTTTCGACACTCCGGCCTCGGCGCCCGACATCACTTCACTCCCTCAATCACCAGAAGGTTTTTGATGTGGCCGTCGGCGTAGAGATAATTCACTCCCTTGCCAGGGCCGATCGAGATGTGGAATCCCTCCTTGTCAAAAACGAGCGGGATGTTGTGCGGATCAAAATCAATCAACATCACCACCATGTGATCCGCGTCCTGTCCATTCACGAGACTGTTCCACGCGTAGCTCGATTTCGTTTTCGCGAACAGGTCTTTGTTTTCCGACGAGCACAGGAGGACGCGTGCGTTGCCGAGATAATTTGAAAGAACCTGATCGATGGTCGCGAGCGAGTTGGTGGGCGGCGTCACGTTCGTGCTGATCAGCGCGTCGTACATGATCGGCAATTTGTTGTCGTTGTCCTGCACGTAAAGCTGCAACGAGATGCCGATTTGCCGCAGGTTCGAGAGGCAAGCCGTCGAACGTCCGCGTTCCTTGGACTTGCTGATCGCTGGCAGAAGCAGTGCCGCCAGAATCGCGATGATGGCGATGACGACCAGCAGTTCGATCAGAGAAAAGGCTCCGTCCTCCGAACGAATCCCGGCTCTCGACCCTCGACGTTCAACTTTCGCCGCGAACTTCATCGTCGGAAGAACCTCCCGTTCTCCATCATCCGCTGCATCTCTTCGAGCAGCGGCGCGACCTCGGCCTTCGTCTGGGCAGAGCTTTCTGCGTAAAAAGTTTTAAGTCCGGTCGTGATGACCCGTTTCTGCAAATCCTCAGTCAATGGTTCGCGCCCACCGCGATCATCCGCAGCCGGTTCTCCGCGATCCTGACGCTCCTTCATTCGAGCAATGGCGTTGGTAATGGCGTAGCGTCGCTTGTCTTCAGGCAATTGCTCGAACGACGTGAGCATTTGCTTCACGCCGGTCGGCATGGTGCGCTCGACGAATTCGCCTTTCTCCTGCTCCGTCATTTCGCGCCAGAGCCGATCCCATTCGCGATCGGCCCGTGCCTTCCGACGCTCTTCGCCGGAGAGCGAATTTAATTTCTTCGCGAGATCATTCAGCCGACTGGCGCGTGCTTGCTGTTCGAGCTTGCTCAGTTCCGTCGCGCGAAGAGCGGCAGCCATTTTTTCCGGCGTCATCTTCGCATTGGCCGCGATGCGATAACCCACAAAGGCAATCAGCCAAACCGCCACCACAGCGATGGCGCCAATCACAAGCGGTTTGTAGCGCGGATTCGTCACGGGCTGGATCGTAAGGCACGCGGGCAAGTTGGGAAAGCTCGCGAAAATTCCTGAATCGCATCGGATCGCGAACCGCCGAGTCCGCAGATGTGGAAGGATGCCGATCCGGGAGCAACCCAGAGAACTCCACGCGTGTCCGGCCCAGTCTTGATTCGTTTTGACTGCGTTGAGTCTGACCTTGCTCCCTGGCCGGTGTGCGTTCTAACGTCCGCCCGTGTTGCCGACCAGGAGGTTGCACAACCCCATCGTTCACTACGTCATCACGCTTGGTGGCGTGGCGCTGATGTTTTTTCTACGGCTGCTGCTTCAGCCCGTCGTCGAGTATCGCCAGCCCTACATCTTTTTCTATTTCGTCACGGCGCTGTCCGCATGGCGATTTGGATGGCGGCCCGCGGCGTTGGTCACGGTCGTTTCCGGCGCACTGGCGTTTTGGGCGTTCGTCCCGCCTGTAATGGCGTTTGGTGAAACGCACATCGGAGACAAGATCGGACTCCTCGTTTTCTTCATTCTGGCCGGATCTTTTATCGCATTGATCGAGCAGACACGCCGCGCGGCCGGTCGCGCAAGAAGCGCGGCTGAACTGGCCGGACAAAATGAGCTCGAGCACAAGCGCACCCTCGACGTGCTCGGCAAACGCGATTCGCAACTCCAACTCGTGGCCGACATTGTGCCCATTGGCGTCGTCCATTGTGATGCCCAACGCCGCTTCATCTTCGTGAACGAATTGTACGCGCAGCAGCGCGGAGTTCGCCCGGACGATTGTATCGGCAAACACATCTGGGACGTGATCGGCCGCGAGGCGTACGATGCTTTCAAGGAATACGTGGATGCCGTGCTCGAAGGGCGTCCCGTGGAATTCGAGGTGCAGGTTCCGTACTCGAACATGGGGCCGCGCTTTGTTCATTGCGCGTACGTCCCGGAGTTCGACGCCGCCCGGCGCGTGTGCGGCTTTGTGTGCGCGATCAGCGTTGTCACCGAGCGGCGCACGGACGAAGAGGCATTGCGCGCCAGTGAGGCGCGGCTGCGCAGCGCCATGGACGCGGGCAAGCTTGGCGCGTGGGAATGGGATATCGTGAAGGGTCACGTCACGTGGTCCGAACGCATCTACACCTTTCACGGAATCAAGCCGGGCGAATACGACGGCACCGTGGAGAGCTTCGCCAAGCTCATTCACCCCGAAGATTCATCCCGTGTTCTGGAAGCCATCCGCAGCGCACTTGAAGGTCGTTCCAGTTACGAGATTGAGTTTCGGACTTTGCGCCCTGACGGCTCGGTACGCTGGCTGGCCACGAGCGCCCGCGTCATTTTCAACAAGGACGGAAAACCCGAACGCATGCTCGGCGGAACGATCGACCTCACCGAGCGGAAGGAAATCGAACTCGCGTTGCGCGAGGCGCAATCGCAACTGAGCCGCCAGGCCGAACAGCTCGAACGGCTCGTGCAGCAACGCACTGCGGAATTGGAGCACACGCTCCAATCCGTCGAGAGCCTTTGTTACACCATCGCGCACGACTTGCGTGCTCCGCTGCGCGCGATGCAAGGTTTCGCGCGCGCTCTCGCTGAGGATTTCGGCGACGCGATTGACAGCGAAGCCGCCAATTACACGCAGCGCATCATGCGCGCGGCGATGCGGATGGATGCCTTGATCACGGACCTGCTCGCGTACGGTCGCCTCGGCACGGCGGACATCACCGCGCATCCGGTGGAGATCGACACGGCGCTCGACGCGTTTCTCACCGACTACGCCGAGGAGGTGAAGGCACGCCATGCCACGATCTGCGTCGAACGTTTGATGCCGATCGTGATGGCGAACCGAACTCTGCTCGGGCAGGTCATCGCCAATCTGCTTCTGAATGCGATGAAGTTCGTTGCGCCCGGAACCGTGCCCCAAATCCGCGTCTATGCAGAGTCACGCTGCGAACGAGTGCGGCTGAGCATTGAGGACAACGGCATCGGCATCGCGGCGGAACACGGGGCGAAACTGTTTCAGGTGTTTCAACGGCTGCACGGCCCCGAGCAATACGCGGGCACTGGCATCGGACTCGCCATCGTGAAGAAAGCGGTCGAGCGAATGGATGGCAACGTGGGCTTCAATTCCACGCCGGGCAAGGGGAGCACCTTCTGGATCGAGTTGCCGAGTGGAGCAAATTCAAATCCCAAAATCCAAACCCCAAGCACCAAGGAAGCTCCAAGCCCCAAAACCCAATAGCACTGAATCACCAAGATCACTTGAATTTGGGTGATTGGGATTTCTTTGGGATTTGGGTTTCGGTGCTTGGGGTTTTTCCCCGCGCGCATTCTTTCGCTAGAGTTCACAAACGCTTTTGCTACGTTCTCGCCGCTTCATGAGCGGTAACACGACAGACAATCCGGCCGGCGCACCAGCGCCATCAGACTTCATTCGCGACATCGTCGCGGCAAATTTGCGCGAGGAAAAATACCAGAAGATCGTCACGCGATTTCCGCCGGAGCCGAACGGTTACCTCCACATCGGCCACGCGAAATCGATCTGCCTGAACTTCGGCATCGCCCGCGAATTCGGCGGCGTGTGCAACCTGCGCATGGACGACACGAATCCCACGAAAGAGGAAGTCGAATACGTCGAGTCGATCCAGACCGATGTCGCGTGGCTCATCGGGGGCTGGGCGGACGACAAGCTTGGCTTGAAGCCGAAAGGGAAAACTCCCGACGCGCAGACCGCGGACGGCAAAACCGATTTTTTTCTGCCGCCCGTCGTTGGCAAGAGCCACCGCGACACGACGGTTGAACCATTTTACGCCTCGGATTACTTCGAACCGATTTACGAATTCGCGCTCCAGTTGATCCGCCAGGGCAAGGCTTACGTTTGCGATCTTTCGGCGAAGGAAACAGACGAGTATCGCGGCTCACCCGATCGCCCCGGCAAAGACAGCCCGTTCCGCACGCGCTCGGTGGAGGAAAACCTCGACCTCTTCACGCGCATGAAGAACGGCGAGTTTCCTGACGGCGCGCGCACGCTCCGTGCGAAGATCAACATGGCGTCGCCGAACATCTGGCTGCGCGACCCGTTGATCTACCGCATCCGCCACGCCGCGCACCATCACACCGGCGACAAGTGGTGCATCTATCCGCTCTACGATTTCGCGCATTGCCTCAGCGATTACATCGAAGGCGTCACGCACTCGATCTGCACGATCGAGTTTGAAGTCCATCGTCCGCTCTACGACTGGATTCTCGAGAGCCTCGATCTGCCGCGCCCATTGCCGCACCAGTACGAATTCGCGAAGCTCATCCCGAGTTACATGATCGTGTCGAAGCGCAAACTCATTCAGCTCGTGAACGAAAAAGTCGTCACCGGCTGGGATGATCCGCGCCTGCCCACGATCTCCGGTCTGCGCCGCCGCGGCGTGACGCCGGAAGCGCTGCGCAACTTCGCCTACAATATCGGCGTGACGAAATACGTCAGCGTCACCGACATCGCCGTGCTCGATCACGCGATCCGCGAAGACCTGAACAAGCGCGCGTTGCGCCGCCTCGCCGTGTTGCGTCCGATCAAAGTCGTGATCACGAACGTCCCCGCCGATCACCACGAGGAACTCGACGCCGTCAACAATCCCGAAGACCCGAACGCCGGCACGCGCAAGATTCCCTTCACGCGCGAACTCTTCATCGACGCCGACGACTTCATGGAAACGCCGCCGCCGAAATATTTTCGTCTCCGACCCGGCGGCGAAGTGCGACTGAAGTACGCTTACATCATCAAGTGCGACGAAGTGGTGAAGGACGCCGCCGGCAAGATCACCGAATTGCGTTGCACCGCCGACCTCGGCAGCAAGACCGGCGGCCCGACCTCCGCCCGCAAAATCAAAGGCACCATCCACTGGGTCAGCGCCACGCACGCGCTCGACGCCGAAGTGCGCCTCTACGACCGACTCTTCAGCGTGCCCGAGCCCGACGCCGACGGCGACTTCATGGCACACCTCAACAAGCACTCGCTCGAAGTCGTGACCGCGAAGCTCGAACCCTCGTTGAAGGACGCGAAGCCCGACCTGCGCTACCAATTCGAGCGCCTCGGCTACTTCTGTCTCGATTCCGAAGCGAAGGGCGCGCCGGTTTTCAATCGCACGATCACGATGAAAGACACGTGGGCGAAAGAAGCGCACAAGAGCTGATCGATAGTGGTGCAGCCGTCCCGGCTGCCATCCGTCCTCTGGCCGTCCCGGCTGGAGGAACCACCAGGCCGGAGGCCCAGTGGACAAGTGGCAGGCGAGACGCCTGCCCCACCATTCCACTATTCCACCGTTCCCTCGACAAACTCTCAAACCCGCCCGTAAGCTTTCCAGCCATGTCAGTTGCGAATCGTCCGCTGGTCATTGCCGGCCGTGAGTTCCAGTCCCGCCTCTTGCTCGGGACGGGCAAATTTCCATCGCCCGAAGCCATGCGCGACGCGCTCGAAGCCAGCGGCACGGAGATCGTCACCGTGGCGTTGCGGCGCGCGGACTTGTCGGGCAAGCGCGATCCGTTCGCGAACATCCTGGAGTTTGTTGATCCCGAAAAATATCTCCTGCTGCCCAATACCAGCGGCGCAATGAACGCCGAGGAAGCCGTACGCCTCGCGCGACTCGCCGCCGCCGCCGGTCTGCCGAAATGGGTGAAGCTCGAAATCCATCCCGACCCGCGCTACCTGCTGCCCGATCCGGTCGAGACGTTGAAAGCGGCGGAGCAACTGGTGAAGGAAGGGTTCACCGTGTTGCCTTACATCAACGCCGATCCCGTGCTCGCGCGACGTTTGCAGGATGTCGGCACCGCGACAGTGATGCCGCTCGGCTCGCCGATCGGTTCGAATCGCGGCATCCAGACCCGCGACCAGATTCGCATCATCATTGAGCAGGCGACAGTGCCGGTCGTTGTCGATGCTGGCATCGGTGCGCCAAGCCACGCCGCCGAAGCGATGGAACTCGGCGCGGACGCGGTACTGGTGAACACGGCTATCGCGATCGCGTTCGATCCGAACCGCATGGCGATCGCGTTCAAGATGGCGGTGGAAGCAGGTCGCGCTGCTTACGAAATGGGTCTCGGCGAAATTTCTGAAACGGCTCATGCGACAAGTCCGCTCACGGCGTTCCTCGAATGAATTCAAACACGCTCCCGCGCGCCCGCGTTCAACAAATTCTCAGCGCCGCCACGAAGACGCGCGTGCTCGTCGTCGGCGACGTGATGCTCGATCACTTCATCTGGGGCGGCGTCTCGCGCATCTCGCCGGAAGCGCCGGTGCCGGTCGTTGAGTTCAGCCACGAGAGTTACATGCCGGGTGGCGCGGCGAACGTGGCGCGAAATCTTTCCGCGCTGAAGTGCGGCAGTGACTTGTTTAGCGTCACCGGCCGCGACGGCACCGCGGCGCGCGTCAAAACCCTTTTGGGCGAACAGAATGTTTCCTGCGACGGTTTGATTGCTTCAGGTTCCCGTCACACGACCATCAAGACTCGCATCGTGGCGCATCAGCAGCAGGTCGTGCGCGTCGATCGCGAGACGAAGAAGGACCTGGACGCGAAGGAAGTTCGTCAGCTTCTCGGTGCGATTGAGAAACAGATCGCGAACGCGGCGGCGGTGATCGTCGGCGATTACGGCAAAGGCGTCGTGACGCAGGAGTTGTTGAACGAAATCAAAGAGCTTTGTCGCGCGCGCGGCGTTTGGTTGAGCCTCGATCCAAAGCCTGTGCATCACTTGAACCTCGCGGCGTTGTCGTTGATCACGCCCAATCGCAAGGAAGCTTTCGAACTCGCCGGTGTCGTCGATGAAACGCGTCACGCGAATCCACTCGAAGACAAAAACCTCATGCTCGTCGCGAACCGATTGCTCAACGAGCTGCGCCCCGCGGTTTTGCTCATCACGCTCGGCGATCACGGCATGTTGCTTTGTCAGCGCGACCAGAAGCCGTTCCACATTCCGACGGTGGCGCAGGAAGTTTTCGATGTGTCCGGCGCGGGCGACACAGTGATCGCTTCGTTCACGCTGGCGATCGCGGCGGGCGCATTCCCGGCTGAGGCGGCGATATTTTCGAACCACGCGGCGGGCGTAGTCGTCGGCAAAGTCGGCACGGCGATCGTGACACCGGAGGAATTGCTCGCGAGCTTTCCCCGTTGAAACCTTGACACCATCGACGTGGGACAGTGTGTTAGCAGCGTGACTGACCTACTGGCACGCATCACGATTGATACCGGGATTTGCCACGGCAAACCGGTGATTCGAGGACTTCGTTATCCCGTCGAGTCGATTCTCGAATATCTGGCGGCGGGTGACTCGTTCGAGGACTTGCAGCGAGAGTTCCCCGATCTCGAACGGGATGATCTGCTGGCTTGCATCCAATTCGCCGCCGAATGTCTGAAGCTGAAAAGCCATAGCGTGGCGCTGGCATGAAGTTCATTGTGGATGCGCACCTTCCGTTGGGCGTCTGCGATCTGCTTAAACGCGCGGGGCACGACGCCATCCACACGAGAAATCTTCCACTCGCAAATAAAACACCGGATCGAGACATCGCTGCAATCGCCGAGAAAGAAAGCCGCGTGGTCATTTCCAAGGACAATGACTTCTACTACTCGCACGTGTTGCATCGCCGGCCCAGGCAATTGGTAATCGTGCGCGCAGGGAATCTGCGGCTGCGCGATGTTGTCGCCCTGTTCGCAAAACACCTGCCCGAAATTGAGAGTGCGCTGAAAACGGACTCGTTGATTGAACTTCATCGCACGCACGTATTGAGGCACCACCAGTGACGACATCAGCGATTAAAATCACGCCCGAACACATTCGTGCGATGAAAGCACGCGGCGAAAAGATCGCGTCACTCACGACTTACGATTACCCGATGACGCGGTTGCTCGATGAATGCGGCGTGCCGTTGCTGCTCGTTGGGGATTCCGTGGGCATGATGGTGCTCGGTTATCCTGACACGACGCATGTGACGATGGACGAGATGTTGCATCACGTCCGCGCTGCGTCGCGCGCGAAGCCGAATGCGCTGCTCGTCGGCGATCTGCCATTCAACAGTTACGAAACTCCAGAACAAGCGGTCGCCAACGCGCGCCGCCTGATCACTGCGGGCGCCGAGGCCGTGAAGGCGGAAGGCGGAAGCTCGATCATCGAGTCAGTGCGCGCGATCACGCGCGCGGGAATTCCATTCATCGGGCATCTCGGCATGTTGCCGCAGCACGTGTTGGAAGAAGGCGGCTACAAAAAGAAGGGCCGCACGGAGATCGAACGCGCCGCGCTTGTGGAAGATGCGAAGGAACTGGAGCGCGCGGGAGCGTTTGCCATCGTGCTGGAGTTGGTGATACCGGAAGTAGCCGCCGAGATTTCGCGTGCGATTGCGATTCCAACGATTGGCATTGGATCGGGTCCGCAGTGCGATGGACAAATTCTCGTGACGCATGACTTGCTCGGCACGTTCCCGTGGTTCACGCCGAAGTTTGTGACGCCGAAGGTGAACGCTGCCGAGCAATTCCGCGCCGCCGTGCGTGAGTGGAGCGCGGCCCTTTGAGCGGGAGCTTGTTTCCCTGAGCCTGTTGGTTAGTTTCATTCCATGGCTCTCAAATTGAATGTCGTCATCGAGAAGGATCGTGACGGTTACTATGCTTCCTGTCCCGAACTGCCAGGCTGTCAAACGCAGGGCGATACATTCGAAGAAGTCATGGCAAATATTCAGGAGGCAGCCGAGTTGTATCTCGAAACGCTGCCGGTGCGAGAACAACGAAAAATCGCTCGGAAACAGATCGTCACTACGTCGTTGGAGGTGTCGGTTGCCTAAATCCCCGCGGCTGACGGCTTCCGAAGCGGAGCGTTTGCTGTTACGCAACGGATACTCGCTCGCACGGACGAAAGGCAGCCACCGAATTTACATGAAAGCGGAAACCCGCGTTGTCCTGCCATTTCGCGGCAAAAGGATTCTTCATCCCAAAATTATTCGGCAGGTGCTGCAAGCAATCGGTTGAAAAAGCTCACGCACATCGACGCCGCCGGTGACGCCAGCATGGTGGATGTTTCCGCCAAGCCGCCGATGCATCGCCAGGCCATCGCGCGGGGTGAGATTCGTCTTCAGCTTGCGACGTTGCGTTTGATTGAGCGAAACCAGATTGCCAAGGGCAACGTGCTCGCTGCGGCCCGGCTCGCCGGAATCATGGCGGCAAAGAAGACGGGCGAGTTGATTCCGCTGTGTCATCCGCTGCCGATCACGCACTGCGAGGTTCAGTTTGAGATTCCGCCAGCGCGAGATCGCGTGGTCATCACAGCCAGCGCGAGCATCACGGCGCAGACGGGTGTGGAGATGGAAGCGCTCACTGCGGTGTCAGTCGCCGCGCTGACGATTTACGACATGTGTAAGGCGGTGGATAAGCAGATGCGCATCACGGATGTCGCGCTCGTGTCGAAGACCAAGCAACCGGTGGAATGAAAATCAAAGTTGGCATCATCACGATTTCGGATCGCGCCTCGCGCGGGGAATACGATGACCTCGGCGGTCCCGCGTTGAAGAAGGCGGCACTCAGTTACGGCTGGGAAGTGACGGAGGAATCGCTCGTCCCGGATGAGAAGCGCGACATTCAGCGCGCGATCCGGGAGCAGATTGCGCGCGGCTGCCAGCTTATTCTGACGACCGGCGGCACTGGCGTCTCGTTGCGCGATGTGACGCCGGAAGCGGTGCGCGAAATCGCCGTGCGCGAGTTGCCGGGCTTTGGCGAAGTGATGCGCATGGAGTCGATGAAGATTACTCACAACGCCATTCTCTCCCGCAGTCTCGCGGCGGTGGTCGAGCGGGCGTTGGTCGTGTGTCTTCCGGGGAAACCGAGCGGCGCAGTCGAGTGTCTCGGGTTCGTTCATCGCGCGATTCCTCATTGCGTGGAAGTGCTCCAAGAGGTGCCGACGAGTTGCTAGGAGTTTCGCACTCCTGACGCCACGAGTTCTTCTTTCAGCGGAAACAGATTTGGCGCACGCACTCGTTGAAGTCCTTGGCGCCGCTGAGGATTTTGATTTCCACGCGCATGAAGTACATGGGGAGATCACGGCGATCGAGTTTGGGGAAGCGCACGGCATCTTTCTGCGTCGTGATGATCGCGTCGGCCTGACGCTTCTTGCTGCGATTGATCACGTTCAAAACCTCCTGCTGCGTGAAACGATGGTGATCGGCAAACCGCTTTGTGTAGACAAGCTCGGCGCCGAGTTTCACGAGGCTTTGCTCAAAGCTTTCCGGCTGCGCGATTCCGCTGAGCGATGCGACCTTGCGCCCTTTGAGGAAATCCAAGGTCATGCGTTCACCCGTGAAAGCGTCCTCGAAGTAAAGTGGGCTGTGAATGCACTCGATGATCCCGGCGGTCGGATTGTGCTTTGCGATCCGCGCGCGCAGTCCCGCAGTATTGCCGTCGCTCTTGGTGAGAAAAATGGTGCTGGCGCGCGCCACATGGCTGACGGGTTCACGCAACACTCCGCGCGGCAGCAAATGATCGTTGCCGAAAGGCGCCTGGCAATCGATCAACACGATGTCGCGGCGGCGTCCGGCAAGTTTCCAATATTGGAATCCATCGTCCAGCAGCAGCGTGTCGCAGCCGAACTTTTCGATTGCGTAGCGGCCGCTCTTCACGCGGTCTTTGTCCACCAGCACGATGCAGTCCTTCAGGTTGGACGCGAGCATGTAGGGCTCGTCGCCGGCGGTTTCAGAATCGAGCAACAGCGACTTGCCATCCGAAACGATGCGCGGCGGCGTGCGATCATCGCGGAAAAGGATCTTGTCGATGAACCGTTTGCTGAGTGGCGGAGGTTTCGAGCGATAGCCGCGAGAGAGGATGGCAACGACGCGGCCTTGCTCCTTCAACTCGCGCGCGAATTTTTCCACGACCGGAGTCTTGCCCGTGCCGCCGACGGTGAGGTTGCCGATGGCGATCACCTGCACGCCAAGCGTCGAGTCGCGCAATAGACGAACATTGTAGAGGAAGCGCCGCCCAACGACGAGCACACCGTAGATTTTCGACATTACGAGCAGGCAGAAGCGCGCCATCGTGGCCCGTTTACCGCGCCGTTGGCCGCTGATGAGTTCGAGGACGACGGTCTCGACCGTTTCTGTCCAGATGCGAATCTGCTCGCGCATGAAGGCGGTGAGTGTGTCAGTGGCAGAAACTCAGGGCAAGGGTTCGGTGCCGTGCGGCGTTGAACCTTTGCTACGACGAATTGCGCAGGCGCTATCGACGACGCGAGTCATCGCTGGAAGCGCAATGCGAAGACGGCAGCGCGGCACCTGCGGCCGATGACGCCTCGCCTGATGTTTCAATGGTGCGCAGCGAAACAGCCGAACGTGTGCGCGCGGGAGCGGGAGCAGGATTTCAAGTCTCGCCCAACGCCACGTTCAATATGCGCATCGACTCAGGTGCACCGACAACGATGAACTTGCGTGTGAAGAAGTCCGACGTGGACGCGTTCGCGAAAGGAAAAATGAAAACCGAGGAGTTTCGGAAGAAGGTTTCCGTCCAAGTATATTAAGGAGGCAAATACTTCGGTGTATTGGGTACGGGCCGCGGTGATGAGCCGCGGCTCTCTCTTTTGCAGGAGAACTGGCGCCCAAGCTACCGCGCCATGATCCCGATGTTGATGTGCGTCGAGTTGGTGCCGGTGGCGGCGGCGTGAATCAGAGACATCGTTCGCTTCGTGAGCAGTAGAAACGCGACTTGGTTCGTGTTGGTTCCGGGCGGAGCGGGCAGGGCGAACATATGGGCGTTGGAGTCGCTCATGGCTTTAAGTGCGCTGACTTGTGGCGAGTTCGCTGGCGCATTCGTGCCGAAGTTACGCCGATAGTATTGCTCAACGGCAGCGAGGTTGGTTGTGGCGGTGAAGGCGTAACCGCCGCCGTGCATCAGGTTGCCGCCGGATGACTGTTGGCTGCGTGGATATTGGAGCGCGGTCATGAAATTCGCCGGCGAAACGGCTGGTGCAGCGTCGGCGTTGCTGATCGTCATGCTCACCCACGCCGCCGAATTCGTTTCGCCAGCGAGCTGTGTCACAAGAATGATTTTGCTCTGGCCGCGGTGATATTGCAGATACAGCTCGCTTTGCAGATTTGTCACGCGCGATGCGGTCGGAATGACGCCGATCTCTTGCAAGTTCCTTCGTGATCCAAACAGACCGCCAGAACGATACATGAACGCCGCACCGCCTCCGGGCATGAGGTGAAGGGCATTGCGATAGAACGCGAACGCGTTCGTCGCCGGGTCGCTCGACATCACGAGCATCGATTGGGCAGGCATGGGCGGTTGCGGCGGCCAAAAGATTCCCGTCACAGCGTTGGTATAGCGCCAATCGTAAATCCGGTCCGCACGCGGCTGCACCCGCACGATGACGACGCAAAGCGCAACAGCCAGGCCCACGATCAACACACCGACGACCCGCTGGATTGGCGTGATGTAGAACCTGCGTGTGTCGGCATCGCTGTTCATCCGTGGCGCTCAGTTGAAGATCAGAAACGACCCGTCACGTCTCACCACGGCGGCATGGCGATGCGGGTTGGTGCTCGTCTTGGCCTGAACTTCTCCCATCACCTGATCGTTTGCGTCAAAGAGTTGCCACTCAATGTTGTTACCACGCTTCCACGTCACAAGCGTTGTCCCGTCGGGCGAGACAAGCGCGAGGGGATATTTGCCGCCGCGTTTGCCTGCGGCAATTTCGGTTGCCGACGTCTTCTTCCCATTTACGTCACAGCGCGCGAAGTGGATTTGAGTTTTCGTTTCCCATGCAGCGACGAGGCCGGTCTTCGTACGGAGCAGCGAGTTGCCAGTCATCGGACATGCGTTCACGACCCAAGATGTCTCACTCAGCTTGGTGCGTGCGAAGTCAGCCGTGTCGCGCGGGGCGAGGAGCAGATACATGTCGCGCGCGTTGTTCTGCTTGTCGCGGTAGGCACAAACCAGTGTGCCGTCGGCCAGAAATTCCGCGCGCGACCCGCAGCACTCACAAGTGTCCGCGACGCTGATCTTCTTCGGTTCCCCGAAAGTCGCGCCGTCGTCGCGCGATTCCTGGAGGAACAATCCGCCGGCCATCCAGAGCACAGTGACTCGGCCCTGGCCGTCGGCGGCGATGGAGTAATTGTCGCTGGGTTTGCGGTTCAAATTTTGCATCGGCTCGAAGGCGTCGCCCGCGTCATTCAGCCGTGAGAACAATGCGCCCCAATCCTCCTTCGGCAGCTTGCGCTGGTAACCGTTCGAGTACCACACGATCTCCGGCCGTCCGTTTTTTCCGAGTGCGATGTCCGGGCCGCGAAACATGCCGGCGTGCGCGCGATTGGGTTGAGAGTTGACGCGCATCGGCTTCGAGAATTCCACCGCACCATCCGTGAGCTTCGAGTGCCAGACATCTTCTCCGACGACGTAGGCGACGTGAACTGTCCCGTCCTGTGAGATCGCCGCGTCCGGTGCGATGCCTCCGTTTGGCACGGCCAAAAATCTTACCTCGGGCGCAGCAAATGTCTGCACGACGAAAGTGCAGGCGATCAGGTAGGCGGCTTTCATGCCGGTGACGCTGCCAACCTGCGAGTCAACCGTCGAGCAAATCGGAAGTGCGATTAAAAGTGCCGGGCAACGAGAGCACTGTGGGCTGCCTCTCCCTCATGAATCTTCTTTGGAATGACAGCTCGTTAGAAAATGGATTGCCCACGCAGCAGTATCCATTCGGCAGCGAGGCTGTTGCCCTGACGGAAATTACTTCACGAAACCCTGCGCGCGCAGCCAGAAGATGCAGTCGTTGGCCCACGGATGATTTTTCCCGAGCCCCATGCCGTGGGAACCCTTCTGATAGACGTGCAGGTCGAAAGGAACTCCGGCTCGCTGCATCGCGTAGGCGAAGTCGAGTGAGTTCTCGACTTTCACCGCCTTGTCCTCCCACGTGTGCCAGATGAAGCAGGGCGCGGTGTCTTTGGTGACTTGAATTTCATTCGACAAGCTCTTCACCAGATCTGCGTCGGGGCTGTCACCCAGCAGATTCTTCTTCGATCCGCCGTGCGTGTTCGGGCCCATGCTGATGACGGGGTAGCAAAGAATTCCCAAATCCGGCCTGCTGCCCTGGCGCTCGATGGCATCGGCGGCGTCCGGTTTGCCCGCATCGAAATGCGTGAGCAGCGTCGAGGCGAGATGTCCGCCCGCAGAAGAGCCCATCACGCCGACGCGTCTCGGATCGATGCGATACTCCGCAGCGTGCGCGCGGACAAAGCGAACTGCCCGCGCCGCGTCCTGCAGCATGACCGGATGACGATAACCCGCCGAGCCGAGCCGATACTTCACCACGAACGCCGAGATGCCGTTCGTCACGAACCAATCGGCGTAGCCCTTGCCTTCGTGCCCGGCGAGTACGCCATAACCGCCGCCCGGATAGATCACGACCGCCGCGCCCGAAGCGATCTCAGGTGCAGCGAGATAAGGTGTAATGGTGGGCGTGTCCTTGTCGGCCTTGCCGAGTGCCCCGGGAGCGTCTTCCGGCCAAAGCGGCAAGGCGGTTTGTGCGCGTAGAAAACTTGCGATGCCCAGCAAAGCCAGCAGAAGGAATTTCATGGGCGCATCGTAGCTCCGGTGCAGATGGGGTTGTCAAACTGTCGCGTGGATATGAAGTGAGCGGTGCGAAGAGAACCGCTATGGGCAGTTTCGTAAAACTTTTCTGCTGACCAACCGTCGCCACGCTGCCTTACTGCTGCGATTCGGGACAACGAACTTCACTCGCACTCATGAATACACTCAAAGCACGGTCTTTTTTTTGGCTGGCAGGAATTCTGGCGTCGGCGTCGATCACCATGTGTGCCGCGGCGGATTTCGCCGTTACTTCACCAAGCGTTTTTGCGATCAACGGCATGAACAATAATCCAACGATCACGCTGGTGCGCGGGAGGACTTATACCTTCGCGGTGAGCACCGCTTCGTTTCATCCATTCGTGATCGGCTCTGCGCTCGGAACTCCGCAGCCCGGTGTCGTGAACAACAATTCGAGTTCCGCCACGATGACGTTTTCCGTCCCGACGAACGCGGTCAATTACGTCTATTACTGCAACGTGCATTTCTTCTCGGGCACAATTCTCACCGTCGCCCCGCCGACTCCGCCGGTTCCCCAAATTGTCAGTTGGTCGATCAGCAATAACATTGTGCTGCGCACCGCGCCGGCCACGAACACGTTCACGGTGATCCCGGAATACAAGACCAACCTGAACAACACGAACTGGGTGGCGCTCACGGTGCAGTCGAATCGGTTTGTGAATGGCACCAACGAAACGTTTTGCGGAAGGCCGCCGGGCACGAACTTGTTCATCCGCGTCACCGTGCAGTGAGGCGAACCTTCGTCAGTTTCGCGGCGCGTGCAGCGTGTCGTGAATGATCTGCGTGAGTTGTTGGGGTGTGTACGGCTTGGCCAGAAACTGGATGTTCTCGCGCTCCAGCAGATTTCCCGCGATCTCCGTCGTGTAGCCGCTCGTGAAAATGATGCGCAAGTCGGGCGACCGTTCACGCAAGCGCATGGCAAGATCGCGCCCGCTCATGCCGCCTGGCATCACCATGTCGGTCAGCACCAGTTGAATCTCGCTGCGATTCTCGTCCCACACTCGCATCGCGTCATGGCCCGACTCGGCGTCGAGAACGCGATAGCCGGAACGTTCGAGTAGCTTGCGCGCCAGGCGTCGCAATGGCGGTTCGTCCTCGACCAATAGAATGGTTTCCAGGTCGCCACGCAGTTCACCGTTCTTCCTGGCAGCCGACGCTGGCTCTGCAACGCTCGCGGCGCACGAGGGCAGGAACACGCGGAAGGTCGTCCCCACTCCCACATGGCTGTCCACTTCGATCCAGCCGTTGTGTTGCTTCACGATTCCGTACGCGGTCGCGAGGCCGAGGCCCGTGCCTTGACCGACCGGCTTCGTGGTGAAGAACGGTTCGAAGACACGCGCCAATATTTCTGGTCTCATGCCGCAGCCGTTGTCGCGCACTTCCAGCCGAACGAACTTACCCTCGCGCGCATGCGGCAAATGCCGCGCTTGCTCTGCGTCGATGCAGACGGTGTCCGTGCGGATGAGCAAATCGCCTCCGTCGGGCATGGCATCGCGTGCGTTTACCGCGAGGTTCATCACGACTTGTTCGATCATGCCGACGTCGCCTTCGAACGCCGGCAGGTTCGGCGCGTGCTGCAGGGTCAGGGCGACGTGTTCGCCGATGATGCGGCGCAACATCTTCACGAGTTCGTTCACGACTTCGCTGAGATGCAGCGGGTGCGTTTGCATCACCTGCTTGCGGCTGAATGTGAGCAATTGCCTGGTGAGATTTGCCGCGCGATCGACGGCTGCCGAAATCTGGTCGAGTTCTTCCACGATCTGCGGTGGCAGTCCCGGACTCGTGAGCGCCAACTGCGAATGGCCGGTGATGATCGTCAGCAGGTTGTTGAAATCGTGGGCGACGCCCCCGGCGAGCTGCCCGACGGCTTCCATCTTCTGCGCCTGGAGGAGCTGTTGCTGAATCTGTTTGCGCTCAAGGAACTGCCCGAACTGCGTGGAGAGCACTTTGAACAACTCGAACAGCGCAGGATCCGATGGCCGCGGTTCCGTGGAAAAAAGTTGAATCACGCCGAAGAACTCTTCTCGCACCGTGATCGGAAACGCCGCCCCGCTGCGCAGACCTGCCCACGCCGCGAGTTCACGTCGCAGAAAGCCGGGCTCTTCCACGAGGTTCTCGGTCCAGAGCACCTGATTCGTTTGCCACACTCGCCCCGGCAATCCATCGCCCTTGCGGCATGGGTGTCCTCGTGCCCCTTCAGTGAATGCCTGAAAAGGCGCACCGTCAGGATGCACCGAAGTGTCGAGCTGCAACCCGCGCGTGACGCCATCCATCAGGTAAAGCTCAGCCACGACCCAGCCGAGACCATCGCGAATGCAGTGCAGGAATTGCCCGATGGTGTTTGGACTGTTGGACTGCGCGAGCACCCGCGTGGCGGCATATTGAACGGCCTGCCGTTGTGCGGCGCGTTTGCGATCGGTAATTTCAATTAAGATGCTTTGCACCGCGGGATAGCCGTTGAACGTGGTGCCGAGACTGGAGATCTCGACGTCCGCGATCGTCTGATCCAGACGCTTCAAGCGTTGCTCCATCCATGGCGAATGCTCGCCGCGCAAAGCCCGCTCCATGCGCTCGGCCACGACACTCTCAAATTCCGGCAGCACGAATTGCGCAATGGGTTTGCCAAGAAGTTCTTCGGGTGAACCTGCGTGCATCAGTTTGGACGCCGCCGGATTGGCAAAGGCGATCCTTCCTTCTTGATTAACGAAAACTGCCACCGGCAGGCGCTCGACCAGCGTGCGATAGCGCTGCTCGTTGTTCACCAACTCAATGCGGGTGCGGATGCGTTCGAGCGCGGAGTTGCAATGGCCTGCGATTTCCTGCAGCAGGTGAAGATCCTCCACCAGGTAAGCCCGTTTGGTGTAGCTGTGAATCATTAGCACTGCCATCACGCCGTGTGGCCCTTGCACCGGAACGGCCATGATCGAAGCCGAACGTCTCCCTTTGTCACCGAACGGAATCGTCTCGGCGCCCGGGTCGGATTCACTGTCACGTAAAATGAGCTTGGCGCCCTCTTCAATGACGCGCGCTGTTAACGAACCCTCGGGCGGTTGATCAAAAGCCGATTCGGTTTCGATTCGCTTCCCATCCACCGTGTCAATGTTCAACGCGTGCCGAATGGAAGAGGACTTGTTTCCGTATAAGTCGAAACTAAATGCATCCCATCCGAAGAACCCGTCGGTGACGGATGCGACCTCCGAAACTACGGCCGCGACTGACTCGATCGTGTTCAACCGCTCCATCAAATTGCTGAGCAAGAGTCGCCGCCGTTCTCCGTCACGACGCTCTGTAATGTCGCGCGTGTAAATCACGATGCCGCGGACGAATTCGTTGTGGAGCAGGTTGTGGCCCCAGGACTCGAGCACGCGCCACGTACCATTCTTGTGGCGGTAGCGGTGCTCCACCAAATCGATTCCGGTTGTGCCCGTCAGGCCCGCGCGAAAGCGCTCCGTGATCTTCGGCAGGTCTTCGGGATGCACCAGTGCGAACACGCTGCTGCCCACCAGTTCCTCGGGCGTCCATCCCGTCCAGCGTTCGACCGACGGGCTTTCGAAGCGGATCACACCCTCGGCATCCAGCACGGCGATGATGTCCAACGATTGTTCAGTGAGGGCGCGGAAGTACTCCTCACGACGGCGCAACTCGGCTTCGACAGAAGCCGTCGCGGCCGCAACGGGACTTTCCGGCGGTGCAGGCAAACTCACTCCAGAGGGTATCGGGAGGATCGCCGTCGCCGCCTGAGAAGATTTTTGGTTAACGCGCACTATTAATTGTTTCGGCCAGCCGCTGCCAAAGGTTTAGCTCGCGCCGCCGGACATCACCGCTAAATTCTCCGCCCACGAATGAATCAGTTCGACTCCATCGAATCAGTCATCGCCGACCTTCGGGTCGGCAAAATGGTCATCGTCATCGACGACGCTGATCGCGAAAACGAAGGCGACCTCATCATGGCCGCGGAGAAGGTTACTCCAGCCGCCGTCAATTTCATGGCAAAGTTTGGCCGTGGATTGATTTGCGTGCCCACGAGTCCCGATCGCCTGCAACAACTCGGCATCGAACGCATGGTGTTGAAGAACCGCGAGAGTTTCAAAACCGACTTCCAGGTCAGCGTTGACGCCGCCAAGGGAATCAGCACCGGCATCAGCGCCGCCGACCGCGCGAAGACGATCGAGGTGATGGCGAACCCAACGGCGCTTTCCGATGACCTTGTGCAACCGGGACACGTCTTTCCATTGCGGGCCAAACCTGGTGGTGTGTTGCAACGCGCGGGTCACACGGAAGCCGCCGTTGACCTCGTGCGCCTCGCGGGTTGCCGTCCCATCGGCGTGATCTGCGAGATCATGAGCGACAACGGCGAAATGGCGCGCCTGCCGGAGCTCCAGAAATTCGCGCGCAAACACAAGCTGAGGATTTGCACCATCGAGGCGCTCATCGAGTTCCGCCGGACACGCGAACGCTTGATCGAACGCGTCGAGGTGGTGCAGATGCCGACCGACTACGGCGATTTCCAGCTTCACCTCTATCGTTCCACGCTCGACGGGCAGCATCACCTCGCGCTTGTGAAGGGCGACGTGAATGGAAAGAAAGACGTGCTCGTGCGTGTTCACAGCGAATGCCTCACCGGCGATGTCTTCGGCTCACGCCGCTGTGATTGCGGCCCGCAGCTTCATCAAGCGATGAAGCAAATCTCACAGGAGGGCAGGGGAGTAATCGTTTACATGCGCCAGGAAGGACGCGGCATCGGGCTCGCGCCCAAAATTCTCGCCTACAAACTTCAGGAGCGCGGCTACGACACCGTCGATGCGAACCTGAAACTGGGTTACCCGATGGACCTGCGCGAGTATGGACTCGGCGCACAAATTCTCGTCGATCTCGGCCTGAAGACGATTCGTTTGCTCACGAATAATCCAAAGAAAATCGTGGGCCTCGAAGGCTATGGACTCGAGATCACCAAACAGGTGCCGATCCGTGTGAAACCCAATCCGCACAACAAACGCTATCTCGAAACCAAGCGCACGAAGCTCGGGCATTTGATCTGACGTTGCTTCTCCCTCTCCCCTCAACGGGGAGAGAATTCGCCCAAGCGGAACTTCGCGCTTGGATCCCAGGAACTGTAGCAGCCGACGTAAGGAGGCTCCGATCTTCTTCTGCCGGAGAAGTTTGAGCCTCCTTACGTCGGCTGCTAGCAATCGTTGCGAAAGTATGTGCATCCTCCCGCTCCCTGACGGTCGCGGCTCCGACGGAAGAGCCGCGACCGTCAGGGAGCGGTCCGCGGCGAAGACCTACAGTTACTTTCGCAAAGATTCATACGTGGGGAGGTTCATGGGAAGGGCTGGAGTGAGGGGTGGTTTTCCACAGCGTCTTGTTCATGACCAGAGTCGCGAGACGGACCACTCCTCACCCTCAATCCCTCTCCTCGTTGAAGGGAGAGGGAGGTCCGCTGGGAAAGTTGTTTTGCCGCACGCGCGCCCACCAGTGCGGCAGCAGGTAAACCGACACGAGCATCGCCACTACGATTCCCGTCGCGCACACTTTTCCGAGGCTTGCCATGCCGGAGTTGTTGGACAATGCGAGCGATGCGAAGCCCACAACCGTCGTCGAGCCCGCCAGCAGCAACGCGCTCCCGATCGAGTCGCGGACTTCCTTGAGATTGCCGTGATGGCGTTGCAGGGCGAGCTGGATGTGAATGCTGAAGTCCACGCCCATTCCGAGCAGCAACGGGATCGCCATGAGGTTCAGCAAATTCCACGACCAGCCCGCCACTGCCATGAGCGCCCAGAGTATGATCGCGCTCACGAGCAGCGAACCGACGCTCAACATCACTTCGCGCACGCTGCGGAAGGCGAGCCAGAGAGACACGAGCACGAGCACGACCATGGGCCCAAGCACTTTCCAAAAATCCATCTTCACACGCGCGAAGATCGCATTGCCGAGGATTTCCCAGCCCGACACGAAAATGCTTTGCGGCGCGAGTCGTCGTGACAACTCCACAATGCGCGGCGCGGCTTGCGTCATGGAGATGTCTGGCGGCCTTTCAATGAGCCCGAGCGCGAAGAAGTTCGTTCCGTTTCGCGCCGTGAACTTTTCAAGAATCCATCGGCTGCCTTCGTTCGTGGGCCAGTACGGAATCGTGGATGCGCCCGCTCTCGCCCACGTGTCGAACATCGAGTCGGCAAGTGCCATGGCGTTGCTCGTGAATCCCCCTGCGAGGACGGCGTCGTGAATTTCCCTGCGCCGCGCGATCAGCGATTGCGCCGTGACGAGGTTTGTCCTTTGCGCGTCCGCGTCGGGCCACAGCGCGGTTGGCAACATCACGCTGGTGATGATTTTGTTCGTCACCGCTTCGTTCAATTCCCGTTCAGCAATGCGCAATCGGCGCAACACCTCCGCTTCACTCGAACCGGTAATCAACACCCACAATGGTTCCTGCGTGCGTTGCAACCGCGCCTTGATCTCTTCCGCTGCGGCGTAGGCTTCGCTGCTCTTGGGTCGCAGCGCGTCCGGCGAGTTGTCGAATCCCGGACGTTTCACCACGAGCACTCCGGCGCACAGAACAACCACCGCCACGGTGCCAATGAGCGAGGGGCGACTTGATCCTGAACCCACCGACCCATGCGCCGTCGCCGGCAGCGTGAATTTTTTGCCGCGCATCAACGGTGGCAGGTAAGCGTAAAGCATCACCACCGCCGCGAGCGCGATGCCGACGGCGACGAGCGTGCCCAATTGTCCAAGGCCGGGAAGCCCGGCGAGGTTCAGGACGAGGAATGCGCTGCACGTCGTCACTGTGGACCAAAACACTCCGGGCGCCGCGAGCTTGCGCACTTGCATGGCGTTCAATTCGGGATGACTGCGCCACTCCTGATAAAGGACGATGCCGAAATCTTCCGCCAGTCCGAGCAGGATGGAGGCGAAGCCGAAGCTCACGATGTTCAACGTGCCGAAGATCAGTCCACCCACGGCGCACGTGCCCGCGAGGATCGACAACAGCAGCACCGTGAGCCATAGCAGCGGCTTGATGCGCCGATGCGTCCAATAAAATAAAATCGCGATGACTCCCAACGTCAGCGCCGATGGGCCCGCCATGTCCTGCTGCATGCCGCTCGAAATTTCCGACACGAATGCCGGCCGTCCCGTGTAGCGGACCTTGATGTTCGCGGTTTGCGGCAGGGTGCGCATGTGCTCCGCGATCACGGCTCTTACGGCGTTCAACCATTTCGTGCATCGCCGGTAATCGCCGATGTCCGTCGTTGCTTTCAGGAAAATCAACCGAAACGTCCCATCCGCCGAAGCGAAGAGACTTGATCCATCACCAAACGAATTTCCGCCGCCCGCCACCGGCAACTCCGTCAACCGCAGCGGATCGTAGCTGCGACGTCCCACCACTTCGGGCGAGAACGACGTCGTGAGCGCCTCCCGTGATTCCGCGATCACGGACGGCAGGTTCGATCCACTGAGCGACTCGCGAAGTTGTTGGAAGGCATTCGGCGGTTGATTCAACCATGAGTAAGCCAGGAACTCCGCCGTATCGGCCGGTCGCTCGATCCAGAGCGGTTGCCACACGACATCGTTGACGAGATTCGTCGCCGCACGCAATCGCTCGCCGAGGGAACGAGCCGCGTTCTCGACGGCTTCCGCTTCCGTCCCCTGCACCGTGATGATCAGTTCGCGCGCGTTGGCGAAGTTCGTCTGGTAAAGCTTGATCCCGGTGGCCGCGGGCAAATCCGAGGGAAGCAGATTCAGGACATCCACGTCGAATCGCAGACGCCAAAAACCAAGAGCGATCAGACCTGCGCACAGCAGGCCAATGATAATCGAGCGGCTTCGCCTTGTTTCCATTTCGCAACGCTTCGACACCCTTCAACACCCGGCTCGGAAATCCAAACGTCTTTCCAAGCGTAAGTAGCGCCTTCGGCCCGTGTCGAGCGTGCTACGAGCAGGTGGCAGGCTATTGCTGTTTGTCGAACGCATTCCAGTCGGCGGCGCCCGAGCGACCATGCACAGGGGAAAAGGAGAAAGAGGGCAAGGAGGAGCGGGTGTGATTCTCGCTCAGATGCTCACCGCCGCCGGCCGAGAACTGAGCGGGGCTTTGACTGATGCGCGGATTATTTCTTATCCGGCAGCGGTTCGGCGAATGGTTCTTCCCGCCCTTTATTATCGATGATCTCGACGAACACTGAGTTGGAAGATTTCCAGAAGTCACGATAGGCGCGCACGAGATCTGTGACCGAATAATTTGTCGAGACGGTGGCCGCCCACCACCAGCCGGGTTTGGGCACCGTGCGGCCGTGGCCCCACACTTCGTATCGGCGATACCCACGCACCCCCGGGTTGGAGCGCAGCACATTGCCAAATTCCACCACACGATCCTCGCTCGGGATCGCCTCCCATTGGTCGCGAATCAGAATATTCCCATTCTCCTTCGCCAAAAAATCCTTGGTCCTGGAAGACGGCGTCCAGAACTCGAACCGACGCGAATTCGGCTGCACCATCTCATCGCCCTGCGGCGTGACCAGGATCGGCGTCCAAATCCTCGGCGCCGCCTCGGTTGTCCCCGCATTCACGCTTGGCGTCGAATGCCCGAACCAATACGCGGCGGCAGCGACGACGATCACGACGACAACCCAGACAACCTTTCGCATAGTGCGGGCAGTTTTCGCATTGCGGGCCGCGCGTCAATCTCAACCGGTGACGGATGCAGGCCAATCAAGCAAGCCAGGGAAAAGACGGGAAAGCTCGACGGGAACGCCTTTGCCCTCACTCCCGCTCCGCACGCGCGTTCACGTCCCCGTTCCAATCCACGCTCCCCCCGCGCGTGCTCCGGTCAAAGCTATGCTTGGGGATTAGGCGGCGGTGCAGTTTCAACAGGGCCACCGAGATCCTCGTCGTTTTATGACTTTCCGGAGCATATTGTTAACGAGAAGGGCGATTGGACCTGCCATGCCAATAGCCACTCCATTGTTGCCCGTTGCGAGCCATATAACCCACCCAATACCGGCTCCTGCGCCCGCTGCCAAAACAGCCGCGATAGCAGCAGAGCGTCCCGATTGTTTATCGTTTGGTTGTTGTTCCATACTGTTTGTTCTTTCGAGGTGTGGAGCCGCCTAACAGGTATTCGACCGCGTTTTGCGGTTAAGCACGGCAGTGGTTTGGGGTGCCATGCGGGCACTGTATTCACTTGGATTTGGCTGTCCAGCGCGGGGTTTCGTCATCGTTGCTGCGTGGATGACGCTCGCAACATTGGCCCGCGTAAAACCGCAGCGTTCCGGCGGCCGCCGGAGCGGCTCATTCCCCATCCCCAGGGCGGGGAACTGAAGTCTTTGGGTTCCTCGCTACTTTCCGTGGCTGAGAATGGATGGCATATCGAGCTTTCCGGCGGTGAAATAGAGCATGGCGATCATATATTCCCGGCTGCGATAGCCGCGGGCTTTCCGCTTTACGGCACTGAACACACTGTTGAGGCCTTCGAGGAAGCCGGTGCTTAACCAGCCATCGGTCCAGTGGGCAAGGATTCCTTCCAGATGTTTCTCGAGGGTGTCCGCGACCTTCGCCAGCGGGTCGAGGCACTCGCCAAAGCGCTCGCATTTGCCGCGCACCCAGCCAATCCAGCTCTCCAGCCGGTAGCGTGCCCGCTCTGGCTTGACCGTCCGCTGGTAGATGTCCCTCAGTTCCAGC
>JBBRBM010000069.1:0-26837 GCA_038205745.1 Verrucomicrobiota bacterium | reverse complement strand
CGATGCCCTGGTGATTCTCGCCAGACTGCTTCACGAGAATCCATCCAACACACTTGCGCGCACACGTCTCTATAGCGCCCTGACCGGCATCAGGTTGCCGTGGCCCGTTTTGCCATCACTGCACCACGAAGCCGGGGTGCGATACGGTGCATTCACTCCCGACACCCGTTTGATCCTGACCGCCTCCCGCGACGGCATGCTGAATGTTTGGGACGCGACATCGGCTGTGCGCCGGTTCACGTTGCCGCATGACACTGCCAGGGGACGCTTCGCGCTGTCAGGAGATGGATCGAGGGTGGCAACGCTTTCCACCAATGGCGCCGCGGAAGTTTGGCAACCCAACGATGGCCAGCGGCTCTTTGAGATCAGACATCCCGAGCGAAGTAAAAATACCACTCCGTCCAAGGGCGCCATAACGGCGGTCGAATTCAGTCCGGACTCGACGCTTCTGGCGACGGTCGGCTCAGAGGGACGCGCCTGTCTATGGCGGAGCAATGATGGAACCCTCGCAGCGACCGTGGACCATGGCGAACCGCTCCATTCCGTCATTTTTCATCCACTTGGGCAGAAGTTGCTCATCGTCGGCACGACGAACTGTTGGCTGTGGCAGTTTTCTTCCAACGCAATCGCCTCTTCAGTTGTGATTTTTCCATGCGCAAACCCAACTGCGGCGGAATTCGACAGTGCAGGGAAAAAGCTTCTCGTCGTCGCAGGCAGCGTGGTGGAAGTGTGGGATGTCTCGACGGGAACCAAAATCCGCAGCTACGCCGACCGGCGTGATTTCAACGCGGCCACATTCAGTCCGGACGGCGACTGGGTGGTCGCAGGAAACAACGACCGCACCGTGTCGGCTTTCTCCATGGACACGAACGTGGCGCCACGAATTTTCCGCCACGCCAGAGCCATCAATTCCGTGCGCTTTCGTTCCGTTGATATTTTCTTTCTAACCGCGAGCGACGATGGAGCGGCCCGCTTATGGTCTTTGGACACGAGCACCATGAACATCGAAGCCATGCGTCATGGGGAGGGCGTTGCGGACGCGCTATTCGACCCGACCCGAAACAAAGTGCTGACGCTTTCCGAAGACCGCACGGCTCGCCTGTGGTTTGTTCAGCGCGCTATGCAAGTCGAGAAGCGACTGCCGGGGCTGATAGCACCCGGCTATCTCGAACTCAGCAAGGATGGCGAGCTTGTGGCTGCTTCGGATGAAGACGGATCGGTTGTCGTCGTCCGCACGCGAAATCTCGAAGCGCGACGCATGGGAGCCGTTCATCAAGCCCCAGTGACTACGCTTGCCTTCGACACCGACGCCAGGCGTTTGGCTTCAAGTGACGCCGCCGGAAGAGTCATCATCACCGACGTAAAGACAGGCAAGCCGATCGGCGCGCCACTCGTTCACGGTAATTCCGTTCGCGCTCTCCGTTGGCATTCGAATGTCCTCGCCGTCGTGACGGCGACAAATGTTTCGCTTTGGAATACGCTCGAAACCACGAATCGAAAGCCGGTAACGCTGGCCTCTCCCGAAACGCAGACTTTCGATTTTTCACCGGATGGAAATCGCATGGTGATGGCAGGCTCCAAACCCTTCGCCCAACTTTTCGACGCGCACACAGGTGTGCCGATCGGCCCTCGGTTGGATCATCCCAACGCACTCAACCAAGTCCAATTCAGCGCGAATGGAAAACTCGTCGTGACAGCCGGCAAAGGTAACGCAGCCCGCGTCTGGGATGCCATCACCGGCCAACCCGTCACGCCATTCATCCGACCCGGTGCGGACGTGAAGTGCGTATCCTTCAGTCCAGACTCGCGAATTCTGCTCACCGGTTCCACCGATGGAACAGTTTGCCTTTGGGATTCACACACCGGCGCGCTCCAGCGCGATTTCGTCCGGTTTCGCAAGGGTGTTGTTTCCGCGGAGTTCAATGCTGACGGCAAAAACATTATCACGACCGATGGAGAACATTGGGTGAACGTTTACGACGTGAATTCGGCCTTGCCCGTCTTCGAGCCGGTCCAATTCAAGGCCTCAGCGCTGGCGCGATTCTCCAGCGATGACCGGCGCTTGTGCGTTACCACAAGCGATTCAACGGTCGTCCTCATCAAGGCGCCAACCTTCAACCCGCCGAACACCGCTTTGCTCATGGCCACAACTGAACTCATCTTGGGTCAAAAAATAAATCCTCGTGGTGGATGGGAAAACCTCAGTCCGGAGGAGTTCTTCACCCGCCAGCGCGCCATCACAGCGGTGAACTGGCGCCTCGGCCCGGTTCCGTCAGCGATTATTTATCGATAGCAGCCACGGAAACGCCCGAATCCATTGGCCAGACTCCTCTGAAAGAAAGTTTCAGATTTCACTGCAATCGTTGTAAGCCACTTGAAATACCGGGGTCTGGAATTTGATCGTTCAAGACCGGCAGTCATTGAGTTTCCAGCGTGTCTTCTTTCACTTCTCGGCTCTCCACCGATTCTCGAATATTATGTCGATGGTAGTCTGGATGGGCAAGCAACGGGATCAACTCCAGCCACGGCAAGTATTCCCATCGCCATTGGAGCGGAGAGATATTTAGGTGTTCTTTACGCCGTCATGAGCGGTGCAATCGACGAAGTCGGAATTTGGTCAAGGGCATTGTCGGCAGGAGAAGTGAGCCTTCTCCATGCAAATGGTTTTGGCGGGTTGTTTTCGAGCCAATTTCCGTTGGCCGAGCCATTGGCATCAAACCGATATTTGTGGCGCGGCAAATCTCTGGCCGGCGGCTTTGCGCGCTCTGGACAAACGAACGGCAGTTCTGTCTTTTACGTGTTCGGCGATGACGCGAATGGCAATAATCGTCTGGATGCTGGAGATGATTTCGTCACCGCTGAGTACTTCGTGGCTGCTACCAATGCGACCCTGTTAACCCTTTCACGCCAGCCCCTCGCTACCGCCGCCGTGGCGCAAAGTTATGGATTGGCCTCCGTGAATTTCCTCAACCGCAGCAATGAAGTCTTCTTCACCGGCGAGCCGGACGGACAGGTGTTCGCGTGGACGGCGACGGGGACGAATCCTTTGCAGCGGCAATTGTTCAGCGCACAGCACGCGGGCAAGCCGTGGCACGCGCTGGCCGGGGTGAAGACGCTGGAGCCGGGCGAGGGTTTGGCCGGTCTGCTCGTTGATCCCGCCACGCCGAACAAGTGCTATGTCATTTTCTGGCCACCGCAGCGCGAATTGCCACAATCTCCAAATTTCCCGCAAACGGCTCCATTGGCGCGGGTGCTGCCGAATCCAGCGGCAGGCGGGAATCTAGCGAGCATTCGTGTGCGAATCTGGGACGCCGAGGGCAATGCATCGCTTCCGTTTTTGCAGTTTTCGCCGGACAGAACGAACTGGTGGGATGTCACGAACATCCTGTTTGTGGATTCACTGCCTTACTCGTTAACGACACGCGTCACAGCTTCGCCGACTGGTTCGGAACACACGTTCTGGTGGAAGGCGGGAACGGAGGGATTTGCGTCTGGCATTACCAACATCTTCGTGCGAGCACGAGCGCGAGACATTTCGCTGCTGGTGATTGGTCAGAGCCGATGCAGTATCAACTCACCATATCGATGGATTCGGATCATGACGGCTTGCCGGACGATTGGGAGATAACGGCTTTCGGAAATCTGACACATACTGGTGACGAGGATGCGGACGGCGACGGCTTCAGCAATTTTGCCGAGTACCTCGCGGGGACGAATCCGAATGACCGAAACTCTTCCCTCAAGCTCCGTATTGATCGCCAAACGAGTGCTGTCGTAAGCCTCCGCTGAACCCATCTATCCGTGGGCGGCGGGGCATGGTGAAGTGGGGGCATGAGTCGCAGTACTGATTCCAATCTGGGCCGGGCGCGGCGGCCCAACACCACTCCCGGCCAGCGCGCCAGATGGGTTCGCCGTTTGTAGGTGCCACCGCTTCGTGTCGCGGCAACAAAATGCCAGTTCCCGTCATCAATCTCAGTTGAACCTTCGACGTTTTTGATGACACCGGTACTAGTCAAATATACGCCGAACGTGAGTTTGTGAGCATTCACGTCCATTCGTGCGACATATTGTCCGAGCGAACTGTTCTCAGCTACGATCTCACCAGGGCTTGCCGTTGTTTTAATCCACGCCGCAAAAGTTAAGTCAGCAAAGGAGATATTTGTGGTCGTTCTGATTACGCTCGAACTTCCGTTAAATCCCGCTCCTTGGTTTATCTTTCCGTTGGCAATGGAGTACGTAATGGCCGAATCAATCCCATTGTTGGGTTGCGCGCTGTTGTTCCCGCTCACGTCGCCTCCGCTCACCGCCGTCTTGCGATTGCCGATGTCGTCGAATGTGTATTCGAACTGCTGGCCCAACACTGGCGTGCCGTAGCTCCAGAATTTCTTTCCACTCGTAACCTGACCGAGCGAATCGTACGTGTAAATCCAGCGCGAACCGTCGGCGTTCATAACGGAAAGACGCTGGTTCGCATCGTTGTTCGCGTAAGCGAAAGAAGGATTTTCCGAGCCGGCCGCACCAATGATGGCATTTGTGATCAACGTCAGACGATTCAGGGAGTCGTATGACTTGCTTGTGATCATGCGTGGCGTGCTGTCGTTGGCGAAGGCAATCAGACTGACCAGCGGCGAATTGGCAATGTAGGAGTAAGTGGCCACGTTCGTGCCGTCTCCCACGGTCAGGAGGCGGATTGTCTGGATTCAGGGCGAATTTCCAACAAAAGGGCGCGAATGTCTCAAACATGAACTGGAACGTGCCGGTTCCGATCGAGAATGTGGAGGTTCCGAACCGCAATGTCCGGGTTCCGACACGGAACGCGCTGGTTCCGTGTCTCAATGTGTCCCTTCGCTGTCTCAATCCGCTCGTTCCGGGCCGGAACGGGGAGATTCACTGCCACGATTCACTTGGATCAAGCGGATGCAATTAAAGTGCCGGGCACATTGGAGCGCGGCTGTGTCGTCCTCGTTCAGCCGCAGCGCGTTGACGAATGGATGTTGCGGCGGCTGGTTTTCGACACAACCGCGCTCCGTCCGCTCGTTCGCGGCGGGAACGGGGATGTTTCTTCCGTGTGATGACAGCGCGCTTCATAAGGTGGAAGTCGTCGCGCTGAGACGACTCAGCCCGCGTCCAGCGGGCTGCCCGGCCGCCGAGAGCAGCGACCTTTCGTGCGTGGGAGGATCAGGACTCTTTAAATGATCACGCGCTGGTTCCCCTCACCCCAGCCCTCTCCCCACGGGAGAGGGAGAATCGTTCACCGCTCCCTGAAAATCACAAGTGCCAGCGTTTCCAAGTGACCGAAGGCGTGACTCCCTCTCCCTGAGAGAGAGGGCCGGGGTGAGGGGAAACGCGACTCAGGAATCGGAAATGATTTTCGGCAAGCACTCCAGCCGGGGCGACTCTCGGGGATGGGGAGCGCACGCGCCCTCGCGTGCGGTGTTCCGCGCCCTCGCGGAACACACGAGGGCGGTGGGCACAGGGGAGCACTTGGTTTGTGTGTGCATTCCCGACCGGCGAGGGCGCCGATCGGAACACGCGAGGGCGCGTGTGCTCCCTGAACGGCTTGTTCAACCCGAATTCCGAAGTAGCGGCGGCGCAGCCGCCGGGTGGCACAGGCAACCTGCCTGTGTCGCGCGGCTACCAGCCGCGCGGAACGGAGGAGGACATGCGAATTGTTTTGTGCCATTCCCACCAAGTCCACGCGCCTTCCCTTCCGTCCGGCCAGTGGCCGGACGGCACAGGCGAGTCGCCCGTGCCACCCACCTCCAACTTCGGAGTTCGGGTTCAAAAGTTATTCGCGAAACCGGTGGTTGTGCTACTGGCGCGTGACGGAATAGACGAGATACATTTCATCGCCGACACGCTCGGCAGAATTGAGTTTCAGCTTGGTGGCGTTTTCGAGTTTCGCCACGCCGAGACCGTCAGCAAGAGTCGGTGCGGTGCGTCCGCCGAAGATCGTGGGGCAGAGCGTCACATAGACTTCGTCCACGAGATTCGCTTCGAAGAGCGCCGCGTTGATTTCACCGCCGCCTTCGCAGAGCAGTCGCGTGACGTTCCATTGTTTGCGCAGCCACTTCAGCGCATAGGTGAAATCGACTTCCCGCTCTCCACATGATTCGACTACGGCACCGAGTTCTTGCAGGCGCTTGATCCGGGCGCGGGGCGCGCGCCCGGATACGAGAATGATGAGCGTCGAGAATTTATGTTTGAAGATTTCAGCGCGCGGATTCAGCGAAGCGGAACCGCTGACGACAACGCGGAGGTTGTATTCGGCGAGCCCGTTCTTCACACGCTCAGCGCGAAGGCGTTTGCCGCCTGGTCCAAGGTTCACCGGGACTGAGTCAACCGTGCGGGCGCCAGCCATCACGGCGTCGCAGCGTGTTCGCAGCTTGAGCAAAAGTTCCTGATCGCGCTTGTTGCTGAACGGGACGAAGTGGCGATTGGTGGGCGCGAGTTTGCCGTCGGCGGTGGTCGCGATGTTCAGGTAAACGAAGGGCAGGCCGTCGCGAAGCCTGGGACGAAGTGTCGGCAGGGGGTTCATAGAATGAGCATGGCATCTCCATAGCTGAAGAAGCGATAGCGTTCGCGAACGGCTTCCGCATAGGCCGCCACAATTCTTTCGCGTCCGATTGATTCGCCGGGTGAAGTGAATGCGCTCACGAGCATGAGCAGTGTGGAACGTGGAAGATGGAAATTCGTAACGAGCGCATCCACGATACGAAAGGTTTGCGGTGGATGGATAAAGATATTGGTGCGCCCTGTGCCAGGCGCGATCCTGCCGTCGTGCTCGCGTGCGATGGCTTCCAACACACGGGTGCTCGTGGTGCCCACAGCGATGACGCGACGGTGTTCGTTTTTGGCGTTGTTGATGGTGTCAGCGGTCTCCTGGGTAACATGGAAACGCTCGTAGTGCATTACATGTTCTTCGACGCGGTCGGCCTTGACGGGCAGGAAGGTGCCGAGCCCCACATGCAACGTGACGTAACATAGGTGAACACCGCGCGCGCGCATCTCCGTCAGCAAGTGTTCGGTGAAATGCAGGCCGGCCGTTGGGGCTGCCACGGAACCGCGCTCTTGAGCATAGATTGTTTGGTAGCGCGTGGTGTCTTCCGGTGAGAGGTGATCGCGTTTGATATAGGGCGGGAGAGGAAGCTCGCCGAGGGACTCCATTTCATTTGCGATATTGAAGTCGGAACCCGGCAAGATGCCGGGGACACGTTGGAAGCGGAGGCGTCGATGACCTTCTGCGTTTGTGTCGATCACGGTCACGGAGACATCAGTGCGCTCGCCGCGCAGATCCACTAGCATAAGTTCCGTTCCGATCCGAGCCCGCTTGGCGGGACGGATCAGGGCCCACCAATCGTTCGGCGAATTCTCTTCCAGCAACAGAATCTCGGACGCACCGCTGGTCCTGGGGTTCACCACGTGCAGTCGAGCGGGAATCACTTTCGAGTTGTTCAGCACGAGCACGTCGCCGGGCCGCAAGTAGTCGAGAAGAGCACGAAATGTTCTGTGCTCGATTCGATTCTCGCGTCGATGCAACACCATTAATCGCGACGCATCCCGGTTGGCGGCGGGATGCTGCGCGATCAATTCCTTCGGCAACTCGAAATCAAAGTCGGAGACGAGCACGGGGCGAACTACACGGTTCTGTGAACAACTTTTCAATAACTCACAAAACTTCTTGCCATTTGACTATTGACGGTGTGGGGCGATAGTAATACAAAGTGGGGCGTTGTGGAGAGCTGAGGTATGGAACGGGTCAGCCTCCCTTTTGGGCGATGCGCGAATGCCGACTGAATCGAATGAGCCGATCTACTACAGCGCGTGCTACCGGCACGGCGTTGATGAGAAGAGGCGTGTTCAGATTCCGGCGAAGTGGCGTCCGACTGAAGACGGCGTTCAGTTCACGCTGATTCTCTGGCCGCACAACGGGCAACCGGACTCGTGTTTGCTCGTGCTGCCGCCGGCGGTGTTCAAGGAACTCGCCGCGAAGGTTACGGCGATGCGGTTTGCGGACCCGGATGCTGAGGCATTGCGGAGAATTTTGGGGGAAAAGTCCGACCGGGTGCAGTTGGACAAGGTGGGGCGGTTTACGCTGCCGGAATGGATGGCCAAGGCGGCGGGGATCAAAGAAGAAGCTTTGCTGAACGGCATGTTTGATCGGTTTCAGATTTGGAGTCCGGAGCGGTATGAAGCCACGAAATCCGCGGTGGATGCGATGGCAACCAAGGCGTTCGGACTCATTTGATCATGGGCTTGATGCAATTGCTGACGGCGACTAGGAGCCTGAGTGAAGCGAAGGATCGGCCCCATCGCTACAAGCTGATGAACCATGGATGGCCGACATTCGGACACGCGGTGGTGGAGCAAAGTGGGGAAACGGCCGCCGAATTGGCGGCGCAAAGGAACGCGATGAAGACGGAAGTGGCAGAGCAAAGTGCGACGACGCCGAAGCAGGCGTTCCCGCTGGGACGCTGGACGAAGAATCCTTTCCGATCGACGGCGATCCCTTCGCGGCATGCGTCGGTGGTGCAGGGGGAACTTTCGCTCGAAAAGGTCAAGCCGGTGCGAAATGACCTGAGCGAGTCGGATCTGGAACTGATTTCACGAAAGCCGGCGGCACAGGAAAATGTATTTGCGGCTCCAGCGCCGGGCGTGGAAATCGCGCAGAAGCTGTCGCTTTTCTCCCGCATGAAGGCGCGATTGTTCCGCAAGAAGGCGGAGTGAAGTGCATGTGTGCCGGAATTTGCTCACAAGTCGGTGTTGCTCGCGGAAGTGCTGGAAGCGCTTCGTCCGCGCAGTGGTGAGAAGTTTGTAGATGGCACGATTGGGGGTGGTGGACATGCCGCGGCGATTTTACAGGCGAGTGTGCCTGACGGTTGGCTCTTTGGAATGGATCGCGATGACGCGGCGCTCGACGCCGCGGGAAAGAGGCTCGCTGCATTCGCGGGGCGCTTCGAGTTGAGGCGCGGCAATTTTTCTGAGTTGGGTGGTTGGGTTCAGCCGTCGAGCTGCGGGGGTGTGTTGCTGGATTTGGGTGTCAGCTCTCCGCAGCTCGATTGGGCTGAGCGCGGCTTTTCGTTCCAGACAGAAGGTCCGCTCGATATGCGCATGGACCGAAGTCAGCCGTTCACGGCGGCGGATTTGATCCATCAGGAAAGCGAATTCGAACTCGCGCGCATCATGTGGGAATACGGCGACGAGCGGCAGTCGCGGCGATTCGCGAAGGCGATCGTCGAGCAACGCAAGGCAAAGCGGTTCGAGACGACGAAGCAGCTTGCGGAGTTCATCGAGCGACTCGCGCCGAGGCACGGGAAGAAAACACACCCGGCCACGCAGGTGTTCCAGGCGCTGCGAATCGCGGTGAACGACGAGTTGGGTTCGCTCGAACGCGGGCTCGATGCCGCGGTGAAAGTTTTGAAGCCGGGCGGGCGGCTGGCGGTGATTACGTTCCATTCGCTGGAGGACCGATTGGTGAAGCATTTCGGAAACGAACGCACGCGGGAATACACCTTCGAAGGTGAGGTGGATGTCCCTGAATTGAGAAAGCCGCGCGTGCCGGAGCTGCGTTGGGTGCAGCGCAAAGCGATTCAGCCGGGTGCTGAAGAAGTTCGCGACAACCCGCGCGCACGAAGCGCGCAGCTCAGAGTTTTGGAAAGAATTTAGAAGGCAGAATTAGATGGGAAGGAACCGAAAAAACGGATCAGCAGCGCGGTTTGTGCCCGCGGTCAAAGCGGCACTGCTCTGCCTGCTGCTCGGCGGTTCGGCGATTGGGTATGTTTACCAGAAAAACCAACTCGCCGAAATTGGACGGCAGATTGGGAAGCGCGAAAAGCAACATGCTGCGTTGTTGGAATTCAACGGGCAGCTCGAACGCACGCTCGCGATGTCGAAGACGCTGCCCGCGCTCGAAGACCGGGTGAGGAAGATGAACCTCGGGCTGATCGCGCCGGCCCAATCCCAGATTCTAACAATTGTAGAAGTGCCCGCGACTGCGGCCTCGAAGAGCCAACCGCTCTACGTGGAGATGCCGAGAAGCGGCATTGCTGCACTTAAATGATTTACCGCCGCCCGGTGACGCCGTCGGAGAGGAACCGATCGGCACCGGGCGGTTGGTGAAATTTTAGGGGGAACTTATGGAAGCGGAAAAAAACCGCCGTCGGCTGATAGTTCTGACGATCCTTGTGATCCTCTGCTTCGTCGGCCTTGGCTGCCGTCTCGTTGAGCTGCAATGGACGCGCCACGATGAATTCGCCGCGCTCGCCGAGAACCAGCACGAGCGCTCCTACTTTCGCGAAGCGCCGCGCGGCGATGTGCGTGATCGCCGAGGGAATCTGCTCGCCACGAGCATTCCCGTGAAAACCGTGTGCGCTGATCCTTCGTTGCTGAATGGCTACGAAGCCGAGATGGCGCGGGTGCTCGCACCATTGCTCAAGACGAATGAAGTCGCGTTGTTCGCCATGTTCAGCCGGCACACCAGAACCAATGACCACGGCGTGTTGGGCACAAACAGGTACGAGCGGTTGAAGCACAAAGTTTCGCTTGATGATTGGGAGAAGATCCGATTCACACTCAACGAGCAGTACACCAATGCGGTCGCTGGACGAAAGCTGCAGAACAAAGAGAAGACGGCGCTTCAAGGGGTGTGGCTGCGTTCCATCACGCCCGAGGATGATCAGATTCGCTCCTATCCCAACGGTTCACTGGCAGCGCATGTTCTCGGATTTGCCGGACCGCGTGAGGTGATCACGAATGAGCGCACGAACAACATCCTGGCAGGCTGGGAAGGAATCGAAGCGACGTTCGACGAGAAACTCCGCGGCACCCGCGGCTGGGTGAAGACCGAAACCGACATCGCACGGCGCGAGCTCTACATGTTCCGCGAAGCGGATGTGGAATCGCGTCCCGGATTGAGCGTGGTGCTGACGATCGATGCGCGCATCCAGCAGATCGTGGAAGAGGAACTCGCGCCGATGTTGACGAAGCATTCGGCTGAGAGCGTGTGCGCCATCGTGGTTCGGCCGAAGACGGGCGAAATCGTCGCGATGGCAACGTTTCCGAACTTTGATCCGAACACGCCGGGAAAATTCAAAGCGGACGCTCGCCGCAATCGAGCCATCACCGATGCGTTCGAACCTGGCTCAACATTCAAGACGGTAACACTCGCCGGCGCGCTTCACGACGGCACGGTGCGGTTGAGCGATCGATTTGATTGCGAGAACGGCGCGTTCCGTTACGCCGGCTTCACGCTGCACGACCACGAGAATTACCCGATTCTCTCCGTCCAGGACATTATCTCGAAGTCGTCGAACATCGGCACCGCCAAGGTCGCGATCAAGATGGGCAAGGACGCCGCCTACAAGCACATCATTGATTTTGGTTTTGGCGAGCGCACCGGCATTTCGCTCAGTGGTGAAGCGCGTGGCGATCTCCCGAAGTTGAAAGATTGGAAACCAATTCACGTCTCGCGCATCCCGATCGGACAGGGTGTCGCGGCAACGCCGCTTCAAACCGCCATGGCCGTTGCCGCGATTGCCAACGGCGGCGTGCTGATGCGCCCGATGATCGTCGATCGTCTGATCGACGACAAAGGCAACACCGTGGCGAAGTATCCACCGCAAGAGGTGCGTCGTGTGGTCAGCTACGCAGCAGCAAGCGCCACGATACAGGCGATGAAGGGCGTCGTGGAAAAAGGCACCGCAGAGAAGGCGGCGCTGGAGCACTACACTGTCGCGGGAAAAACCGGCACGGCGCAGAAGGTCGTCAACGGAGCATACTCGCACGAAAAATATTATGCGTCCTTCATCGGGTTCTTCCCGACGGAGGAGCCGGAGTTGCTCATCTACGTCTCGTGCGATGAGCCGTTGAAGAAGTCCGGATACTATGGCGGCACGGTGTGCGCGCCGGTCTTCAAGCGCATCGCCGAGCGCACCGCGAATTTCCTGAACATCAAACCTGATGTGCTGCCCCCTGAAAGTGAGAACTTGATGGCGACGGACAAACTTCCGGAGCGCGGCGCAGTCACGCAGGTGAGCAACCGTTAAGCGATGCAACTCAAAGAACTCGTGAAACATTTGGCGGTCACGCGGATTGAAGGTCCGCTGGATCGCGAGTTCGCCGGCATCACTTACGATTCGCGGCGCGTCACGCCGGGAATGATTTTCGTCGCGATCCCTGGCACGCAGACCGACGGCCACGATTACATCACGACGGCGATTGATCGCGGGGCCGCCGCGATTATATGTGAGCGCAACGGATTTTCTTCCTCCCGCGCCACGAAGATCAAAGTCCACGACTCGCGCGAGGCTCTCGCGCGCGCCGCGGCATCATTCTACCAGCATCCCAGCACGAAGCTGCGCGTCATTGGCATCACCGGCACGAATGGCAAAACCACCGTGGCGTTCATGGTGAAGCAAATCCTTGAAGCGTCGGGCGTGAAGACCGGTTTGCTCGGCACGGTGCGCTACGAAATCGGTGACCGCGTCATCCCCGCGCAACGGACGACGCCCGAGGCGCTGGAAGTGCAGCAAATGATGGCGCAGATGGTTTCGAGTGGATGCACGGCGTGCGTGATGGAAGTGAGTTCGCACGCGCTCGACCAGAGGCGTGTTGCCGGGATCGAGTTCGACATGGCGATCTTCACCAACCTCACACAAGACCATCTCGATTATCACGGCACGATGGAGAATTACCTCGCGGCCAAGCAGAAGCTGTTCACGAAAACATCGAACGGCTCGAAGCAGGGTGCGGTGGTCATCAACATTGACGACTCGCTCGGCAGCCGGCTGCTCAACGAATCCGACGTGGAAGTGAAGCTGAGCTACGGCATCAAATCGGCCGCGAGCATTCGTGCGACGAAGATTCATCTCGCCGCTGACGTGTCCAGCTTCACGATCGAAACGCCGAAGAAAAGCTTCGCCTGCAAGCTGCCCCTGATCGGCCGCCACAATATTTACAACGCACTTGCCGCGACGGGCGCTGCCTTCGCGCTGGATGTGGAGGTGACGAAGCTCCAGTCCGCGTTGAACAAGATGCTGCCGGTGCCGGGGCGACTCGAACGCGTTGTGGCAGGACAGCCGTTCAACGTGTTCGTCGATTACGCGCACACGGACGATGCGTTGCTGAACGTGCTCACCACTCTGCGCGAGATTACGAAAGGGCGCGTGCTGTTGCTCTTTGGTTGCGGCGGCAGTCGTGACAACGGCAAGCGCGCGAAGATGGGCCGCGTGGCCGCCGAGCACGCCGACTTCACCTACATCACGAGTGACAATCCGCGGAAGGAACAGCCCGAGACAATCGCGGCGCAAATTGAATTTGGTTTTCGTTCAGTAAAGACAAAGGATTACGTCGTAGAACTCGATCGCAAGCGCGCGATTTCAGAGATCATTTCAAACGCCAGACCGGGTGACACGGTGCTCATCGCGGGCAAGGGACACGAGACCTACCAGGAGTTTGCCGACACGATTATTCCTTTCGACGATCGCGTCTTCGCGCGTGAGGCGTTGGAGAATCTGGGATTCAAAGGAGGCCGCCGATGAGCACGCTGGTTCTGGAGCGTTGGTGCGAGGCATGGGAGTCGCAGGAGTTTGTTGCGACCCGTTCCCCCTCACCCCGGCCCTCTCCCTCAGGTAGAGGGAGAATGGTTCGGCTGTCTCTCGCGAAGCCAAGGCTCCTCGATTTTTCAAAAACCGGAGTGCGTGACTCCCTCTCCCCAATGGAGAGGGCCGGGGTGAGGGGGGACGAGACTCACGAAGCACAGAAGACCCCGATTCGCTCAAACGTTTCCGACGAATGATCGCGAGCATGGAACCACGAACGTTGCAGTACATCGCCAAGGCTTGCGCGGGTGAACAGCTCACCGGTGTGGCCGATGCGCTTGCGCAGCGCGTCTGCACTGACTCGCGCGCGGTCAAGGCGGGCGACGTGTTCTTCGCTCTCGCGGGCGACAAGTACGACGGTCACAACTTTCTAAGGGAGGTAATGGGTAAAGACGCCGCAGCCGTTGTCGTGAACCGACAACGGCTGCCAGCGCCCTCTGGTGGCGGTGCGGTGATTGCGGTTGCGGACACGAGGCAATCGCTCGCGCGGTTCGCCGCGGAATACCGTCATGATTTTCAACTGCCGACGATTGCGGTTGGCGGCTCCAACGGCAAAACCACGACGAAGGAAATCATCGCGTCGGTGTTGCGCCAGAAACTTTCCACGCTCTGGAGTGAAGCGAGTTTTAACAACGAAATCGGCGTACCGCTCACGTTGCTGCGGCTTGAGCCGCATCACGAAGCGGCGGTGTTTGAAGTCGGCACGAATCATCCGGGCGAACTCGCGCCATTGGTCGCGATGATCCAGCCGCAGTTCGGCGTGATTACGAGCATCGGCCGCGAGCATCTGGAATTTTTCGGCGACGTCGATGGCGTGGCGCAGGAGGAAGGCTGGCTCGCAGAACTGCTCCCGAGCTTTGGAACGCTGTTCATCAACGGCGACACACATTGCGCGGATGCGATTGCGGAGCGTTGTCGCGGTGCGGTGGTGCGCGTCGGGTTCGGCGCGCAAAACGATTGGTTGGTGAGCGCGGTGCGGGTGGACGAGCGCGGCGTCACGTTTGTGGTCGTGGCGCCGCGCTCGGATTTTTCGGGTGAGTATCGAGTGAGCCTGCTGGGCCGGCATCAGGCGACGAACGCGACGCTGGCCATCGCCATTGGCGCAGAGCTTGGACTCAACGCTCAGCAGATTCGCCATGGCCTGGCGTCGTGCCAGCCGCCGAAGATGCGCCTGCAAGTCTCGGAGCGAAACGGCGTGCGCATTCTCAATGACGCCTACAACGCGAATGCGGACTCGATGCTCGCAGCGTTGCAGACGTTGAAAGACTTTCCGTGCTCAGGCCGGCGCATCGCAGTGCTCGGCGACATGGCGGAACTCGGCGAACACAGTGAGGAGGCACATGCGGAGGTTGGACGCATGGCCGCTGAACTCGGTGTGAATGAGTTGGTGACGGTGGGCTCGATGGGAAGTCTCACCGCGCGTGCCGCTCGTGACGCCGGAATGCAGAACGTGACGGAATGCCACGATGTGGTCGAAGCCGTGGCGACGGTGAAAGGGCTGGCGCGGGAAGGCGACGTGGTTTTGCTCAAGGCTTCGCGCGTGACGGGACTGGAACGCGTGAGCGAGGGCCTGGGCTGATGCTGTTTTACTTGAGCCAATACATACTCAACGCGGTGCATGGCACGCAGTGGCAGGATCCGCTCTCGGGTCTGCGCGTGTTTCAGTACATCACGTTCCGCACCGCGGGCGCGGCGGTGACGGCACTTGGGCTCAGCTTGTTTTTGGGATCGCGCTTCATTCGCTGGTTGCAGCGGCTGAAGTTTGGGCAGGACTACGTGGACAAGGCGGAGGAAGGCGGAAGTCTCGTCGCCCGCATGTTGAGCAAGAAGGGCACGCCGACGATGGGCGGCATTCTAATCGTGGGCGTCATGGATATTTCTGCCGTGCTGTGGGCGCAGTGGAATACGCTGGTGCAACTAACTTTGTTATCGGTGCTCGTATTTGCAGGGCTCGGCTTCTACGACGACTACGCGAAGATCACGAAGCAGACCGGCGCCGGCGCGGCGGCGAGGATCAAGCTGGTGGTGCAGGGAGCGCTTGCGCTCTTCATCGCGCTCTACTTGTGGCAACTGCCAAGCACGAAAGTTTTGATCACAGACGTGATGGTTCCGTTTTACAAACATCCAGTCGCAATCAGCGCTGCAATTGGCATCGTCATCACGGTGCTGACCATCGTCGGCAGCTCCAATGCGGTGAACCTCACTGACGGATTGGACGGTCTCGCGATTGGCTGCACGCTGATCGTGTCGTTCGTGTTCCTGATCGCAACGTATCTCTCGGGAAATGCCGTGACGGCAAAGTATTTGCAAATTCCGCATGTCATCGGAGCAGGGGAGCTTACGGTGTTCTGTGCGGCCATGATCGGCGCGGGGCTGGGTTTCCTGTGGTTCAATTGCCATCCGGCGAAAGTGTTCATGGGCGACACCGGCTCGCTCGCGTTGGGCGGGGCGCTCGGAATTATCGCGGTGCTCATTCATCAACCGTTCCTGCTGGTCATCGCGGGTGGCGTGTTCGTGGCGGAAGCCGGCTCGGTGATGATTCAGACGACTTACTTCAAATACACGCGCAAGAGATACGGTCAGGGCCGAAGGATTTTTCTGATGTCGCCCTTGCATCATCACTTTGAAAAGAAGGGTTGGTACGAATCGCAAGTAGTAACGCGCTTCTACATTCTTTGCATTTTGTGCGCTGTTGTGGCGCTGGGTACGTTAAAGATTCGCTGATGTTCTCTTTTGAAAACAAAAACGTGCTGGTGATTGGCCTGGGCGTGAGCGGGGTCGCGGCAAGCGAGTTGTGTCTCGCTCGCGGCGCAAACCTCGTCGCCGTGGACAGCGCTGACAACGCACCCTTGCGCGAACAAGCGGCAAAGCTGCGTGAGCGCGGCGCGCGCGTGGAACTGGGCGCCAAGGCGCTTCCCACCGACTGGTTCGATTTGGCGGTGGTGAGCCCGGGTGTGCCGCTCGACAACCCGATCGTGCAGGCAGTGCGCGCGAGCAAGATTCATTTGATTGGTGAACTGGAACTCGGCTACCAGCAAACGCTCGCGCTCAACGTCTCGATCACCGGCACCAACGGCAAGACCACCACGACCGAATTGGTCGAGCGCGTGTTGTCGCACAATCGCCTGAAAACCATTGCCGCGGGAAATATTGGGACGCCGCTTTGTGCGATTGCGAACCAGGCGCGCGAGATGGATTTCGTGACGCTGGAAGTCAGTTCATTTCAATTGGAGACGATCGAGTTCTTTCGCCCGGTCGTGGCGGTGCTGACAAACATCACGCCGGACCATCTCGATCGTTACGCGAGCATGGACGATTACGCGCGAGCGAAGGCGCGGCTGTTTGAAAACCAGCAGGCGTTCGATTGGGCGATCATTCAGAGCGACGCGCTGAAGCAGTTGCAGAAGCTCGGCGTTAACATCCCGTCGAAGGTCATCACCTACAGCGCGACGGATCAGACGGCGGATATTTATTTCGATCGCGGTCTGATTATCAGCCGCATTGAGAATTGGTCCGGACCGCTGCTGAACATGGACGACGTGCAGCTTCGCGGCCCTCACAACGCGGAGAACATCATGGCGACGCTCGCGGTGGGCCGGGTGTTGCGCATCCCGCTTGAAGGCATCGTGGAGGCCATTAAGAGCTACACGCCCGCGCCGCATCGCTGCGAGTTCATCGCCGAGATCGACGGCGTGAAATTCTTCAACGACTCGAAGGCGACCAACGTGGATGCCGTCGTCAAAGCGTTGATGGCGATGCCGCGGGCCGAGCGTTCCCGCGAGCCGAACCTCTGGCTGCTCGCAGGCGGGAAGGACAAAGGATTCGAGTATCACGACGCCGGGCCGCTCATTTCGCAACGCGTCAAGGGCGCATTTTTGTTCGGTGAAACGCGCGAAAAAATTCGTGCGGCGTGGAGCCTGTTTACTCCTTGCACCACCGTTTCCACGTTGCTAGAAGCTGTCGCGGAAGCAGCGAAACTCGCTCGACCGGGTGATGTAGTGCTGCTGTCGCCAGCGTGCTCGAGCTTCGACCAATTCCGAAATTATCAGCACCGGGGTGAAGTGTTTCGCGACGTGGTGAAGAAGTTAACGAGTGGCAATTCTCGCGTAGCCAGCAACCCCCGGCGCACTGATGGTGAACGCCGCAGAGAGCTGATGATGCTTTGATGAATTGCCCCGGGTTTTTTTGAGGGAAAACTCCGGGGCAAAATTTTAGAGAGAAAACCTCAAGAAACTGACGCCATTGGCGAATTAAAACTAATGAAACAGCAACCAAACCCGCTGGTGCCACAAGGCACTTTCGAATCACAGGCGCGCGGCAAGTCGCACGTGCGCATCGCGGTGTTCACCATTCTCGCAATCCATGTCGTCGTGCTTGGCGCGCTTTTGATCCAGGGTTGCAAGCGAGACAAGGAAGACACCACTGCCAGCACAGTGCCCACAAATGATTTCAGCAGCATCCCGCCCTTCGGCGGCACCAACGACATCGTGACGACACCAGCGACGTCGAACATGGCTCCAATTCCTCCGTTTTCCACGCCTCCCGCTGCGTCCTCGAACTTCGGCATGACGCCGACCGTCACGCCGGGCGCGCCTCCGTTCGTGCCGACAACCCCAACATCGCCTGCCATCGTCAATAACGTGGCAGAAGGGACGCCGGCAAATGAGCATGTCATCGTGAAGGGCGACACATTCGCCACACTCGCGACGAAGTACGGTGCGTCCGTAAGGTCGATCCAGTCTGCGAACCCGAACCTGAACCCGACGCGCCTGAAGATCGGCGACAAGGTGAAGATCCCGGCAAAAGCTGCGACCACAGGATCGAGCGGCAACAGTGCCTTCGCAAGTGGCGGAACTGGAACCGAAACTTACGCGGTCAAATCCGGCGACACGCTGAGCAAGATCGCGAAGAGCCACGGCACCACGATCAAGGAAGTGCAGAAGCTCAACAACCTGAGCACCACGCAGATTAAAGTCGGGCAGAAGTTGAAGATGCCATCGCGTGCCAGCGCGCCTGCGACGGCAACGCCGAATCCGGCGAGTCCGGGCGGCACGGCCCCGACGGGCTTCCCGCCAGCGGGTGTTCCGGCCCCGGCCCAGTAATCACGCGAACGCCGGGTGACCTTAGCCCGGCGTTTGAGTTTTGGTCATGAAGTGTGCGACGACCATATTGGCTTTTTGCGTAGCAGCGCTCCTCGCGCTGGGGACGGTGATGCTGTGCAGTTCACCCGTCGGCGCGAAGTTGCTGAACCAGCAATTGCTTTGGGGCGCGCTGGGAATCGCGGGTTGCGTCGCGGCGGCCGCATTTGATTATCGCAAATTGAAGCGCGTTTCCGTTCCGCTTCTGGCAGTGACCGTCGTGCTCCTCGCGGCGGTATTCGTTCCACACGTGGGAGTGAAAGCTGGCGGTGCGCGTCGCTGGCTGAACCTGCACTTCATGAATTTCCAGCCGTCGGAAATGGCCAAGCTCGCGCTCATCATCGCGCTCGCACACTACGCAGCCCATTTTCAACGCCAGATGCCGACGCTGAAACGCGGATTGTTCCTTCCGGCGGCGTTCATCGGACCTGTGCTTGGTTTGATCTTTCTCGAACCCGACTACGGCACGACGATCCTGCTCGCGACCGTGAGTGCGATCATGCTGATCGTCGGCGGAGTGCGATTGACCGTGATTGGTCCGACGGTCCTGATCGGAATTGTCGCGTTGAGTGCGGCGATCATGACCAACGATCTGAGACGCGCACGCGTGATGGCGTTCCTACACCCTGAAGCACATCAGCAGGCTAAAGGTTTTCAACAATATCAGGCGACCATCGCGCTTGGCTCCGGAGGACTGACGGGAGTTGGCCTTGGCGATGGACGGCAAAAGCACGGCTATGTTCCGGCCAATCACACCGACTTCATTCTCTCGATCGTGGGTGAAGAACTCGGACTCGTCGCCACCATGGGAGTCGTCCTGGCTTTCACCGCGATCGCGTTCTGCGGCGTTTACATCGCCTCACGCGCGAACGATCACTTCGGCATGTTGCTCGCGTGCGGCATCACTTTTCTCATCGCGCTCCAGGCGTTCATCAACATCGGTGTGGTGACGAGCTCATTGCCGAACAAAGGTCTCGCGCTGCCGTTCGTAAGCTATGGCGGATCAAGCATCGTCGCCATGCTGTTGTGTGTCGGCGTGCTTTTCAGCGTGGCGCGACGCGCGAAGGAGCCGGAGCCGGCGCGCGGTCGCAAGCGCAACCCTTTTAACCCAGGAGAAATTCCATCGACGCAACTGTCTTAATGCCGGGAACAAAGTCAGCGCCGCTTGTAGCCATCGCGTGTGGTGGCACGGGCGGCCATCTGTTTCCGGGTCTGGCTGTGGGCGAAGAATTGCTCGCGCGCGGCTGTGACGTGATGCTCCTCGTCTCGCCAAAGGACGTGGACCAGCAGGCCGTTCGCGCGGTGTCCGACATGCAAGTGGTGACACTGCCCGCCGTCGGACTCGTCCGTGGGAATGCCGCGGGATTCCTGAAAGGTTTTCGTGCCTCGTATCGCGAAGCGCAGCGTGTGTTTACATCGCGTCCACCGGCAGCGGTGCTTGCGATGGGCGGCTTCACCAGCGCACCGCCAGTCCTCGCCGCGCGAAAGCACAAAGCCGCCACGTTCCTTCACGAGTCCAACACGATTCCGGGACGTGCGAATCGTTTGCTTTCCTGGTTTGTCTCGGAGGCGTTCGTCGGATTTCCGTCGTGCGCGGAGCGTTTGCACAGCCGCGAAGTCCGTGCGACTGGAACACCGGTTCGCCCGCAATTCACTCCCGGCGAGCCCACGTCCGCGCGCATTGCCCTCGGCCTTGATGCGAATCGTGAAACGCTATTGGTGGTGGGCGGCAGCCAGGGCGCGAGCGCAATCAATCAACTGCTGATGCGCTGCCTTGGCGATCTCCGGCGCGAGTTGCCGGACATCCAGTTCCTTCATCTGACTGGCACCAAGGACTACGACAAAGTCGCGGCCACTTATCGCGAGGCGGGGGCGCGCGCCGTCGTGCGGCCGTTCCTGACGGAAATGGATCTGGCGCTGAACGCCGCGACAATCGCGGTGAGTCGCAGTGGCGCGTCATCCCTTGCGGAATTTGCGGCCATGCGTTTGCCTGCGATCCTGATTCCGTATCCTTCCGCGGCGGACAATCACCAGTTTCACAACGCGCGTGCGTTCGTCGAGAAAGGCGCCGCGCGAATGCTGGGCGAACAGCGTTCGACGCCGGAAAACCTTACTTCGCTTGTGCAGGAATTGATCAGCAACACCGCGGAACGTCGTCGTCTGACAGTGGCGTTGGCGGACTGGCATTTTCCGAATGCCGCCGCGGAAATTGCGGAAGCGATTTTGAAGCGCATTCCGAATGGAGCTTCTCTCAGCAATCCGATCCAGCGACCGCGCGGCAATGGCGAGGAGCCGAATCTCACGGTCCACCTTGAACCTGAAATCTGCGATCTGAAGTCGTGACGAGTCTCACTCCAGAACAGGCGAATGCATTGCTCGACAATGCGGGGCGCGGCTCCGTCGTGTATCTCATCGCGGCCGGTGGCTGCGGTGTGAGCGGGCTCGGGCATTTGCTGCTCGACCTCGGCTTCGGAGTTCATGGCTCTGACGTCATTGAGAACGAAGAAGTGCGCCAACTCCGCGAACGCGGCGCCACGATTCACGTTGGACACTGCGCCGAGCAACTTCAGGCGGCGAAGCCGGCGCTCGTCGCGTACTCTTCGGCGATCCGATCGGACAATGTTGAAGTTCAATCCGCGCGTGAACAGAACCTGCCCATTGTCCGCCGCGCCGTGCTGCTCGCCGCGCTGGCGCAGCGACAACGCGCCGTGTGCGTTGCCGGAATGCATGGCAAAACAACAACGAGTTCACTGCTCGCCTACGCGTTGGGACAATTGGGCGCGAACCCGAGTTACGCAATTGGATCGCTCGTGCCGCAGTTACACAGACACGCGCGCTTTGTTCCAAGCGCGGAGAACCTTTCCCTCTCTCCCCTCAACGGGGAGAGGGCTGGGGTGAGGGGTGGTTCGTCAGGTCAGCGTGACTCGCGCGACGATCGCCGCGAGACTAACCACCCCTCACCCTCGATCCCTCTCCCCGTTGAGGGGAGAGGGAAGAGTGTGGCGGCGCTGTGTTGCGACTCCTCACCGCTCTTCGTTCTGGAGGCCGATGAGAGCGACGGTACGTTGCGGGAGTTTCGACCCACACATTCGATCATCCTCAACGTGGACGAGGAGCACCTCGACTACTTCGTCAACGTGCAAAACGTCTGCCGCGAGTTCGAGCAGTTCGCCGCGGGCACGAAGGAGCTGGTGCTGTTCTGCGCTGACGATTCGCGTCTCGCGGAGCTGATGTCGAAGCGTCCCGGCGCTGTCTCCTTCGGCTTCAATTCACTGGCGGAGTATCGCTCCGAGGTCAGCGGCGATGGGATATTCTCGATCTGGTTGCGTGGCGAGAAGCTCGGCGATTTCACGATCCAACTGCTCGGGGAGAAGAACATCTCCAACGCGTGCGCGGTCGTTGCATTTCTGCATCGGCTCGGCTATTCGCCCGCAGCCATTCGCGATGCAATCGCCGGCTTTCGCGGCGCGGCGCGGCGGCAGCAGGAGATTTTCGCGAACGATTCCGTCCGCGTGTTCGACGACTACGGACATCACCCGAACGAGATTCGCGCGACATTGCAAGCGATGCGATCGCTGGGTGGACGCCGGCTCGTCGTGGTGTTTCAACCGCATCGTTACACGCGCACCTTGAATCTGATGCAGCAGTTCGCCGAAGCGTTCAGCGATGCGGACAAGCTGTTCCTCACGGATGTTTATGCCGCGAGCGAGCGCGAAATCGCGGGCGCGAACAGCGCGGCGCTTGCTTCTGCCATCCGCTCACGGGGCCAGCCAGTCGAATACATTCCGGCCTTGCACGATCTGCTGCCGGTCGTCGGGGCGGCGATTCAGTCCGGCGACGTTGTTGTGTTTCTTGGCGCGGGCGACATCACCAAAGCCGCGCATCAACTCGCAATCGAATTGCGTATGCAAAGCAATCAACCTGTCACGCCTGCTGGTGGCGTCTTCGAGAAACTGCGTTCGCTCGTGTCCGCGGAATCAACGCTGACGCGCGACGAGCCACTCTCCAAGCGCACCACGATGCGTGTGGGCGGCAAGGCGGACATTTTCGTGGAGCCGGCGAGTGAAACGGATCTCGCTGCGGTCCTTCGCACGTGCGCGGAAACGAAGACACCGTTCACGATCATCGGACGCGGATCTAACCTGCTCATCCGCGATGGCGGAATTCGCGGTGTGGTCATTGGTCTTGGGCACGAATTTTTTACGCGGTGGCAGATCATCGGTGAGCACATGCACTGCGGGGCGGGGGTGAAGTTGAAGAATGTTTCCGTCGAAGCGCGGCGCGCGGGACTGGCGGGCCTGGAGTTTTTGGAAGGCATTCCCGGCAGCGTTGGCGGGGCGCTGCGAATGAACGCGGGAGCGATGGGTTCGTGGATGTTCGAGATCGTGGAGCAGATTCGCTTCATGGATTTCAGCGGCAACATCCACGAGCGCAAGGCGAGCGAAGTGAACGTCGAGTATCGCGGATGCCCGTTGTTCAAGACGCACATTGCGCTCGGAGCGGTGCTACGCGGGACACCAGCATCGAAGGAACTCATCCAGGAACGCGCGAACACTTACAACTCGAAGCGCTGGGAGTCCCAGCCCGCACAACCAAGCGCGGGATGTATTTTCAAAAACCCGAAGACAGTTCCCGCCGGCAAGTTGATCGACGAGCTCGGGCTCAAAGGAACGAAGCGCGGCGGCGCGATGGTCTCGATGGTGCATGGAAATTTCATCGTGAACGAAGGCGACGCCACGGCGAAGGACGTTTTGGATTTGATCCAGTTCATCAAGGAAACGGCAAAGGCGAAGCGGAACATCGAGCTGGAAACTGAAGTGGAGATCATTGGTGAATAGCCACAGAGACACAGAGGCTCAGAGAAAAAATTCTTCCTCAGTGTCTCTGTGCCTCTGTGGCTAACAAAATGAAGGCATTGAACATCACCGTCATGCTCGGCGGCCCAAGTGCTGAACGCGAAGTGTCTTTGCGCACCGGCGCAGCCGTTGCGAACGCGCTGCGTTCGCTCGGTCATCGCGTCACCGAACTGGATCCGAAGACGACGGAGTGGCTGTTGTTGCCGGAAACCGATGTGGTGTTCCTCGCGTTGCACGGCACGTACGGCGAGGACGGCACGGTGCAGCAACAACTCGACAAGCTCGGCGTGCCTTACACCGGCTGCGACGCCGAGGCGAGCCGCATCGCTTTCGACAAGGTGCTGACGAAGCAGCGTTGCATCGAGGCAGGCGTGCCGACGCCCAAGTTCACGCTCGTTGATTCTGCGGCGACGCCTTGGCCGATGCACTGGAAGCCGCCGGTGGTCGTGAAGCCGGTGCGCCAGGGATCGAGTGTTGGTTTGCAATTTGTGGAGCGCGTTTCGGATTGGCCGGAAGCGGTGCGCGAGGCGCTGCGCTTCGACACGGAACTGCTCGTTGAAGAACGGATTGTGGGTCGCGAGACGACAGTCGGAATCCTGGATGGCAAAGCATTGCCGGTCGTCGAAGTGCGGCCGAAGCAGGGCACCTACGATTACAAAAACAAATACACGCCCGGAAACACTGAATATTTCTGTCCTGCGCCGTTTGATCGTGAGATAACCGAGCGCATCCAGAAAGCCGCGTTCGGTGCGTTCGCGGCAATCGGCGGACGCGACTACGCCCGCGTGGATGTGATGGTGCGCGACGGCGAACCCTTTGTGCTGGAAGTGAACACACTGCCTGGCATGACTGAAACAAGCCTGCTGCCGAAAGCAGCCGCAGCGGCGGGCTTGAATTACGAACAACTCTGTCAACGCATGATTGAGCTCGCGCTTGATCGACGGAGCGATGTTCGGACGGCTGCATAAAACGCAACGCAGTGAAGTGGTGTGATGTTAGTGGCGCAGGCGGCCCGCCTGCGACGGTCCACTGGCCCTCCGGGCTGGTGGATTGAAAACGGCAGACGAGACGTCCGCCGCGACGATGGCAGACGGGACGTCTGCCCCACTACTGACCTGCGAAACAGTGGAAGAACCGATGTGGTTTCGACGCAAACCGAAGAACCGCGCCTTTGAGCGGCGCCACGTGCTCGATGTGAAAGTCGCGCGCCGCCAGGTGCGCCGCATGCGCGTGAAGGTCGCGACGCTCGCCGCCAGCCTCTCGCTTGGCACCATCTTCGCCGTCTATGTCGCCTGGCGCTGCGGCGATTGGGCGCTCAACCATTTCGTTTACGAAAACCAGGCGTTCCGGATCGAACAGATCGACCTGAGAACCGACGGCGTGCTGGCCCCTGAACAGTTGCGTCGTTGGGCCGGAGTGAAGAAGAACGAAAATCTCTTCGCGCTCGATTTGACCCGGGTGAAGCGCGACCTCGAACTCGTCCCGTCGATTCAATCTGTCTCGGTGGAGCGGGTGTTGCCGCACACGTTGCGCGTGTTCGTGGTGGAGCGGGAGCCGGTGGCGCACATCCAGAATTATCTCATTGATGCGAGCGGCTATGTGATGATCCCACCCGAGGCACAGCAGCGCGGCATGCCGCTGCAGCCCGGTGAACATTATCCAATCATCACGGGCGTGAACGCGAATGATGTGCGATTCGGCAAGGAGCTTGAGTTGCCGCAAGTACGCGCTGCGTTGCGATTCATCTCAGCGTTTGAGCGATCGCAGATGGCGACGGTGGTGGATCTCGCGCGCATTGATGTGTCGCAGCCAGACGTGTTGCAGGTCATCACGGCGCAACAGAACGAAGTGACGTTCGCGCCGAGTGATTTTGAGAAGCAACTGAATCGGTGGTGGCTTGTTTACGGAAGCGGCATGCGGCTGGCGCGGCTGATTGATACACTCGATTTGTCGGTCGAGCGGCATGTGCCGCTGCGTTGGCAGGACAGCGGCATCGTGCCGTCCACGCCGACGAAGCTTCGGAAAACCTCACCCTACAAAAAGAGACATGTTTGACGCTTCCCAGATCATCGTCGGACTCGAAGTTGGAACTTCGAAAGTGTGCGCCGTGGTCGGTGAAATCGGTGAGGCCGACGCGCTGAACATCATCGGCGTGGGACAGGCGCGCTCGCGCGGCGTGCGCAAAGGCGAGATCGTCGACGTTGGCTTTGCGTCGGACGACATCCGCAACGCGATCGTCGAGGCGGAACAGATGGCGGACGCGGAGATCCGCAGTGTGTATCTCGGCGTGAGCGGAAGTCACATTCGCGGGTTCAACAATCGCGGTGTGCATCCGGTCGTTTCAGCGGATCGCGAGATCACGCAGCAGGACGTCGAGGACGTGATCAAGAACGCGAAGGCGATCAATCTGCCGGCGGAGAACTCCGTGCTGCACGCGATTCGCCAGCACTTCCTCGTCGATGGCCAGGACGGCATCGCGAATCCGGTCGGCATGTTGGGCGCGCGCGTCGAGGTGGACATGCATGTCGTGCATGGACAGTTCAATCGGCTTCAGAACGCGATTCGCGCGGTGAAAGGACTTCAACTCGAAGTCGAAGCGATCGTGTTCAACGGGTTGGCCTCGGCGCTCGCGTTGTTGACGGCAGAGCAGAAGGAACTCGGCGCGCTGGTGATCGACATCGGCGGTGGCACGACGGAGTTCGTCGTGTACGGCGGCGGCATCATCAAGCACACCGGCGTGCTCGCAGTGGGCGGCGATCACATTTCGAACGATCTGGCTTACGGCTTAAAAGTGCCGCTTGGTCGCGCGGAGCAATTGAAGGTCGAATACGGCGGCGGCTTCGTGGAGGACAGCGTGAAGGGGCGCAGTATCACGCTGCCAAACGAGAACGGATTGCCCGAGCGCCACATCAATGTGGAACACCTGCGCCGCATCATGGCGCTGCGCATCGAGGAAATTTTTCAACTGATCGAGCAGGAACTGAACTCGAAGGGGTTGCTTGATTACCTGCGTTGCGGCGTGTTGCTCTGCGGCGGCGGCGCGAACATCCCGGGCATCCACAAACTTTCCGAACACATTCTGCAACTTCCCACGACCCTCGGTCGCACCAACTCGATCAGCGGATTGAAGACCGCACTCGATCAGCCGGAGTTCGCGACGGCGATTGGACTGGTGAAGTACGGCAGCTTTCAACAGCGCAAGAAGAGCAGCGGCCCGCTACAGGCGCTGATCGAGTTGGTGCGAC
>JBBRBM010000068.1:0-27434 GCA_038205745.1 Verrucomicrobiota bacterium | reverse complement strand
CGTCGGCTGCTACGGAGGAGAGGTTCATGGGGAGGGAGCAACAAATCCAGATTGCTGGCAAGGTTGAAGAGTCCTGGTTTGCCTCGTCGCTTTCGCCGAACGACCAAGACGCGGGGACTGCACAGCGCCCCGTTCGAATCACAGCGGGCGTTAAGCGCTGTCCCCTCTCCCCGAGGCAGAGGGTTAGGGTGAGGGGAAAGCGCGCACCGACCGCACCGGATAGTTACTTCCACCGACCGCGATTGAACGCGACCACTTCTTCGTACTTCACCCCGCTGCCGCCAAAAATATCGAGCGCGGAACCAATCGTGAGATCAATGCGTCCACGACTAACGCGCGCGACTTCCTCAAGATCCGCCAGCGACTTGGCGCCACCGGCGTAGGTCGTGGGAATCGTTGTCCACTCGGCGAGCTTCTGGACCAATTCGTGATCGATGCCGCGGCACAAGCCTTCCACATCCGCCGCGTGAATCAGAAACTCATCGCAGAATGCCGCGAGTCGAACGAGCAGTTCAGGCGATATCTTTTCCTCGGTAAATTTCTGCCAGCGATCCGTCACCACGAAGTAATCCGCACCGCGTCTCCGGCAACTCAGATCGAGCACGAGCTTTGATTTGCCAATCGCGGTGACGAGTTGATGGAGCCGGTCCCAATCCACACGGCCTTCGCGGAAGACCCACGACGTGACGATCACGTGCGATGCGCCGGCATCGAGCCACGTCCGCGCGTTGTCGAGCGTCACGCCGCCGCCGAGGTGCAGTCCGCCAACGTAAGCACCGAGCGCTTCACGCGCCGCCGTTTCGTTGCCCGCGCCCAGCATGATCACGTGTCCGCCTTGCAGGTGATCGCGACGATAGAGTTGGGCAAACCACGACGCCGGTTTCTCGGAGACAAAGTTCGTGCGGAGCTCTCCGCCCGCGTCACTCAACGTGCCGCCGACGATTTGCTTCACCTTGCCTTCGTGAAGGTCAATGCAGGGACGGAACATCGCGTTACTTCTTTAGCACCACCGTTCCGCAGACAATGTCATGAAGACAACGCTTCTGCGAATCGAAGAACGCGACGATCTGACCAAGGCTCAACGTAAATTGGTTGATGATCAGGAACATGAAGAAGCGCCCGAGCGCGCGGAGAAAACTTGGCGGCGCGCCGTTGGCGGTGACCACCTTCATCCCCAACATGGTTTGTCCCGTCGTGCCGCCTTTGCGCGCGACGTTTCCGCTGAAGTAATCGATCACCCAAAGGATGATCAAGCCGAAGAAGATCACCCCGAGCGTCCCTCGCAGTTGCGAATCACTGACAATCCTCATCAAAATCCATCTCGTCCCCCATAGTCCGATTACGAAAACGGCGGCCACAATAATTACGTCGATAAAATACGCGGCGATTCGCAGCGGCGGCGGCGCGTATTCAAATGCAGGCGCCGCTTCACGCTGGACGCGAAGTCCCGCGGCAGGCTCAGCGGCCGCAGTTGCCACGGCCGTCGGCTGCGCCGCAGAGATACCGGTGAGTTCGCCGTACGTCTTCCAATCCGCCATCCCTTCGCACCAGAGAAACGTGCCGGCATTGATGACGCCCTGTTGCGTGAGGGGTCCGAAGTCCGCGTCGGTGATGGGGCCGCGCTGGGTGCCGTTGTCGAGATAGTACCAGTTCATCGCGATCGGTTTGGGTTTGTGAACGCGCGCATTCAACTGAACGACTCGGGACTTGGCGAGCACGAAGAGATTCTTGCCACGCAATGAGTGCGCTGCTACGCCTTGCCTCGCGACCCAGTTCATTGCCGACCTGATGTCGCATCAACGAAAGATCAGCATGAAAAAGTTTTTACTCACCATCGCGGCGATCGCCGCCATCACCTCCCTCCGCGCCGCCGATTCGGCGAAGCCCGGCTACAAGGACACGCCGCTTATTCCCGGCACCAAGTGGCACATTCACGACTCTGACCGTCCGGAACCGCGCGTCGTCACGCCCGCGAAAGAAGCCGGCAAGCCGCCGTCCGATGCGATTGTGCTCTTCGACGGCAAGGATCTCTCCGCGTGGAAAGGCTCCAAAGGCGAAGCGACGTGGAAAGTGGAAGACGGCGCGATCACCTGCGTGCCGAAGAGCGGCGACATCGCCACGAAAGAATCGTTCGGCGACATGCAGTTGCACATCGAATTCGCGACGCCCGTCCCGCCGCACGGCAACAGTCAGGAGCGCGGCAACAGCGGTGTGTTTCTGATGGGACAGTTCGAGTTCCAGGTGCTCGACAGTTACAACAATCCGACCTACGCCGACGGCGGCGCCTCTGCACTCTACGGGCAACACCCGCCACTGGTGAACGCGTCGTTGCCCACAGGTGAATGGCAGACTTACGACATCATTTTCACCGCGCCCCGAATCAAAGATGGCAAGGTCGAGACGCCTGCTCACGTGACCGCATTCCACAACGGCGTGCTCGTTCACAACCATGACGCGCTCATTGGACCGACGAATCATCGGGCCATCAACAAATACGGCACGAGAACGAACGGTCCCATTCGTTTGCAGGACCACGGCAACACGACGAAGTACCGCAACATCTGGGTGCGTCCGTTGAAGGCGGAAGACGCCAGCTAATCTGCGCACCATGCGCGCCATTCAATCCAGCATCATCGCCATCGCAACGCTCGTTGCGATGGCGATGAACATTTCCGGCGCGAACTGGCCTCAGTTCCGCGGGCCGAACGGATTGAGCATCGGTGAAGGTGCGGAACCGCCAACCCATTTCGGTCCTGAGTCCAACGTGCTTTGGAGCGTGGATCTGCCCGCGGGAAATTCTTCGCCGATCGTCTGGAGCAATAGAATTTTTCTCACCACGTACGACAAGACCAAGATCGAAACGCTCTGCCTCGATCGGCGCGACGGAAAAATTCTTTGGCGACAAACGGCTCCCGCCACGAAGTTTGAATCCGCTCACAAATTGAGCGGTCCGGCCACACCAACACCAGTCACCGACGGCGAACGCGTGATCGTATATTTCGGCTCGGTCGGGTTGCTCGCCTACGATCTCGACGGGCGCGAACAATGGCGCAAGCCGCTCAATCAACCGCTCGTCGAATTCGGCAGCGGCAGTTCGCCGATCATTGCGGGTGAACTTGTGATCCTCATCTGCGACCAGGACGACGGATCATTCCTTCTCGCGCTCGACAAACGCACCGGCAAACAAGTGTGGCGCGTTGAGCGTCCCGAGTTCCGCCGCGCCTTCGCTACGCCACTCGTTTGGCGGCACGACGATTCGGAAGAACTCGTCGTGCCTGGCTCCGTCTGGCTCACGTCGTATCGGCCGAAGGACGGTGCTGAACTGTGGCGTTACTCCGGCACATCACGCGTTGCCACCAGTTCTCCGGTCATCGGCGACGGCCTCTTGTTCAACGCATGCTGGAACATCGGCGGCGACGCAGGCGCAAAGCTGACGATGCCGCCCTTCGAAGAGTTCGCCGCCGAGAACGACCGCAACAAGGACGCTAAAATTTCGCGCGAAGAAGTTCCTGCCGGCCCGGTAAGAGATCGTTTCACGCAAATGGACATCAATCGCGACGGCTTCGTCTCGCCCGCCGAATGGCAGATGATGCGCGAGATGTTCGACAAGGCGGAGAATGCCGTGATCGCGATCAAACCCGGCGGACACGGTGACATCACGAAGTCGCACCTCGTCTGGAAGAGCACGCGCAGCCTGCCTTACGTGTCATCGCCGCTGTTTTTTCGTGGCCGCGTTTTCACGGTGAAGAATGGCGGACTGTTCTCCTGCTACGATGCAGTCACCGGAAGCGTCGTTTATCAGGATGAACGCCTCGATGCCGGCGGCGACTACTACTCCTCCGCCGTTGCCGTGGGTCAAAAAATCTTTGTCGCTTCACAACAAGGCGTCATGCTCGTCATCGTGCCCGGCGATGAATTGAAGGTCCTCGCCCGAAATCGTCTCGGTGAACCGGTGATGGCGACGCCGGCGATCGTGGATGGCAAACTCTACGTGCGCACCGCTACGAAACTGTTTGCGTTTGGAACCAAATAACGCACCCGCTCCGATCGAGCTTGGTCTTGAATTCGATGGCGGCGCCCAGTTCTCTGACGCCGCATGGAACGCCAGAACTCGAGAAAGACCTTCGTCGAACTGTGCGTTCTATTCTTCATTCATGGCATGGCCATGGGCGCATGGTTCGTTCCTCTCGGCTCGGTTCTCGACGGACATCACCTGCAATCGATCAAGCCGTTCGCCTTCGCCGCATCGGCTGTCGCGGCGCTCATCTCTCCGCTGATCTTTGGCGCGTTGGCGGATCGGCAATTCGCGCCTTCGCGAGTCCTTGGCGGATTGGCCGTCGCGACAGCGCTCACGATGAGTCTCGTCGTGTTTGCGTTGCGCGCGGCAGCTCCCGCGTGGGTGGTGCTCGCGTTGATTCAACTGCAAGCGCTCTGTCTGGCGCCGACCTGGGGACTGGGCAACTCGATCGTGTTCGCTGAACTCAGCGATTCGAGGCGGCAGTTCGGACCGATCCGAGCGTTGGCGACGCTTGGCTGGATGGCCGGGTGCTGGACGGTGAGTGCGTTCAATGCCGACACCTCGAGCAACGCGTTCGTCATCAGCCTGTGTGTTTGGTTGCTTCTGGCCGTATTGACCGCCTTCCTGCCGGCGCACAAGCCACCGCTCAGCACACAACGGCTGACAATACGCGAACGGCTCGGGCTCGATGCGCTGGTGTTGCTTCGTGATCCCAATCATCGCGTCGTGTTGCTCACGACCGCATTCTTCGCGGTTCCGCTGGCGGCATTCTATCCGTTCACACCAACGCATCTGCGCGAGCTGGGACTGGAGCACACCTCTGCGTGGATGAGTCTCGGCCAGATCACGGAAATCATCGCCATGCTGACGTTGCCCACACTTCTGCATCGTTGCCATTTCAAGACGGTCCTGAGCGCGGGGCTTGCCTTCGGTGTGCTGCGTTACGTGTTGTGCGCGTTGGACGGCAGAGCGTATGTGCTGGCCGGAGTGACGCTGCACGGATTCGCCTTCACGCTCGTCTTCATCACCATTCAAATTTACCTCGATCAACGAATCGACCCAGTATGGCGCACGAGAGCGCAAAGTCTTTTCAGCGTCATGCTAAGCGGGTTCGGAAATCTTACCGGCTACCTCGGCACTGGGATGTGGCTCGCCTACACAGGCCGCACAGGAACTATCGACTGGCGATTGTTCTGGGGTGCGCTCGCAGGAGTGGTGGCGGTGGTGTTCGTGTATTTCCAGTGCGCCTATCGCAAACGAACGGTCGCGTAGCTGCTGGAAATCTGTTCAAAAGGTATGACTCATTTGGAGCGCCGAGCAATGCTCGACGCCCCGACCTTTGACGACTCTTGCAGGGATTTCTGCTGCGATTGACAGAGCGCATCGGAGCCCGCATCGATTTTCCAACGACTGCTCAATGAGGTCGGAAGTCTTCGATCTTTAGAACATCCAGAAAATTGTTCTCCCAAAGCAATGGGCTCTCGTAAATCCGGCCACCGAAAGACAGGTTCAGCACTGGGTCAGGTAGAAGACATCGAGTTTTCTGGCTGTTGGTTTCAGGTCAAATGTTTGAGTCGGGTGACGAAGGAACCGGAGCGCAAAGACCGGGTTCGTCCCAGTGCCGTGTAAAGCATGGCGCTGAGTTTGAAGGGCATGAGCGGACTCTCGCGACGGAGAACGGGCTGTCCAGCGAAGTTTCAACCCCGGCGCGGAGATCCAGTAAGACGAATTCCGTGCAGCTTTTTCAATTTGTGATTTTATCGAATCGCTTGCAACCGCGCCGCTTGATTGGTGTTCCAACCGCGAGTCCTTGTGATTAGCCACCGCACCTCTGAGAAAGTTGAAACCAACATGAAGCTACGCAATTTATTGTCCGTGCCGATGGTAATCACTTGCGCTGCGGGCGAGGACATCACGGCGAGAAGCGAAAGCAACAATACGCCCCACCCACTTGGGAATGACCATGACTTCCAGCAACGGTTGTTCATCTCCACTGGGCGATTAGATACATCGCGAACGGGTGTGCAACACTATTGATTCAGGATCGCGCGAAGCAGAACGCGCCGCTGCGTTTCTCTCGCTGCTTCACTGATGCGAGGAGATTTGCGCACGGCATCCGTTGACGAACTGGCATGCGTGCCCTTAGAGGAAAGCGCGCTTATGAGCACAACCGAGAAACATCACTTTCAGGCAGAGATTCAGCAGTTGCTGAATATCGTCATCCATTCGCTCTACACGGACAAAGAAATCTTCGTGCGCGAACTGATTTCGAACGCGGCGGACGCGTGCGAGAAGCTGCGCTTTATGCAGACGTCGAGCACGGCGATTCATCAACCGGACATCGCGCCATCGATCACGATCACCACGGACGACAAGGCGGGCACCATCACCTTCACGGACACGGGTCTCGGCATGACGCATGGCGAGTTGGTGGAAAATCTCGGCACCATCGCGCACTCGGGCACCAAGGCGTTCCTCAAACAACTTGCCGACGACAAGAAGCCGGACGCGAAGTTGATCGGGCAATTCGGCGTGGGCTTTTACTCGGCGTTCATGGTGGCGAAGCGCGTCACCGTGTTCAGTCGCTCGCTGCAACCGGATGAACAGGGCTGGCAATGGATCAGCGAAGGCACGGGTGGCTACGAGATCACACCCGCCGCCGATCTGCCGCGCGGAACAAAGATCGTCCTGGAATTGAAGGACGACGCGAAGGAGTTCGCCGAAGCGAACACCATCGAGCGCATCATCAAGCGTTATTCCAGCTTCGTGCCGTTCCCCATCGAGCTGAACGGCAAGCGCGTGAACACGGTGCAGGCGTTGTGGACGCGCAGCAAAAGCGAGATCAAGGAAGAGGAATACAACGAGTTCTACCAGTTCATCGGGCACGATCATGAAAACCCGATGTTGCGATTGCACTTCAATGCAGACGCGCCGCTCGCGTTGCAATCGCTGCTCTTCGTACCGGCGCGAAACTTCGAGACGATGGGAATGGGGCGCGGGGAGTCGGAGGTGAATCTCTACTGCCGCAAGGTGCTGATTCAATCGCACGCCAAGGGACTTTTCCCCGAGTGGCTGCGCTTCCTCAAAGGCGTGGTGGATAGCGAAGACCTGCCGCTGAACATCTCGCGCGAGACGATGCAGGACACGGCGTTGATTCAGAAGCTGAACAAAGTTTTGACGAGCCGTTTCCTGAAGTTCCTCGACGACACGGCGGAGAAGGACGCCGCGCTCTACGAAAAGTTCTACGGCGAGTATCAGCGCTTTCTCAAGGAAGGCATCGTCACCGATTTCACGCACAAGGAAGTGCTCGGCAAACTGCTGCGCTACGAATCGTCAACCACCGACGCGGGCAAGCTCACGTCGCTCGCCGATTACGTGAAGCGCATGTCGGCGGACCAGAAGGAGATTTACTTCGTCACGGCTGCAAACCGCGCGGCAGCGGAGGCGAGCCCGTATTTCGAAGTGTTCCGCGAACGCAAGTTCGAGGTGCTGTTCCTCTACGATGCGTTGGACGAGTTCGTGATGGAGCACCTGCGCGAGTTCGAAGGCAAATCGCTGCGTGGCGCCGAGAAGGCCGACGTCAATCTCGCGGAGAAACGGACCGGCGCGCTCAGCGAAGAAGCGGCGAAGGCCCTCGTGACCTGGCTCAAGGAAACACTCGGTGACCGCGTGAACGAAGTGCGCACTTCTCAACGCCTCGTGGACAGCCCGGCGGCGATTGTGGACTCAGACAAGTTCATGACCTCCAGCATGCGTCGCATGATGAAGGCGATGCAGAAGGACGAAGAAGTTCCGCCCGCGAAATATGATCTCGAGATCAATCCCGCGCATCCGATCATCACGCGATTGGAACAAACGCGACAAACGAATTCGCCCCTCGCTGCGCAGGTTGCCGAACAAATTCTCGACAACTCACGCGTTGCCGCCGGCCTGCTGGAAGATCCGCGCGCCATGCTCCAGCGCTTGAATCAATTGCTGGAGAAGGTGCTGACCGCCTAACAGGACAAGGTTCAACGACGAGCTGGTTCCGACGAGGCTCTTCCTATTTGGCGACTGCCTTGAACTGAGTTGCGGGCGCTTCGGCTCCAATACTCGCAGCACCGAAAACGGCGATGGATGCTACCGTCATTAACCGGCGCGCTGTTGCGGCTCGGATCCACTTACGCCTGGTGAAGATGACTGGAAGAAATGTTCGCCCAATTGATGCCCATGCACGTCGCAAAACACGACTGCTTTGGCGAGTGGTAAACACTCGTGAACTCTGCTGCAACCGTCGTTGATGCGTCAATGAATCACGTTTGAGGGGACGCTGTTGCTTCAAGCGCGGGCTCACGAGGCCGGGAAATACCTTGCGACATCTCGCGCACAAATTTACGATCCGGCGCATTCCCCGGCGCAGCAGACGCAAAGTCTTTGCCCGCGGGCATGAGGCGGATGAACTACAGGACTTGGACAATCTTGGCCGGCGTTGTGATGACGCCTTTGTTTGGCGGAAGTGCGAGTTCAACCTCGTCAGCAACCGACGTTGCAACACCTCCCCTGCCCGCCATTCGTGCACTCAAACTCGAACCCGCCGCGTTGAAACTCCAGGACGCACGCGATGAACGTCGCGTGCTCGTGCTGGGCGAAATTGAGAGCGGAAAATTTCTCGACCTCACATCGCAGGCGGATTTCAAGACGGCGTCCACGAACATCACAGTGACACACAACGGGGTCGTCACGCCGAAATCTTCGGGCGAAGCAGAAGTGATGATCTCTGCGGCTGGATATTCCGCGAAGTTGCCAGTCACGGTCGCAAGCGCAGTCGCGCAGCCGGTGCGATTCGTTCGGGATATTGAACCCATGTTGAGCAAAGTCGGCTGCAACGCGGGCACCTGCCACGGCTCCGCCAAAGGAAAGAACGGCTTCAAGCTGTCGCTCCGCGGCTACGATCCCGACTTCGATTACCAGGCACTCGTCAACGACATCTCTGGTCGGCGCTTCAATCGCGCGAACGTGGAAGAAAGTCTCATGCTTTCGAAGCCGACGGCAGAAGTGCCGCACGAAGGTCGTCAGGTGATCAAGCCCGGCTCGCGCGAATACGAATTGCTCAGCGCATGGATTACTGAAGGAACAAAACCGGAAACGGCGTCAGCCGGTCGCGCCACGAAGATCGAAGTGTTGCCCGGCGACGTCGAAATGGATTTAGCGGGTCGCACGCAACAGTTGATTGTCATCGCCCACTACGCCGATGGCACGACGCGAGATGTGACACGCGACGCGATTTTCAGCTCAAGCAACACCGACGTGGCCGAGGTGAAGGACGGTCAGGTGCGAGCGCTGCGCCGCGGCGAAGCGGCGGTGTTGATCCGTTACGAAGGCATTTACGCGACCAAGGCGCTCACCGTCATGGGCAATCGCGCCGGCTACGAGTGGGCGAACACACCGACGAACAATTACATCGACCAGCATGTTTACGCGAAGTTGCAGCGCATCAAGGCCGTGCCGTCAGAGCTTTGCACCGACGCCGAATTCATTCGCCGCGTGTCGCTCGATCTCACCGGTCTTCCGCCGAAGGCGGAGCGCGTGCGCGCGTTCCTCGCCGACACGAATGATTCGAAGTTCAAGCGCGACGCACTGATCACCGAACTGATCGGCAGTCCTGACTTCGTGAAGTGCTGGGCCAACAAATGGGCCGACCTGCTCCAGTGCAACAGCGAAAGCCTCGGCGCGAAGGGTGTGTGGGTTTATCGCGAATGGATCGCGAAGTGCGTCGCCGAGAACATGCCTTACGACCAGTTCGTGCGAACCATTCTGCTCGCGCAAGGCAGCACGTATCAGAATCCCGCAGCGAACTATTTTCGCGTGTTGAAGGAACCCGGAAAGATCACCGAGGATGTGAGCCAGACTTTTCTCGGCGTGCGCTTCAACTGCAACAAGTGCCACGACCATCCGTTCGAGAAGTGGACGCAGAATCAGTATTACGAGTTCGGAGCGCACTTCGCGCGCGTGGCGATGAAGAAAGGCACGCTCCCCGGCGAGGAGGTCGTTTACGTCAACTTCAACGGCGGCGAGGTGAAGCATCTCAAGACCGACATGGTCATGACGCCAAAAGTTCCGTTCGGCTCCGAGCGCGAGATCAAACAAGACGAGGATCGCCGTGCCGCCTTCGTCGATTGGATGACTTCAAAAGAGAACCCGCTCTTCGCCAAATCGATGGCGAACCGCACGTGGAATTATTTCTTCGGCAGAGGAATCATCGATCCCGTGGACGACATTCGCGCGAGCAATCCGGCGAGTAATCCGCAACTGCTCGACGCGTTGACGGAGCACTTCATCGCGACCGGCTTCGACATCCGCAAACTGATGTCGGACATTTGCCGCTCGCGCACGTATCAGCTTTCGATCGTCAAGAACAAGTGGAACGAAGACGATACGGTGAACTTCTCTCACGCTTCGCCGCGCCGCTTGTCGGCTGAGCAGATGCTGGACGCCGTGGCAGTGGCGACCGGTGTGCGTCCGCAGTTTGCGGGAATGCCGCTGAACATGCGGCCTGTGGAAATTCCCGACGGCACGGTGGCGGGAAATGATTTCCTCGCGCTCTTCGGCCGGCCGAAGCGCCAGTCGGCCTGCGAATGCGAACGTTCCAGCAACATGACGCTTTCGCACGCGTTGAACATGATCAACGGCCTCACACTCAGCGACGCGATCAACTCACCCACAAGCAAAGTCGCGAAGCTGGTCGAGTCCGAGAAGGACAACCAGAAACTCGTCGAAGAGATCTATGTCTCGTGCCTGAACCGATTGCCGACGCAGAAGGAACTGGCCGTCATTGATTTCTCACAGTCGAAGTCGCGTTTGGAGTATGCGCAGGATCTGACGTGGGCGCTGATCAACAGCCCGGCGTTTATTTTTAATCGATGATCGCTGTCACTCGAACGTGCTCCCTCCCATTAGCACCCGGCTTCAGCCGGGTGTTTCAGTGCGCGCGAAGGTTCAACCGCTTTAGCGGTTTTCCAGCCGACGAGAAGCCGTTGAAACGGCTCCTCGCTCTCGCGTCCTCACACACCCAGCTAAAGCCGGGTGCTAATGAGAAACGGCCGGCTGTTGCACGTACTCCCTTTCACTGCGTAAGCACGCGCTCTTCCCCATCACCCCTGCCCTCTCCCTTGGGGAGAGGGAGAAAAGTTCTTCCGCGGCATTCGCGAGTTGCGCGCTCGGATTCAAGTAAGCGTCAATCGCCGTTCCCTCTCCCCGAGGGAGAGGGCCAGGGTGAGGGGAAACGCGACTCAATTTCTTCAATCAGCGTGGTTTTCATCAAAGGCTCGGCAAACAAGGAGACATCATGATCAGCATTCCAGGAAGACCCGGCAGCACTTGCGACGGATTCAGCCGCCGCGAGTTTATGCGCATCGGCGGCATGGGCATGGCCGGCATCTCGCTCGCTGAAATTTTGCGACTGCAAGCCAGTGCCGCCGCGCCAAGCGAAGCCGCCAAGAAAGCCGGATGGGGCCGCGCCAAGTCTGTCGTCTTCATTTTCCTGCAGGGCGGGCCGAGCCATCTCGACATCTGGGATCCGAAGCCGGATGCGCCGTCAAATATTCGCGGCGAGTTCAAAACGATTAAGTCGAAGATTCCTGGCGTTCACCTCACCGAAGTGATGCCGAAGCTCGCGCAACAACTCGACAAGGCGACGTTGATTCGTTCGGTGAGTTACACGCCGGCGGGTTTGTTCAATCACACTGCGGCGCATTATCAAATGATGACTGGCTACACGCCGGATCGCGTGTCGCCCTCAGGCCAGCTTGAGCCGCCGGCGCCGAATGATTATCCGCACGCCGGCGCGCAGATCGCGAAAATCAAACCACCCGTCGAAGCAATGCTGCCGTTCGTAATTCTTCCGCGCCCGACGCAGGAGAGCAACGTCATCGGCAAAGGCAGCACGGCAGGTTTTCTCGGCGCAGCTTACGACCCGTATCAGTTTTATCAGGATCCGAACAAAGACATTAAGCTGGACGACCTGACGATGCGCAAAGAAGTGCCGAAGGATCGTCTGCTTCGCCGCGAATCGCTGCTGCAAAAGGTCAACGCCGCGATGCCCGAGATGGAAAAGGCCGTCGAGAGCTACGCGCTGGATTCGTATTACCAGAAAGCGTTCGACCTCGTGTCGTCGGGCCGCGCCCGCAATGCCTTCGATCTCGCGCAGGAGAAAACCGAACTGCGCGACAAGTATGGCCGTCACACGTTTGGTCAGGGGTTGCTGTTATCGCGCCGCTTGATCGAAGCCGGTACGCGCTTTGTGCAGATGAATTGGCCTGCGGTCGCAAATGGCGATCCCACGGTGGATGCGTTTGACACGCACGCCGCGAATTTCGGCCCACTCAAAAATCTTCATTGCCCGAAGCTCGACAGCGGTCTCGCCGCGCTGCTCGAAGACATGGATGAACGCGGGCTGCTCAAGGAAACACTCGTGCTCGCGATCGGCGAGTTCGGCCGCTCCCCACGCATGGGAGTCAGCACGTCCGGCAATGGCAACGCACCGGATGGCCGCGATCATTGGCCGTATTGCTACACCGCGCTGGCGGCCGGCGCGGGCATCGGACGGGGTGTTGTTTACGGCAAGTCCGACGCGACGGGATCGTCGCCCGCGGAGAATCCGGTGCATCCGACGCAATTGCTCGCCACGATCTATCACGCGCTCGGCATCGATCCGCACACGATCGTTCACAATCACTTGAATCAGCCGCGCGAACTGGTGCAGGCGGAAGCGGTGACGGGGTTATTTGCCTAATGAGTTGGAAAGAAGTTTTGGCGAGAACGTGGGGCGTGGCGCAGAGGATTTTGGAAATGCCGCGTGCTCTTCCCCCTCATCCCAGCCCTCTCCCTCAGGGAGAGGGAGAAACATTCACCGGCTGTATTCGTGAATGTCGCGCTTGGTTTTCCGAAGCCGTCGCACGCGGTTCCCTCTCCCTGAGGGAGAGGGTTAGGGTGAAGGGGATAGGCGCTTTCAATCCACAGCCAGCTTCAATTCTCGCCTTTTGGTTACTCACTCTCCCTGCTCTCGCGCAGCCGAAGCTCACATCGATCTCGCCGCAATGGATTCAGCGCGGCGCCAGTATTGACCTGACGCTCGCCGGCGATCGCCTGAACTCCGTGACGGGTTTTGTGTTCAGCGGCGAAGCGGGACTGAGCGCCACTTTGCCGCCGCCGCCGCCGGCGCAGAAACCGACTGTGGGAATCGAATCCGAGTCCGGCGCGTTCACGGTTGCCCCAGCATCGAAAGTGGAGAATACAAAATCGCTCGCCGTGCGGTTGACCGCCGCGACGAACGCAGCGCTCGGCGCGCGTGAGGTGCGAGTTCTGAGCGCCAACGGAATCTCCGAACCGATGAGGATCAATGTCGGCGCGCTTCCAGAGATCAACGAGACCGAGCCGAACAACACGATCGAGCAGGCGCAGGCAGTGACGCTTCCGGCAACGATCAATGGCGTAATCATCGCTTCAACAGAGGTGGACTCCTTCAAGTTCCAGGCGAACAAGGGTGAGATCATCGTGCTCGATATCGATGCGTCACAACGCGGATCACCGCTTGATTCGTCGCTCGCCGTTCTCGACCTGAAGGGCAAGGAACTCGCCCGCAGCGAGGACGTGAACGGTTTTGATTCCCTGCTCCATTTCACGGCGCCTGAGTCCGGGGAGTTCGTGGCGCAGCTTCGGGATTTTCAATATCGCGGCGGCGGTGATTACAGCTACCGCCTGCAAATGGGCGTGCTGCCTTACGTGGAAACAGTTTTCCCTTTCGGTGGTCAACGAGGCAAGCCGGTGGAAATCACGCTGACGGGAAAAAATATTTCCGGTGCCGAGAAGGTGACGTTGAACGTCGATGCCAATGCGCCGCTCGGCCGGCAGGAAATTCGTCTCAAGCTGCCGCAAGGATTTTCGAACCCGATCGCATTTGATGTTCAGGATGTTTCCGAGATCTCTGAAGTGGCGACGAATGGGACGAACGCGATCACGATCCCTGCGATTATCAACGGCCGAATCGAAGCCGCGAAGGACGTGGACTACTTCAGCTTCAAGGCGGACGCGGATCAGAAAATCGTCGTCGAGATCATCGCCCGCCGCTTCGGCACTCCACTGGATGCGCTGCTGCTGGTTTACGCGAACGGGGCTCTCGTCACGCAGACCGACGACACGACTGGGGCCGGCGCTGACGTGCGCGTGGAAATTGATGCAAAGAAAGGAACCGATTACGTGCTTGCGATCCGTGACCTGAATCAGCGCGGCGGAAATGACTTCGCGTATCGGTTGTCGTTGCGTCCGCCGCAACCGTCGTTCGTCGCGAGGTTTTTTCCCGATGTATTGCGAATGCATCGTGGTGGATTGGCGAAATTTCGCTGTGAGGTTGTGCGCAACGGTTTTGACGGCGCCGTGGAATTCAAGCCTGAGAACTTTCCGGCGGGCACCATTGCCGAGCCGCTGATTGTGCCCGCAGGTTCAACGAACGGGACGATGATTGTGCTGGCGGCGCCCGCCGCCCTGCCCGGCACGACGCCGGTAAAATTCAATGCCACCGCCAAGCTTAATGGCAAAGACGTGACACTCGCAGCTACTCCGCTGATCGCCGATGAGAAGAGTGAGAAGGCAGTGAAGCAAGCATTTGTCACGGTGCTCGATGAGGCACCGTTCTCGGTGGAACCGATCACGTTGAGCGCGGCGTTTGATCAGGAGCAATCAACGAATCTGGAGTATCGCATCGCGCGTCGCGCCGGGTTCTCCGGTGATGTGCAGGTCTCGCTCGAAGGGTTTTCACTCGGCCGCGATCCGATCACCAAGAGCTTCGATGTGAAGCCAATGATGGTGAAAGCCTCAGAGACGATCGCGAAACTCACGTTGCGCGCGAAGAGCGATTCCGAGATCGGCACGCGCCATGTTTTCGCGCGTGCCGAGTGGGTGATGAGTGGCGAAACGAACGCGCAATTCAGCGCGCCAATTCCAGTGACAGTGAATCAGATTCCATTCCTGCTCGCCGTGGTGACGCCCAAAGCGTTTCTCACACTCCCTCGCGCGGGATCCACGTCCGCCGTGGAGGAGATCACTGTAAAAATTCGCGCGGACCGTCGCGGGTTCACCGGAGAAATACCGCTCACTCTCGAAGGGATGCCGGAAGGCGTCACCGTATTGGACGCGAAAGTTCCTGCGGGCGCCGGTGAAGCGGCGATTCGCCTCACACCGACCGACAAAGCCAAACCCGGCACCAACTACAGCTTCACCGCACTTGGCGTCGCCACGCACAACGACCGCATCTATCGCCACAAGAGCGGCGCGGTCAAAGTGTTCATCGAAGCACCGGCGATTGAAATCGCGGCGAGCACGAATGCGCCCGCCGCCGAGCCGGCAAAATGATCTTCCCATGAGATTAGAACTCAACCCGCCATCACTCGCGACGAAGCGCCTTGGCTTGGAGTGCGGTGACTCGTCACCGCTTTTTCACGTTGGCGACGTGTCGCCAAAGCACGGCGCGACAAGTCGGCCCGTGAATAAACTGCGACAAGTCACCGCACTCCAAAGCGGCCGTCGCCCCGCTGCATGGACTGCGCTCGGATGTTTGATTTCATTCGTTGTTTTTAGTGTCACCGTCGCGCGCGCGGCTGATTCGGCGGAGAAGCCAGTGAGCTATTACCAGGATCTCGTGCCGATCATGAAGCGGAGTTGCACCGGATGCCATCACCCCGGGAAGTTGAAGGGCGAACTCGATGTCACGACGTACGCCGCGCTGACCAAGGGCGGAAAACATGGCACATCGTTCAAAGCCGGCCAGCCGAAGGACAGCTTGCTGATCGAGGAAATTTCCGGCGCAGAGCCGTCGATGCCAAAGGAAGGCGATCCGCTGACGAAAGCCGAAATCGCGATGTTTGAGCGCTGGATTACGCAAGGCGCAAACGACGATACGCCCACGAATGCGAACTCGTTCAAGCTCGCCGCACCTCCGACTTACTTGCGCCCGCCGGTGATCACGGCACTCGCCTTCTCGCCTGACGGCACAAAGCTCGCAGTCTCTGGCTATCACGAAGTGCTGCTGCACAGCGCGGATGGATCAAATCTCATCGCACGATTGGTCGGTGAATCACCGCGCATTGAGTCCGTCGCGTTTTCGCCAGATGGGAAATTGCTGGCGGTGTCAGGCGGTGCACCGGCGCGTTTCGGTGAGATTCAAATTTGGAACCTCGCGAGCAACACGCTCGCGCACTCTTACAAGATTTCGATCGATTCGTTGTACGGCGTCTCCTTCTCACCCGACTCGGAGAAAATCGCGTTCGGCGGTGCAGACAAAGTGGTGCGCGTCGTCGCAGTGAAGGACGGCAAGGAGTTGATGAAGTTTGACAATCACAGCGACTGGGTTTTCGGCACCGCGTGGCTCACGGACGGCAAGCGCGTGCTTAGCGGCAGCCGCGATCGCGCGATGAAATTGATCGATGTCTCGAACGGGCAGTTCATCGACGATATCAACAAGTTGCTCGAAGGTGTGCTCTGCATGGCGCGCAATCCGAAGGATGACACCGCGGCGTACGGCGGCGAAACAGGCGGAGTCCGTGTTTACAAGATCGCAGAAAACCAGGGACGCACTGCGGCGAACAATGACGTGAACCTGATCAAGGAACTCGAACGCATGTCCGGCCCAGTGCAGGCGATCGCCTACAGCAGTGACGGAACGAATGTCGCCGTTGCCGGTGCGACACCAGAGATACGCGTTCACAACGCGAAGGATGGGAAGACGTTGCTAACACTCAAGGGTCCTGAGGGTGCCACGTTCGCGCTCGCCTCGCATCCCACCAACCAATGGCTCGCTGCGGGCGGCTTCGACGGGCAGGTGCGCATCTACGACACCGCCGCGAAGAGCAATCATCTGATTCGCGCGTTCGTGCCCGTGCCGATCAAGGACGCAACGAAGGTTGCACAAGCGAGGAAGTGAAGGGATAAGCACGCTTGTCGCGTCCCGGTCGCAGTGCTGAACCGTAGCGCGAAATTATCCCACAGCGCTGCTGTCGGTTTCCGATGGACTTGGGATTACGCGCCGTTGCTCGACCGGTGCTCCCACTTCGCGCCCGCACTCGCCTCGGTCCACTTCGCCGCGTAGCACACCAGTTCAGGTCCGCTCTGGAGCCCGAGTTTCTCGCGAATGTGAGATCGATGCACATCGACGGTCTTGGGGCTGAGGTTCAAGCGGCAGGCGATATCCTTGTTGCGCCTGCCTTCGCCAATGAGTTTTAGGATCTCCAACTCACGATCCGTCAATCGATCGATCGAATGACAAGTCGCTGACACGCGGGGACGCCCCATGATCGCATCGAACAGTTTTGCGGAAATCTGCGGGCTGAACCACACATTGCCGCTCAGAACGGTGCGAACCGCTTCCACAATTCGCATGGGAAGTTCGTGTTTCATTATGTAGCCGCGCGCATGGCTGCGCAAAGCGCGTTCGGCGTACAGCATTTCGTCGTACGCGGACAACACGAGGACCGCTGTCTGCGGTCGCATTGCATGAATGTCTCTGGTGAGTTCCATTCCGGAGCGACCCGGCAAGGAAACGTCCACCAGCGCGAGATCACACGGCGTCTTGAGGATTCGTTGAAGGGCATCGACGGCATTGTGAGCCACCCCGACAATCTCAACCTTCAGTTCCAAGCGGATCAAACGGCTGAGCCCGTCTGCAAAAACAGGATGATCATCGACAATAAAAACCGATCCTTTCCGGTCTGAATTTGCCGAGCGGCCCTTCACGCGTGCCTCCTCCCCGCGTGCGCCAGTGCCACGGCCTGAAGCACGGGGTGATCTTGCGGTGCCGGCTCGGGACGGTTGTGACTTTCGCGCCATGCTTTTGTCTTTTCAGTGTCGGCGAACCGCTGGCGCGCCGATGCGTTCAATTGTTTCGGCACGTTAATGACAGAACATGTAAGGGTTATCCATAAGTAATATCCTTACAGTTGTTACCCGTGATTGTACGAACCCGGTCGCGTAGTCGTACGATTCTTCCCCAATAAGGAAACCCCAGTAGAAATCTTTGGTGCGGTCAGCTAATCAATACAGACATCAGAAGGATGAAATATGCATTTCAGAAACCAAAGCGCTGCATTGTCGCGTGGTGGGGAGGAGTGGTTCACCATTCATTCTCATCCGAAACATGAGCACATTGCGGCGGCAAATCTCGCGACGACGCTGGGAATTGAAGTTTGGAATCCCCGGATTGTATTCACACGCGCGACCCGTCGCGGCCCTGCGACGGTGACCGAATCTGTCTTTCCGGGGTACGTCTTCGCCCGTTTTGATTTGAATCTGGACCTTGATCAGGTGCGTTACACACATGGAGTGGCCACCGTTGTTCATTTCGGCGATCGTTACCCGACCGTCCCGCCGGCGGCGATCGCGCAACTGAAAACCCATTTCAATGATGGGCAAGTGATGGCGCTGAACCATGATATTTCAGCCGGTGAAAAAGTTTTAATCACGTCGGGAAGCCTTTGCGGGCTCGAAGCGGTCGTGCTGCGCTCGCTGCCGGCACGCAAACGCGTTCAGGTTTTGCTCGAAATGCTCGGGACCTGCACGTCAGTCGAACTTGATCTCAGCGCAGTTTCTGTTCGGCGGCGTTATCCGCGATCATTGGCTGCGTAATCGCGCAGCCTGCTAATCTGTTACTCGCTACCGCGACAATCGATTGTTGCGTCGCTGGTGGCCGCCGCTCGTGAATGAGCGCTCTTGAGCAAAACCAAAATGAAGTGGATTAGATATCCACGTGCGGAGCTTTATCGTGATGCAATCCAAGAATCCCCGTCGAAAAACCAGTAATCGTATCGCTGCAAAGAGCTTGAACAAAGCCGCCTTGATCAAGCTGAAACCGCTATCGGGCACTGTTCGACTCGTGACCACGACTGATCACGATGCAGCGGTTCAGAAAGATCTGAATGGAGAGGCTACCGGGCCTGCAACGGCAGTGACGAATATTGCTGTGATCGGGCTGGGCTACGTGGGCTTGCCACTCGCGCTGCAATTCGCGCGCTCCGGTACGCGCGTAGTTGGCATCGACATTGATCCCTCTAAAACGCACGCACTCAACCGGGGACGCAGTTACATCAAGCATGTGGGCTCGGCGGAAGTGAAGCAGCAAGTGATCGCGGGTGCCTTTTCAGCGTCGACTGACTTCTCTGAGATCCGAAATGTCGATGCGGTCTTGATTTGCGTTCCGACACCTCTAAACAAAAATCGCGAGCCGGACATTTCGTACATCCTCACGACCGGCCGTGCCATCGCTCCTTATCTGAAACGCGGAATCGTGGTCGTTTTGGAATCGACCACGTATCCAGGCACGACCGACGAGGATCTTCGCGCCGTGTTGGAGGAAGGTTCTGGCTTGCGTGCCGGCACTGATTTTCACCTGGCGTTCTCACCAGAACGAGAGGATCCGGGCAATGAGTCAAATCGCGTGGCGGATATTCCGAAGGTCATCGGTGGCCTGACGCCTGCCTGCTTGGAGAAGGCAAAAGCGGTTTATCAGAAGGCGATCAAGCGGCTCGTCCCGGTGTCATCGTGCCGGGCGGCAGAATCAACCAAGCTCCTGGAGAATATTTTTCGCGCCGTGAACATCGCCTTGGTGAACGAGCTGAAAATTGTTTACGGCGCGATGGGCATTGACGTGTGGGAGGTAATCGATGCGGCGAAAACGAAGCCATTCGGCTTCATGCCCTTCTATCCAGGACCCGGTCTTGGCGGACATTGCATCCCCATCGACCCCTTTTACCTGACTTGGAAAAGCCGCGAATACGGCCAGAACACAAAATTCATCGAACTCGCTGGTGAAGTAAACACAGCGATGCCCAACTACGTCGTCTCCCGGGTCGTCGAAGCGTTGAACGATCGCAAAAAGCCGTTGAATGGCAGCCGCGTTCTGCTTCTTGGCCTGGCGTACAAATCGGAAGTCGATGACATGCGCGAATCTCCGACCTTTGTACTCATGGATCTCCTGACGAATGCCGGAGCGAAGGTGGAATATCACGACCCCTACATCCCGGTGATCAAACCCACTCGCGAGCACAGCCACCGGACCGGCATGAAATCAGTGTCGTGGGACCGAAAGACGATTTCTGGGTTTGACGCTGTATTGATTTCGACTGCGCACAAAGCAGTGAGCTACTCAAACCTGGCGAAGTGGGCACCGCTCATTGTTGACACGCGAAATGCGATGGCAACGATTCCATGTCGGCCACGCCAGATTTGGAAGGCGTAAACTTTTTCTGCGGCGCGAAGGTTTCGTGCCCGTGCAATCGATTCTTTGCGGCGAGTGCCAGCGCCATAGTGAACATCATCGCCACCAAAATCCACGCACCGCCAATGATCCAAAGAATGCTGATCATGCCGGGATGTATGCAAACATCGTGCCCAGTGCTTCTCATCACGGAATTGTCCCATGAGAAGGCAATCTTGCGTTTCACTGTCTCGTGACTGGACATTCCAGCGCGTCTTCGCTTTCAATCACCGCCAGAAAAAACCCGGACGAATGCCTTTTTCTTTTGCCAACGGCACAGGACGCGCGAGCCAAGTCTCGCCGACGCCCGGCAATCCGCAGACAGCGCAGAATGCCTTCAAACGCGCGGCATCTCAGATCGTGCTTGGATGCGCCGTCGGCGCTGCGGTATTGGCAATGGGTTATGCGCATTCGACTCGTCCGTATTCCGCCACGGTCGAACTGCTCGCTTTCGAACAACTTTTCACCACGCCAGCCGAGGCGGCGGATTTCGCCGCATACGTCATCTCCGCGGAATCGATGGCGAGGTTTGCATCGAGAATTCCAAGCTCTGTCACGGCGGAGTCGCTGGCGAGCCGTTGCAACGTTTCAATCGTGGAGGGCCAGCCTTCCATTCGCGCCACAGTGATTGCCGGAAACGCCAGCGAATCGGAAACACTCGTCGGAGCCTTTGCCGAACATGTTGCGGGTTGTGTCGATGACTGGATCTCCAAGCGAACCAAGGAAGCGGACGGCCAACTCAATGACGCTCAACATCGCCTCGGTGAATTGCACAAGCAGTTCAGCGAGTTCGACGAAGTGCTTCTTAACGGCGACATCCAGACTTTGCAGCCGGCATTATCGAAGCACGCTGCAGAAAAGTCGGCTTTGGTTACTTCCTTGAGTGCGCAACTCACTGCCATGGACAGCGAAGACCAGAAATCCAGCGGAGCAATTGAAATTGAAAAACCGGTGTTGCGGAATCTTCGGCAGGAACTCGTTCAGGCTCTCTCCCGCTACACAGATGAGCATCCCAAAGTGAAGGAATTAAGGGCATCCATCAATTCGTTGGAAAAGGAAGGTGTACAGAAAAGCTTCACGCAGACACCGCAAAATGAGGCCAACGCCACGACGATTGAGCCAGACAGCGAGCGCGGCGTCCTCCTTAGCCAACTCAAAAGCGCCAAGGAAAGCGGAGTGAGGAGCCGCGAGATGCTGCAAAAGTTCGCTGCGAACCAGGTTGCATTCACCCGTCTTCAGGCGGAGTACGGCGCGATAAGCAAACGCCGGGGCGAATTGATCCAATCGCGGGTGATCGTCGCAAGCAAAGGTGTGGAGAAGTGGCGCCGCGCTGAAGCCGTGCAACTATCGCGCGTCACGAAACTCGCAAGGCTCGGAGATTATGCCGCCGGTGGTGCGCTGGCAGGTGCCTGCATTGGTTTGATCGGTATTTCAATGAAGCGCCGTCATCATCGTGTCATCCGCACCGCCGCTGCGCTGGAATCAGCGACGGGACTTCCGGTCATGGCTTCCCTGCCCGACTTACAATCACTGGATGAAAATGCGCGCGAGTATTGGGCTTTGGAAACGTTGGAACTGTTCCGCAGAAGCGCTGGAGCAAAGCGCCGCGGCTCATTCGTGTGTGGATTCATTTCGGCAAATTCGGGCGAAGGCTGTTCCACTTTGATGAATCTCCTGGCCAAAGCAGGCACCCGCAATGGTCATCGTGTTCTCGTGCTATCGCGGCCCGACCAGGCTGGGGCACTGATGCCGGCGTCACCAGAGGTTCCGGCGAACGCGCTGTTCGCTCTCGAAAGCAAAATGTCCACCGAATCGACGGCGATTAATCGCTATTCTCTGGTTGCCAATGCCACGCAGGTTCATTTCCAGAAACAGTGGGAACGGGCTTTCACAACGTGGCGTGAAGAGGAAGATGCGTTGATTCTCGTCGAACTGCCGCCTGCGTCCACGTCCGATGCACTGCTCCTTTCGCCTGCATTACCGAATGTCGTCTGGCTTACTGCGGCGAACTCAACGGAGTCTCAAGAAGTCACCCAATGCGTGACGGCGCTGAGGAATACGGGGTGCAATTTAATCGGCGCAGCGCTGAACCGGGTGTCAGCGGGCGTACGGGTTGCTGCCGCCCTGCTCCTCCTTTGCTGGCTTGTCACATCGAGCGCGAGTGGCCAGGAACAGCGCGTGTCAAATGATCCGACCACCAACTCAACGGTGGCTCCCGTCAAACCATTGCTCGCACCGTGGCAGCAGCGGCTCACCTTGGGTCCGGGTGACGTGCTCGACATCAGCTTGTACAGCCAGTCCGATTCAGCTCGATCTGGTATTTTCATCGGGCCAGACGGGCGCATCAGCTATTTGCAAGCGCGCGATGTCGAGGCAACGGGCCTGACCATTGATGAGTTGCGATCCAAACTGGAAGGTATCCTGATTAAATTCCATCTCGCCCCGCGCGTGGTGATCGTACCGTCTGGATTCCACAGTAAGAAATATTTCATGCTCGGTAATGTAACTGCACCGGGAGCGTTCTCGCTCGATCGGCCTCTTACGATTGTTGAGGCAGTAGCCAAGGCGAAAGGCTTCGCTTCAGGAGGAGGGGCACGTTCCAGCCTTGTCTTGGCGGAATTGAACCACGCCTTTCTGGTTCGGCGTCAGCCGACCGGTGAATTTGCGAGGGAACCGGTGGATTTTGAGAAGTTGTTCCTGCGGGGTGACCTGGGCGAGAACAAGCACCTTGCACCCGATGATTACCTCTACTTCCCGCCATTGGGGGTGCCGGAAGTTTACGTGCTTGGTGAAGCCGCTGGCACCGGCCCTGTCCCCTACACCAAGGAACTGACCGTGCTCGGCGCCATTGCTTCGCGCGGCGGATTTACCGATTCCGCCTTCAGGCAGAAGATTCTGGTCGTGCGGGGAAGCCTGCAGAAGCCGGAAACATTCGTCATCGATTCGGCCAAGGCCCTGCGTGCTGCGTCTTTGGATTTTCTGCTTCAGCCGCGCGACATCATCTACGTTTCGCGGAAACCGTGGGCGAAGGCGGAAGATCTCCTTAAATCTGCCACGTCTGATTTTGCCCGAGCTGCTGTCATAACCTGGACAGGACGCGAAATCGAACCATTGCTCAAGTGAAAGGCTTATTCTTCATCCTTCCGTTGATTGCTGTTTGCGCGGTCAGTTGTGCAACGAAAGGTCCGTCGTTTGATCCGCGCCAGTCGGGCGCAGCACCGACATTCGTTCCGGCTGGAATGACAAACACGCTGGATACCGCTTGGTTGCGACCGTCAACGGAACCGTATCGGCTCGGACCCGGCGATGTCATTGAGATCGAGTTGCTCGGCGAAGCCGCTGGACGCAGCACCGTCACACTCGGTCCCGACGGAAAGATTTATTACAGCCTCCTCCCGGGGCTTTCCGTTTGGGGAATGACCCTCGCGGAGACGCGCGAGTTGGTGAAAACCGAGATGGGCAAATACAACAAGGTTTTGCCCGATCCAGCCGTCATGCTCCGTGGCATCGGCAGCAAACGTGTGTGGTTTCTCGGCTCAAGCTCCAGCGCCGGCGTTTACACACTCGCTGCTCCAACGACGCTGCTGGAAGCCGTCACGACCTTGGGGGGCGTTCCCGCTTCCGGCCCGGACGATAATATCGATTTGGCACGCAGCTTCGTCATGCGCGGTGGAAAGCATTTGCCCGTGAATTTCGAGCGTCTCTTCAAACAGGGAGACATGAGTCAGAACGTTTATCTGGAGCCCGATGATTTTGTTTTCGTACGTCCCGCGAACGTCGCAAACATCTACGTCATGGGCGCTGTGAACGGTCCCGCCATGCAGCCCTACAGCAAGGACAAGACGCTGGCCACAGTACTGATTGCCGCAGGCGGATTGCAAAAATACGCTCAACCCGCCCGCGTCGCGATCGTTCGCGGTGGCCTTACGGATCCCCGCATCGCTGAAATCAACTACAAGGATATTGTTGTTGGCCGCATTGCGGATATCCCGCTCGAACCAGGCGATATCGTTTACGTACCGTTCTCACCTTTCCGGCATGTCGCCCAGTTGGCAGAGGAGGTCATCGATCAATTCGTACGCACGACTGCCGTGAACGCAGGCACTCGCGCTATTTCGCCAAATTCCGCGCCGGTGCAACCAGGGGTGTCGTTGGGAGGATCCCTTGGACCGCCGGTTCAGTAATGGTCACGGCTGCGACGCGATCACACGATAAAACCGCATCGGCTTGCCCGACGAAGCCGGATCACTGATTTCTACCATGCTGCTGTCGCTGAAAGTGAAAGCGCGTATTTGCTGCCACGTTCGCAGGTCCGACGACGCCACAATCCAACAGCGCTGGCCCGGGCTGCCAACCATTCGCAACACCATGCCATTGGCAGTGTTTTCGAAATTGAATGGCAGCATGACGGACGCATTGCCATCAACAGGTGGCGTGTACCGAACCTCGTCTGAAAAATCGCTTTCGAGCCCGGTTGCATCGTAGGCAGTGGCCGCAAAATAGTACGTGGTGCCGGCATCGAGCCCCGTCAGCGCGACCCATGTTTGTTTCTGAGTATCGAGGACGCGCGCGTAATTCCGGCTCTCCATTCCGATGTAGGCCTTGTAGCCGGCGACTTGCGGTTCATCCGTTGAATCCCATTCCAGCACAGCAGCCGAGGAACTCGACACTAAAGCCACGATCGCCGTTACCGCGATGTATAAGATTGAGGCACTTTTAGTTAAGCAAAACGGCATGCCCATCTCAAGCAGCGGCCATGCCAGATTCTGGACACGTCAGCACATTTACTGGACGAACGTGAAAGTACCTTTGGCAACAGGACCCCGCACTCGGCCGCGCGGCACCCGGAACTGTAGGTTGTACGTCACAGGCGGCGCAGAAACAAAATTCAGATTCAACGTTCCCTGGTCCCAAGCCGTCTGCGCGAAAGAATACGTTCCCACCAGAATCGTGCCTTCACTGTCCTGCGCGCTGAACATGCCGCCATGGAACGTGACCACGAAGCGCGGAGACCGGGTCAGGGCAAATGCGATGCTCCGTTCCTCGAGAGTTTCGGGCACGACCTGGCTGCGAGTAATGAAAGTATCCAGGCGCTTCAGACTTTTCACCGCAGCCGCCAGCGACCGGCTCGCATCCTTGACCGTGCCTGCGCCGTGCGAAGTTTGTTCAAGCGCGGCCACAAGCTTGGCCGCAGCAGCAGACCACTGCGACGGATACATTCTTGAGACCAATTCTCCACGAACAGTGACCCCGTTGCTAAGCACATTCAGCAGGCAGTGTCCGACGGAAAGAAGATGTGCGGTGGCGGCCGCATCGTCACTGCGCGTTGTTTTGACGACCCGGGTAAAGGCTCGTACCACTTCGCTGAGCGAGTTGGAAGACGTCACTTGCACTGCTGATTCCGGCACCCGCGCCGCGTGTGCTGCGACAAACCTGTTCAACTCGACGAGGCAGTCGGCGCAAGTCACTTCGGATGCGGGCACAGGTTCCGTGACCGTTATCACCACGGTCGCGATTGCGGAAACCTCCAGGCCGTCGGAAGCGCGATACGAAAAACTGTCCGTGCCGACGAACTCGCCGTCCGCCGTAAAGCTGAATCCACCGTCAGCCCCCATCGTGATCACACCAAACGATGGAGCGGACACGACGACCACACTCAACGGATTGCCGTCAGGGTCACTATCGTTTGCCAGAACACCGTGAATTGCGTCTACATTAAGCGTCTTGCCGTTCTCGATGGTGTAGTTCTCTCCCACCGCGACGGGTGGACCGTTTGCCGTTGTGGCGGTGTTCGACACAACAATGCTCACGGTGGCGTCGGAGGATTGAAAAAGTCCATCCGACGAGCGATACATGAAGTTGTCGGCGCCGACGAAACCCGCATTCGGCATGTAAAGGAATCCTCCTGTATTGAACATCGTGAGCGATCCATGCGCGGGAAGAGTGACCAGTATCGGAGTCATGGCATTGCCGTCTGGGTCGGAATCATTCGCCAGGACTCCGCGAACGGTGCTGACGTTCATAAGATTGTCTTTGCCGATGGAATACTGTTCTCCAAACGCAACCGGAGCCCGATTGGGAGCGGAAACGCTGTTCGAGACAATAATGGTGACCGTGGAGACCGGGGAAACGTCCACGCCGTCGAAGGTGCGATACGTGAAGCTGTCCGTGCCGACGAAATTGGTTGCAGGCAGATAGACGAATGCGCCCGAGGTTTCGAGTGCCATCTGGCCATGCACGGGAGGCGAGACCATCGTTGCGGTGATCGCATTGCCGTCCGGGTCGGAATCGTTGGCGAGCACGCCGATGAATGCGTTGACCACCAATCCCCTGTTCTTTTCCGTGGCGTATTGCTCCTCATTGGCGACCGGCGGATGATTCGTAACGAGCGATGCGATGTTCGTAACGACAATCGTCACCGTGGCGACTGCCGAAGTCGCAACGCCATCGAATGCGCGATACCCAAAGCTGTCCGTGCCCGTAAAATCCGTGAGTGGTGCGTAGGTGAAGTCCCCAGCCGCGTTGAGGGTGAAGTTTCCGTGTGCCGGCGCAGATACGAGCACCGCAGTAATGGCATTGCCATCCGGGTCCGAGTCGTTGGCCAGAAGACCGTTTACGGCGGCAATGGAGAGAACTTGATTTTTGCCGATCTTATATTGTTCCGCGGTCGCAATCGGCGCGCGGTTCGGCGGAACAACGTTGGTGATGGTGATTGTGACCGTGGCGACCGACGAAGTGGCGGCGCCGTCAAAGGCGCGATAGCCAAAAGTATCCGTGCCAATGAAATCGTTCACCGGCATATATGTGAATCCGCCAGCCGCGCTGATGGTAAAATTTCCATGTGCCGGTGCGGATGCAAGCACCGCAGTAATCGCATTGCCATCCGGATCAGAATCGTTGATCAGCAGACCGGTGACAGCGGCCACGGAGAGAATTTGATTTTTTCCAATGGCGTATTGTTCTGCGGTCGCCGTTGGCGCGCGGTTGGGTGGCACAACATTGGTAATGGTGATCGTGACCGTGGCAACTGCCGAAGTCGCAATACCGTCCGAAGCACGATAGCCGAAACTGTCAGTGCCGACGTAATTCGTACCCGGCATGTAATCGAAGCCGCCAGAGGCGTTCAAAGTCAGTTGCCCT
>JBBRBM010000067.1:0-27810 GCA_038205745.1 Verrucomicrobiota bacterium | reverse complement strand
CGTGGGGGTCGGGGCGCGCCGCTTTAAACCCTTGGACTACTTGGGGCGGCGCACCGCGACGCGCGCCCTTCGTCCGTGCCCAAACCGTGGGATGAATCCCACGGCTACCATCATCTCATCGCTCCGCGATGGAAAAGATCGGCTGTGGCTGGCCAAAAAGACGTGGGTAATGACAAGTCCCACAGGACGGGGAGAATCGTTCACCAGTTCCCCGCAAATCCCAGGTGCCAGGTTTCTCAAAAGCCGGATTGCGTGACTCCCTCTCCTGGGGGAGAGGGATTGAGTGCACTGCCATTGAAGGAAGAATACTTTGCGAATGTTTTGTGTGTACAATGTAAATACATTCTCTTTTCACACTGGCCCTCTCCCCGTTGAGCGGAGAGGGAAGCCTGTAATCTCCCACCACTGCGCGCGGCGATGCGCGCTCTTCTCTTCACGGACGAATCTGCACGCGGAAGAACTGGTTCGATGGAGTCAACGTCCCGCGCCATGTCGTGTTCGTGCTCGTGTAGGTGAAGTTTGAAAGTCCGGCCGTGGTCCATGGGCCAGTCGCCGATGGAGCGAAGCTGACGCGGTAGGGCTGGCGGTTCGATGCGTTCGGCGGACTCGCCCACCACAACGTTGCTTGACCATTCGTCGTGCTGGCGCGCGGTGAAGTGCGTGCGAGCAGCAGCGTGTTGTAGGCATTCAACCTTCCCCATCCGTAATACTGATCCCAGCCCGCCGTGTCCGAGGCATCTCCGACGCGATCCTCCGCGCCGGCAGACAAAAGGTCTGCAACCTGATAGTGCGTCAGTGATGGCCGCAGGGAGCAGAGTAGCGCCGCAACGCCGCTGACCTGCGGCGCGGAAAAGGAAGTGCCCCACCAATAAGTCAGCCCGCCTCCAGTGGAAATCGTGTAGATGTTCGTGCCCGGCGCAACGAGGTCGATTTGCGATCCAAAATTGCTGAAGCCCGTTCGGCGATCCTGCTGATCGGTCGCGCCCACGGTGATGCAGTTGGTGAGATTGCCGGGAAAGCGAATCGTCCCGACGCCATCGTTGTGCGTAATGGTGACGAAGATCACGCCGCGCGCGATGGCATTCGTGATCGCGCGAGTCAACGTGATGTCACTCGACGAACCGCCCGCGGAAAGGTTGATCACCTTGCAACCGTTGCTCACCGCCCAATCAATGGCGCTGGCCCACCAGGAATAGAATCCGATGTTGTTCGCATCGAGAACCTTGAGCGGCATGATCCGGCACTTCCAATCGACACCGGCGACGAGTGTGTTGTTGTTGGCATTGGCCGCAATGGTGCCCGCGACGGCGGTGCCGTGGCCGTGATCATCGACGGGGTCGGTGTCGTTGTTCGCGAAGTCGTAACCGGGAACAACCCGATTCGTGAACTCGTTCAGCGTGTAAGCCAATCCTGTGTCGAGGACGGCCACGATGACGTTGGTGGAACCCGTCGTGAAGTCCCAGGCCTCAGTGGAATGGATGTCAGGTTGAAAACTTCCGGAGCGGTTCGGGTTCTTGTGATGCCATTGTGACGAGAAATTGGGATCGGTCGGCGTGGTGGCACCGCCAGAGCCGATGTGGTCGAGTTCGGCATACTCGACGAGTGGGTGCCCGCTCAGTTGTCGCACCAGATTTTCCGCGGACGTCGTTGCTGGCACGCGGACGTAAAAGAATCGCGAAAGATCAGGAGTGCCGGATGATTTCCGCAAAGTGCGTTCGGCAATTTTGAAATGGTCTTCCGACAATTCCGCTCCGGCGGGAAGGCTGAGCGCCGACGCGAGCTCATTCAGCGCAAGGCCGGCAAGATTTGGCGCCGCGCTTCCACTGCGGAACTTCACGATGATGTGGTCTTCAGCGGTGGCGTGCGCCGCCTTTGACGGGAGGAATGCGGGCTGGGAAAAAATCGCCGCGAGGGGTGTCACCGCCATGAGAGCAGCCAGGAGAAGCGTCCGCATCGGCCGTTGATAGCGGAACGCGATGAGCGCGCAACGGCAAATTCGTTAAATTTCGGCGGCGAAATTTTGCTGACGCAACGCTTCGTAAAGCACGAGCGCGACGCAGTTCGAGAGATTCAATGAGCGCGCCTGTTCATTGAACATCGGGATGCGCAGCCAGTGATCGCGATGTTGTTCCAGCAACGTCTTCGGCACACCGGCAGTCTCGCGGCCGAAGACAAGGTAGTCATCTGGCGCGAACTGAACTTCAGCGTAGTGCTTCGCACCGCCGGATTCGATGAACCAAAGCCGCGCTTCCGGCGCAAATTGGGTGATGAAGTCACTCCAACTTTTCCAGCGACGCCACGTGACGTGTTGCCAGTAATCCATCCCGGCACGTTTCAATTGCGCGTCGTCGAGCTTGAAGCCGAACGGTTCGATGAGGTGCAGGGTCGTTTTTGTGGCGGCGCAGAGGCGGGCGACGTTGCCGGTGTTCGGCGGGATCTCGGGTTCGAGGAGGACAACGTGCATTTCAGTAATCAGTAATCAGTAGGTCAGTAATCAGTAGGTCAGTAATCAGTAAAGCGAAGCATTCGTTCACTGGCTCACTGATTACTAATCTGCTGATCACTGGTTACTTTTTTCTCGAGTAGAAAACTTTCCACAACACCAATCCGTGTGCCGGTGCTGTCATTCCTGCCACGCGCCGATCGCGCGCAGCGAGCATCGATCTTGCGTGATCGATGGTGAATTTCCTCTGGCCGATCTGCACCAGCGTTCCGACAATGCCGCGGCACATTTTGTAGAGAAAGCCGTCGCCTTCGATGGTGAACGTGATCAGCGGGCCACTGCGCTTCACGTCGCACTTAGTCATGGTGCGTACGGTCGTTTCCATTTCGTAACTGCGGCTGCCGGCGAAAGATTTGAAGTCGTGTTTGCCGACGAAAAGCTTCGCAGCAATTCTCATTGCTGAGAGGTTGAGCGCGAGGGGAACGTGCCACGCCTGCGTGCGGAGCAGGGGATTCGTCGACGAAAGATTCCATACGAAGTAACGATATTGTTTTCCGCGCGCATCGAAGCGAGCGTGGAAATTCTGCGAGACGCGCGCTGCGGAAAGGACGCGGATGTCTTCCGGCAGAAATGAGTTCATGGCGAGCACGAGTTTGCTCGGCGTCATCTTGAACTCGGCGCGCGGAATCTCGACGTGAGCTACCATGCCAAGCGCGTGAACGCCAGTGTCAGTGCGGCTGGAGCCGTGAACGCGTGTGGCGCCGGGAAACAATTTGCGCAGGGATTCTTCGACGATCTGTTGCACGCCAGTGCCGATCTTTTGAATCTGCCAACCCTGGTAACGCGTGCCGTCGTAGGCAATCACCAGCTTGAACTTCAGCGCCGGTTGCTTAGGCGCGGGCTCTTCATTGCGGGTGCGGCTCACGGTTTCGATGGCGTGTGTTTGCGCAGGTTCGCCAGGTTTCGTCAGCAACTTTTTGAGCGGGATGCTTCGCGAAATTGCGTCAGAACGTCATCCTTCCACCTTTGGGACATCGTCTTTGGGACACGAAGGATGACAGTGAGGAGGCGTTCGACACATCGATTTCACCATTCAATGATTCTCAAATACCTTGAAAACATTCAGTGGATTTGCTTCTAATCGCCGCACGCCTCAGGAATCGACATCGGGAAGATTGGGCTCGCAGGATTGCAGAGTGAAAGTGGTGGTACAGAAAATGTTCCATGGCTTCCAGTTTTGTTGGGCTAGATATGACACACGATTCCACGGCGACTCAGGACGCAGCAGTGCCCCTCGCGCAAGCAAGCGAGGTGGCACCGCCGAATACATCTGCGGATTTTCCCGTCGCACGACCGTTGCCTCCCGCGACGCTCGCCGATGCGCTGGATCGCCTCGATGTGGAATTCGCGCGCCGTGCGCAGGCCGAGATCGCATTGCGCGACATCGAAGAGCAGTTTCGCCAAATGAGCGAACATGCCGGAAAGTTTTTGTGGATGAGCGATCCGCAGACGGACGAACTCATTTATGTCAGCCCTGGTTACGAGGAAGTCTGGGTGCGCACGCGCGAAAGCAGTTACGCTTCGCCGCGGGATTGGGTTTCGAATTTTCGCGGCGGCAAACGCGGTGGTCTGCCGGTCGAAGAGCAGGGCGAAATTTATCAGGTGGCGGCACCGGACGGTACGGTAAGGTGGGTACGGGACCGAATGTTTCCGATCCGAGATGCGTCGGGACAAGTAATCAGAATGTTGGGAATCGCTGAAGACATCACGGACATGAAACACGCGCAGGAGGTGCTGCAGGCACTCGACTGCAAGTGGCGCGCGATTACGTCGACGGTTACCGACATGATCTTCCGCATCCGCAGGGACGGCACGATCATCGAGTACAAGGCGGCGACCGAAGTTCCTTTCACGCTGGAACAGGCCACGGTGGTTGGCAAAACCCTGAAACAACTTCTGCCTGCGAACCTCGCCACCGAAGCCACGCAGAAACTTGCGCAGGCTTTGAAGACGAAGCAGGTGCAAACGCTCACGGGACATTTTCTTCTGCCCGATGAAGTTCGCGATTTCGAAGCGCGCGCCGTGATTTGCGGTGAGGAGGAAGTGCTCGCGGTGGTTCGGGACATCACGGATCGCAAACGTCTCGAGCGCGAAATTCTTGAAGTGAGCAGCCGTGAGCAGCAGCGCATCGGGCAGGATCTTCACGACAGCCTGGGGCAACATCTCACCGGCATCACGTTCCTCACGAAGGTTCTGGAGCGCAAACTGGAGCACAAAAGTCCGGAGGAAGCTAAAGAAGCGGCGGAGATCGGCCGACTTGTCATGCAGGCGCTCGCGCAGACGCGTAACCTGGCCCGAGGATTGTTCCCGGTGGAACTCGAACGAAACGGACTCGTGGCAGCAATTACGGATCTCGCGGCCAACGTCGAACGCATGTGCAACATCAAGTGCAACTTTAAGTCACCGGAGAGCATCACGGTTCAGGACAATGTTCTGGCCACTCACGTTTTCCGAATTGCGCAGGAGGCGATCAACAATTCCGTCAAGCACGGCAAGGCCAAGAAGATCGATGTGAGCCTTCAGCCGGTGGGTGATCACCTTGAATTATGCGTGATGGACGACGGCACTGGTTTTAATCATGAGGTAAAAATGGATGGCCTCGGTCTGAGGATCATGCATTATCGGGCTCGTCGAATCGGCGGCTCGCTCGAAATCAAAGCGCCGGAAAAAGGGGGAACTCGAGTTACTTGCTCGTTCCGCAACAAGTATGAATCGAATTAACCGCGACAGGACTCAAAACGGTATGGCCTCAAAACGCCCAATCACGAATCCAGTGCGCAAAGCGAAAGCCCGCGTGCTGCTGATTGATGATCATCCGATCCTCCGCAAGGGGCTCGCACAACTCATCAACCAGGAGGCTGACATGATGGTGTGCGGCGAAGCCGAAGAGGCGCCGAAAGCTTTTGAACTGGTCGGGACGTTGAATCCTGACGTGGCGGTCGTGGACATTTCGTTGCGCGGCGGCAATGGCCTTGAGCTGATCAAGAACGTCAAGGCTCGTTATCCCGATCTCCCGTTGCTCGTGCTTTCGATGCACGACGAGACGCTTTACGCCGAACGCGCGCTTCGCGCCGGCAGCCTCGGCTACATCATGAAGGAAGAGGCGATCGAGAAGGTTCTCACCGCCATCCGCCAGGTGCTCCAGGGCGAAATGTTCCTCAGTGATCGCATGAAGGGCCGCTTGCTCAACCAGCTAGTCGGCGGACGCATCAAACAAGGAGGCTCCTCGATCGACAGCCTGTCCGATCGCGAACTCGAAGTGTTCCGCATGATCGGCGAAGGCCGAGGCACGCGCCAGATCGCAGAAGAACTTCGCTTGAGCATTCGCACCGTTGAAGCGTATCGCGAATACATCAAGGACAAGCTGAACCTGAAGAACGGCACCGAACTGGTGCAGCACGCTTTCCAATACGTCCACAGCGGCCTCGCCGCCTGACGCAGAACTGTTGGCTTTGATGCGCCGGATGTTGTTCGCTTTGGCGAACGATGTCCGGCGCAAATGTTTTTATCCACGAGAGCCAGTTCCCCGATGCAGTCCGTCGGGAATTGATCCGTTCCCTGCGCACGCGACGCATCAATCACAAGTTCCATTACGAGACAGCGAAGCAGGCGCAGAGGTGGCTTGCGCTGCACGAGGCGCACTCGCCGGCCCGCAATGATGCGCAGTGTCTTGCGATTTACGACGAAGCCTTTCGCGTTGCAGCGCAGCAGATCACCTCGGCAAAAGTGCGCGTCGTCGGACTCGGCTGCGGCGGTGGGCAGAAGGACGTGCGCCTGCTGGAGTTGCTCGCCCGTCGCGGTCGCACCCTTGGCTACACGCCATGTGATGTGAGCGTGCCGCTCGTGCTTGTGGCGAGACAGCGCGCGCTGAAGTTGGTCGCCGGTGAATCGATTCAACCGCTCGTCTGCGATCTGGCTCTCACGAAAGATTTTAACTCACATCTCTCCAGCGCACGCGGTGAACGCCGATTGATCACCTTCTTCGGCATGATCCCTAACTTCGAGCCCGGCGTGATCCTGCCGAAGCTCGCGCAAATGGTTCGTCCCGGTGATTCGCTCCTTTTCAGCGCCAACCTCGTCCCCGGCCCTGACGAAGGCGTCGCGATGCGTCGCATCCTTCCGCAATACGACAACGAGTTGACGCGCGAGTGGCTTTTGACGTTCCTGCTCGATCTTGGTGTGGATCGCAACGACGGCGAAATTCAGTTCACAATCGAAACCGTTCGCGGCTTGCGCCGCTTCATCGCGCGTTTTCACTTCCGCGTTTCACGGTCCATTCGGATTGATGATGAGCAGTTCGGTTTCCGCAGAGGCGAATCGATTCAGCTTTTCTTCTCTTACCGGCACACGCTCCGCACGGTCGAGCGGTTGCTTACGAGGCATGAGTTGCGGGTGAATAATTCGTGGATCACCGAATCGGGCGAAGAAGGAATCTTTCTTTGCACTCGTAACTAAGTCATTCCTCGTTCGATGAGGGGTCTGGAATCTGGAATGCACGAACCAACGCGTTACGATTCCTGTTTGGCCAAGCAGCTTGCTTTCTGAAAAGAGACTTGCGCCAGCAACGCCTCTCCTGAAGATGAGCGCGGGTCGGAAGGAGCCGGCTCAATTGTGAGAACGAGAGAACATAAAGCACTTTGGCTGCGCTGGCGCGGCGCGATTGCTTTGGCAGCGTACCTTGTTCTCCTTTTTTATGCGCACGTCCATGTGGTTCTGGAAGCTCACGAGCACGGTGATGCAGCTCACGCCGAAGAGCATGGACACGATTCGGACCACGATCACTCTCCGCACCCGGCCGCCGATCACAGCTTGGCAGCGACGGCGCAGTGCCTGGGCAAGGCAGAGCAGCTTCTCGTTCACGATTTAGTAATGGTGGTGGAGTTTGTGCTCGCTCCAGTCGAAAGGTCATCGGCTGACCTGGGCTGGATCGAAGACCAACCGAAGCATCCGCCGCCACGGCTACCCGAGCAGCCTCGCTCACCTCCACTCGCTTAATTCCTTCGCCGAACCGCACGCGACGCGTGCCGGTTTATTTTTGTTCGCATCGTGAACGCTCCATCGATGCGCCGGATTGTCTGCCGGAAAGTCGGGGCCAAACATTTTCCAATTTTATTTTATGAAGAGACATTTTGTTTTGATGACCATTTGCCTCGCGGCTGCGCTGGGCGTTTTCAATTCGTATTCTGCGGATGCGTTCAAGGGACCGCCGCACGGTGGGACGCCTGTCGTCGTTGGCTCGCACGGCTATCACCTGGAGTTCGTTCGCGATGCGGAAAAGGGACGCCTCCAGGCGTACTTGCTTGATGGACATGTCGAGAATTACGTGAACGTCCCCGAAACGTCGTTCGACATGGTTGCAACGATCGGTGACAAGCAGGAGCGCCTGACTTTCCAGCGTGTGCCGATCGCAGGAAAACCATTGGCGAAGGAATCCAGCTTGTTTGAAGGAACGGCGGATTGGGTGAAGACTGCGACCAACTTCAACGCTGTCATTCCTTCCATCACCCTGAAGGGTAAAACCTTCCAGGACGTGAAGGTCGCGTTCCCGAAAGGGTCGATGCACCGTGCGCACTAAAGCCTTCAGTTCAGGTGTTGTGTTCGCTGCGGTTGCAACGGTGGCCACGCTCACTTCCTGCAACCGCTCGGGGCGCGGTGACTCGGACGGTGGGCACGCGCACAACGGCGAAGAGGGTCACAAGCACGACGAGAAGAGCGCGCAGATCACGGCTTGGACCAACGGCTATGAAATCTTCGCCGAATACAAGGCGCCAGTGGCCGGCAAGCCGATGACGTTCGTTACTCACGTGACGGATTTGGAGACGCTGGAACCGCGCCGCGAAGGGCCGGTGAAGTTTCTGCTTCAGCACAACGGCGGCGCGCCGGTCGAACATCTCCAGGCAGCGCCCGCGCGTGCGGGAATTTATCTGCCCGGCCTCACGTTTTCACAGTCGGGCAAGTGGCAGGTGCAGGTCGTGGTTCAGGACAAGACGATCTCTCTCGGGACCATTGAAGTCTTTGCGGACACACACAAATCGGCGCACGCCGAGTTCCCCGAAGCGCCGGAAGGCATCAGCTTCCTGAAAGAGCAGCAATGGAAAATCTTGTCGAAAGCGGAGCCGGTGACGAAGCGCACGCTCGTTGAGCGGGTGCGTGTGCCCGCGACCGTGACGGCGAAGCCTGGCTTGCTCGCGTCCGTGAATGCTCCCATTGCGGGGCGTTTGTTGCCGGTGGAAGGCAAAGCGTTGCCGGTAATCGGCGACAAAGTGGAAGCAGGACAAACGCTCGCACTACTGCAACCTTCGTTCTCCGAAATCGGCGCGCGGATGGTTGGAGCGGAAGCTGAAGTCACGCGCACCAGGCTCGCGCTCGAACAAACTGACTTGGCCTTCAAGCGCATCGACGCTCTCGGCAAAGCGGAAGCCAAGACGCAGCGCGAAGTGCAGGAAGCCGAGTTCGCGCTGAAAACCGCACAAGCGAACTACAACGCCGCACTCTCGTTGCAGGCGACGTATCGCAGTGTCACGACCGGCCTCGGCGCGAAGACGAATGGCGGGCAGCCTGTCCTGGAATTGAAAGCGCCAATAGCGGGCACAGTCGTCAGTCAACTCGGCGTGGCTGTGGGAGAATACATTTCTTCCGAGCGCACGCTCTTCACGATTCTCGACGCACGCATCGTGTTCATCGAAGCAAAAGTTCCCGAAGCGGACGCACGGCGTTTGAGCGGCGCGAAAGGCGCGAGCTATGAGCTGTCAGCCGAACGCGGAAAGTTTCAGCCGATTCTCGGCGAGGGCAAAGGGCTGCTGGTGTTCGCAGGGATTCAAGTGGACACGCAAACGCGCACACTGCCGCTCATTTACGAGTTGCCGAACGCTGATGGCCGCTTGCGCGTTGGCGAAGCGGTGACACTTCACGTGGAAACGGCGCACGCCGAGAACGCGCTGGCCGTCCCCGACTCAGCCATTGTCGAGGAGGACGGCCAGTTCGTCGCGTTCGTGCAAGTGGCGGGCGAAACGTTTGAGAAGCGCACCCTGACACTGGGCATTCGAGACGGCAATTGGGTGCAAATCAAAGAGGGGCTGAGCGAAGGCGAACGCGTGGTCACGAAAGGCGCGTATGCCATTCGCCTCGTGTCGGTGTCCTCCGTGATTCCCGCACACGGGCACGCGCATTGAGGGTTGGCAGAATGATGGGTGGCAAAACTATGAAAAAGAAAACTGACCAGACCTATTTCACCAGAGCTGAAAAATCTCTCCATGCACTGCTCAACCCACTTCCCCAGAAAACATCATTCTGCCACCGATGATTCTGCCAATCATTCGATCGTATGCCTATTCACATTGATTCCCCCATCCGCGTGTTTTCGCAGGAGGAGTTTCACGTCGTCGCGCATCAGGTGCTGGGTGTGGCGTTCGATGTTCACAACGAGTATGGCCGGTTGCTGGACGAAACTTTGTTCAAACGACTCATCGCCGCCCGTTGCGTGACACGCGGCATCAGTCCGGTCGAAGCGGAAGTGCGGCTCCGCGCGACCCACTTGGACTTTGCGAAGGACTACTTCATGGACCTTCTCTTCGGCCGCGGTGTGCCGCTTGAAGTTAAGACCGCCGAAGTCCTCGTGAGCGCGCATCAGGCCCAGACCCTGCACTATTTGTTCCTCGCCGGTCTGCGTCATGCGCTCCTCATCAATCTGCGCCCGCACCGTGTCCAGCATGAGTTCGTCTCGACGACGCTGGAGGAAGCCGCGCGCAAGCAATTCCGATTTGTGGACCGAGGCTGGCGCGAGTTGGACGCCGATAGTGGGCGGCTGAAATCTGTCTTCCTTGAATTGCTGGCCGACTGGGGCGCTTACCTCGAAGTCGCGCTCTACCGCGAAGCCATTATCCATTTCTTTGGCGGCGCGGCGCGCATGTGCCGCGGCGTGGAGGTATTTGACGGTGGCGCGGCTATCGGCACACAGCTCGTCTGTCTGCTCAATGAAGACGTGGCGTTCGCCTGCACTGCGATAACCCGGGCGTGGGAGGAGATGCGAGAACACCAGCGGCGCTTCTTGTCGCACACGCGTCTGCGCGCGGTGCAGTGGATCAATCTCAACCACGCGAACATCGAATTCGCGACCATCACTCGGGAGGGGTTGGCAGAATGATGGGTGGCAAAATCATACGGAGGAAAACTGAGAAGACCTTTTTGACCAACGCTGAACACTTCGGCTTGAGCACCGCTCAATCCCTCTCCCAAAAAAACATTATTCTGCCACCCATTATTCTGCCAACAACCCTTCATCCATGATCGACAGGCTCATTCATTGGTCGCTGCGCAATCGCGCGCTCGTGCTCGTGGCGGCGTTCGTTTTGCTTTGCGTCGGGAGCTACACGGCGGTGCGGATGCCGGTCGATGTTTTTCCTGATCTCACCGCGCCAACGGTGACGGTCATCACCGAAGCGCACGGAATGGCTCCCACAGAAGTTGAGAGCCAAATTACGTTTCCCATCGAAGCTGCGATGAACGGCGCTTCCGGCGTGCGGCGCGTGCGTTCTTCGACCGCCGTCGGCATCTCGGTCGTGTGGGTCGAATTCGATTGGGGAACGGACATCATGGCCGCGCGCCAGGTCGTGACTGAGAAGCTTACTTTGGTGGCGAACGAACTGCCGCCCGAAGTGGAACGTCCCATCCTCGCGCCCGTGAGTTCCATCATGGGCGAAATCCTTTTCATCTCGCTCACGTCGGAGAAACACAGCGCCATCGAACTGCGCACGACTGCCGAGACCGTCATTCGGCGTCGGTTGCTCGCCGTCGCGGGCGTGTCGCAAGTCACGCCCATTGGCGGCGACACCAAGCAGTATCAAGTGAAAGTGTCCGCGGAAAAACTGCTCGCCTACGGCGTCACCCTCGACCAGGTCACAGGCGCGTTGGCGTCGGCCAACGAAAACGTCTCCGCTGGTTTCATCACGACGGGCGGCGCGGAATACCTCGTCACCGGTGTGGGCCGTGTGCGCACGCTCGAAGACATCGCGAGCACTGTCGTGTCTGCAACCAATGGAACTCCGACCCGCATTGCGGACATCGCGGAAGTCGTGATCGGCGCTGCGCCGAAGCGAGGCGAAGGGTCGGCCAACATGAATCCGGCCGTGATTCTCGGAATTCAGAAGCAGCCGGGTGCCAACACGCTACAACTGACGAAGCAACTCGATACAGTTCTCGACGACATTTCGTCGAAGCTGCCGACCGGGATGACGATCAATCGTCACATCTTTCGGCAGGCCGATTTCATTTCCATCGCGGTGCGGAATGTGACGCACGCTTTGCGCGACGGCGGCATTTTGGTGGTGATCATCGTGCTCGTGTTCCTGGCCAACGGGCGCGCGACTCTGATCACCGTCCTCGCCATTCCGCTCTCGCTCGTCACAACGGTTCTGCTGTTGAAAGCGTTTGGCGCCACCATTAACACGATGACGCTCGGCGGCATGGCCATCGCCATTGGCGCGCTGGTGGATGATGCCGTCATCGATGTAGAAAATGTCTTCCGCCGTCTGCGCGAAAACTCGACGTTGCCGGAGGCGCAACGCAAATCAGCCTTCCATGTGGTTTATCACGCGAGCGTCGAGATTCGGAATTCCATCCTGTTCGCCACGCTCATCATCGTGCTCGTCTTCACGCCCATCTTCTTTCTGTCTGGCGTCGAAGGCCGATTGTTGAAACCGCTCGGCGAAGCGTACGTGGTCGCATTGCTCGCGTCGCTGATCGTTGCGGTGACAGTGACGCCTGTGCTCTGCCTGATGCTGCTGCCTCGGAGCAAGATTGTCCGCGAAGGCCGTGAGCCGCGCACGGTTCATTGGTTGAAGGAACGTTACTGTTCCATTCTCAATCCTGTGCTCAAACATCCGTGGGCCGTCACGGTTCCGGCGCTGGTTCTTTTCGTGGCCGCGCTGGTGGGCGTCGCTTTCATGGGCCGCGCGTTTCTGCCGGAGTTCAATGAAGGTTCTCTGACGATCAGCGCCGTGACGCTTCCGGGAACTTCGCTCGCGCAATCGGACGAGCTGGGCCGCGTCGTGGAAAAAACACTGCTTGAGCATACCGAAGTCGTGTCGGTCGCGCGTCGCACGGGTCGCGCTGAGCTCGATGAACACGCACAAGGTGTCGAGTCGGCTGAACTCGATGTTTCGTTGAAGATGCAGAAGCGGAGCAAGGAGGAATTTCTCGGCGCACTGCGCAAAGACTTTTCACTCGTGCCCGGCATGAACGTGACGATTGGCCAGCCGCTTTCCCATCGTATCGATCACATGCTTTCCGGCACGCGCGCGAATGTGGCCGTGAAGATTTTCGGAACCGATTTCAGCAAACTGCGCAGTCTCGGCGAGCAGGCGCGCAAAGAGATGGAGGCGGTGCCCGGAGTTGTGGACTTGTCGCTCGAACAGCAACTGGAGATTCCAATCGTGAAGGTCCACTTCAATCGCCACGAAATGGCGCGTCACGGTCTTCTCGTTCGCGATGTGGCGAGGACGCTTGAAGCGGCACTGCAAGGCGTCACCGTTTCTCGCGTGCTCGAAGGGCAAAACTCTTTCGACCTCGTGGTGAAGCTTGGCGAAGACCGTCCGCATCGGCCGGAAGAGTTGAATGACGTGCTGGTCGATACGCCGGGCGGCGCAAAGATTCCGTTGAAGACCGTCGCGGTCGTGCGCCGGGAAACCGGCCCCAACACCATCAACCGCGAACAGGTGGAGCGGAAGATGGTCGTGATGTGCAACGTGGCCGGCCGCGACGTGACTTCAGTCGTGAATGATGTGCGCAAGCGCGTGGACCCGATCGTTTCGGCAGCGCAAGGCTACCGCGTCGAGTATGGCGGCCAGTTCGAGAGCGCCCGCGAAGCAAACAAGCTGCTCGGCTTGCTCAGTATCGGTGTCGGCATCGGCATCGCTTTCCTCCTGCACCTCGCTTTCCGCTCTGCCCGCGATGCCATTCTTATCATGTTGAATCTTCCGCTGGCGCTTATCGGTGGCGTTGTCGGAGTGTTCATCTCGGGAGGAATTCTTTCCATCGCATCGCTCGTCGGCTTCATCACGGTGTTCGGCATCGCCACACGCAATGGCATCATGCTCGTCTCGCACATTCGCTATTTGCAGGAACACGAAGGCGTCACTGATTTCCGCGAAGCGGTCTTCCGTGGCGCGATGGAGCGCCTCGCGCCGATTCTGATGACGGCACTGGCAGCGGGCCTCGCGCTGATTCCGCTCGCACTCGGCGGCGGCAAGCCCGGCAACGAAATCCAAACGCCGATGGCGATTGTGATCCTGTTCGGCCTGCTCACGTCGATGCTGCTGAACATGCTGGTGGTGCCCGCGCTATATCTGCGCTTCGGCAAACCGGTTGAACTCGGAAAAGAAAGAGAAGCTGTATGACTCAATACGTCATCAAGGTCTTAATCTCGGCGACGCTCATCGTGGCCGTTGCGGAGATTTCCAAACGCAGTTCCTTCATCGGCGCACTGCTCGCATCGCTGCCGCTCGTGTCGGTGCTCGGCATGATTTGGCTCTACATCGACACCAAGGACACCGAGAAGATCGCGCGCCTCGCCACGAGCATCTTCTGGCTCGTGCTGCCGTCACTGGCTCTGTTCATCGTGCTGCCATTGTTGCTGCGTGCGAAATGGAATTTCTACGCGAGCCTGGGTGCTTCCATCGCCGTGATGCTGGCCTGCTACGGCGCGCTCGTGGCCGTGCTGCACAAATTCGGAATCAAACTTTGAGGAGGAAAAATGAAGCGAATGCTTGTCACTGCGCTGTTGGTAATTGTGGCTCTGGCAGTTGCCAGGTCGCAGACCTCCATGCCGGAACGCATCGAAGGGCTAACTCTCGAACGGGCGATTGAACTGGCGGAGCAACACAGTCCCGACCTTGCGGAAACACGTTGGCTTGCCGACGCCGCCAAGTCGCGCGCGGCATCTTCAGGGCGTCTCCCAAATCCAGAGGCGGTCGCACGAATCGAAAGCGCGCCGATCAAAGGCCGCACTTCCGATTCCGCCGAGTATGTCGGCGGCGTTTCTCAAACCGTGCCGCTCGGAGGCCGTCTTTCCGCCGCGCGAGATGTGGCCCGGCGCGAAAGCGATGCAGCAAGCGCTCGCGCCGAACTGAGGACACGAGAAGTGCGAGGCCGCGCTCATGCGGCGTTCGCCACGGCGCTTTATTTCGAAGCGGCCTCAAACGCGGTCAGCAATAATTTCGCGGCAGCGCAAAGCACTACGCGCATTACGAAGGCGCGTGTCGAGGCGGGCGATGTATTGCGTGAAGATTTGGCGCGAGCAGAAATGGATGAATTCCAGGCGCGCTTGGAAATGAATGCTGCCGACGCGGCGCGCGGTCTCGCAACGTCTGAACTCAGCGCCGCCCTGGGCCGTCGTTTCCAAATCATGTCACTCAAAGGCGCATTGGGCGACGCCCTGGCGCTTCCTGCCATTGGAAGCATGACCGCGCGATTGACGAACAACCCTGCCGTGAGCGTGGCCGAAAGCGAACTGGCAGCGCAGCAGGCCCGCGTTCAGTTGGCGAAGGGGGAACGGATTCCGGACATCAACTTTGATTTGTTTTATCGTCGGCTCCAGGAGACGCGGCAGGACGCCTTTGATGCCGGGGTGCGATTTCAGATTCCGCTGTTCAGCCGGCCCGGAGCACGAGTCCGTGCTGCCGTTGCTGAAGCCTCGTCCGCCGAAGCTCGCGTTGCGTCCGTCCGAAATGCGACGACGCAACGCTTTCATGAGGCGCGCGCGAAACTACTCGCCGCGCTGGACTCCGCTCAGATGCTGGAGAAAGAAATCCTGCCACGCGCCGACCTTGTCTTGCGTGCGGCCGAAGCTCGTTACGAGGCCGGAGATGAAGGTCTGTCGGACGTTTTGCAAAAGCGCCGCGATCGGAATGCGACTCAAAGTATTTACCTCCAGGCGTTGCGCGACATTCACGACAATTGGCGCGCACTTCTTGCCCTGTGAAGCCGCAGCCGGTTGACACGCTCCGCCGTCGCCGTCCGTAAAAGGTCCGCAGTGCCTGCGCTCTCTCCGTGTTCGAGCTGTTGAAGTTTGCCCAGTTGGACGAGAGCGTGCCGACCAATGCGCGCTGTCGGGACGTTCTGAAGGCAAATGGCCGGGGTATCATCTTTGCTCCATGTCAGTGCGCTTGGGTTGCATCATTTTTTTCCCGCTTTGTGCGGTTGCTTGCGTCGCGGACGACCGTAAGGCCGCGATCGATGCGGAGTTTCCCCTCGATTACCGCGAGGGCTTCATCTGGCTCACAGTCACGTCGCCTCAATCTCAGACGCCGCTCAACTTTATCTTCGATTCGGGCGCGGCGGTCAGCGCCATCAATGCAGATGCAGCGGAACGTCTTGGCCTGCGTGATGGTCAGCGTGTTGCAGTCAAAGGCGTGGGATCGAGCACGGTCGGCTATTGGCCCCAGCCGCTAAAACGCCGCAAGCGTGTCCATTACCGCGCGCGTGCGCGGCACTTCGTGGGTGCGGAACAAGTCGGTTTTCCCCAGCGCTGCGAGCACAGCGAAAAACGGTTCAGCGCAACGCACTTCGTCGCGGAAGAATTCGAACGCGTGGGGCAGGGCGTGGCACACCGGGACGCCGAGCGTTCGCAGCCGAAAAGTGTTCAAGAACACGTTCATCTGGTGACGCACGCGCACACTGCTGTCCTGGAGATTGCGGTAATAGAAGCCAAGGCCAGGATCGATCAGCACGCGTTCGAGTCCAACTCGCGCCGCGACTTCCACCTCCCGCGCGAGGTAATCGCGCATCCGCGGGATCGGATCGGACGACAAATCAAAGTCACCGACGGCGCGGACGTGTTCGCCTTCCACGTAGCACACGATCACTGCGGCTTCGTGCGCGACAGCGAGTCGAAACATCTCATCGGTGTTTGCGGTGCCGGTGAGATTCAAGACATTGGCGCCCGCCTCCAGACACGCTCTCGCCACCGCCGGGCTGTACGTTTCCACGGAGACCAAAATTTTGCGTGCCCGCAGTTCGCGCACGACGGGCAGCAGCATCGAGCGTTGTAACGCGTCGTCTGCTCGCGCGGCGTTGGCGAGCGTGGATTCGGCTCCAATGTCGATGATTCGCGCGCCCTGGGCGTGCAGCATCGCGCCGCGCTGAATTGCTGCTTCCGCCGAAAGACAAACACTCTCGCGATACCAGGAGTCGGCGGAGAGGTTGATCACACCCATTACGGCGGGCCGTGAGTTCCAGGCGAACAGTTCGCCGCCGATCGCGAATTCGCGCACATTCGCCTTCAGGGCGTCGCGATTGCGGTCGGCGAGTTCAGCCAATGTTTCCAGCGTCAACATTTCAATTCCGATGTGGACCACGGAATACACGGAATACACGGAGGAGGACAACAGATGTTCTTTCCATGTCTTCTTTGTATTCCGTGGATGAAAAAAGTTTCCACAGACCGACGTGCTCCTGCGTCAGAGAACAGAACTATGAGTAAACAAACCCGTTTCACCCGCCGTGATTTTCTCCGCACCTCCACTGCCGCCGCCGCTGCCGCGAGCGCGCCCTTCATTCTGCCGTCGCACATCTGGGCGGCGGACGTGAAGCCGAACGATCGCCTCTCCATCGGATGCATCGGCATGGGCACGCAGATGCGTGGCCTGATGGGTGGATTTCTTGGCAAGAAGGAAACCCAGGTCGTGGCCGTGTGCGACGTGGACACCACGCGCCGCGAGGCAGCCAAGAAAACGGCTGAAGACCATTACGCCAAGCAGACCGGCGCGAACTACAAAGGCTGCGCCGCCTACAACGACTTCCGCGAGATCATCAACCGCAAGGACATCGACGCCGTCGTGATTGCGACACCGGATCACTGGCACGCCTACATCGCCATTGCGGCGGTGAACTCGGGCAAAGACGTGTATTGCGAGAAGCCGCTCACCGAATCGATCCACGAGGCGAAGAGCCTCGTGGCCGCGGTGCGGAAGAACAATCGCGTGTTTCAAGTGGGCTCCATGCAGCGTTCATCGCGTGAGTTTCGCGTCGCGTGCGAGCTGGTTCAGAACGGTGTGATCGGTGACATCAAGACCATCGAAGTCTCCGTCGGAGGCCCGGGCAGGCCGTGTGATCTGCCGACCGAAGAAATGGAGCCGGGACTCGATTGGGACATGTGGCTCGGGCCGTCGGCGAAACGCGGTTATCATTCGAAACTCAGCCCGCGCGGTGTTCATAAGCATTTCCCCGGCTGGCGGGATTACCGCGAATTTGGCGGCGGCATGGTCACCGACTGGGGCGCTCACCACTTCGACATCGCGCAATGGGGCATGGGCATGGATGCGAGCGGGCCGGTTGAAATCATCCCGGTTGAGAATCCAAAGGCGAACCACGGCGTGCGCTACAAATACGCGAACGGCACGGAAGTGATTCACAAGAATGGACCGGGCGTGGTCTTTTTCGGCAGCAAGGGAAAAGTCATGGTGAATCGCGGCAAGTTCGAGCTGACGATGGGCGAGCAGAAGATGGAGTCCCACGCAGAAGCCGAGAAGCAGTATCTGGCCGATGCGAAGATCAAGCTCTACAAGAGTTCCGATCATAAGACGGACTGGCTCGACGCCATCAAGAAGCGCAGCAAACCGATCTGCGACGTTGAAGTCGGCGCGCGTTCCGTGATCGTCTGTCACCTGGTGAACCTCGCGTATTATCATCAGGCCCACATGAAATGGGATCCGTCGAAGAACGTGTTCGTCGAGGGCGGTAAAGCCGAGTGGCTCGACGTGCCGCATCGCGGCGATTGGAAAGTCTAGTTTGCGCGTCAGCCTTTTTGGCGCGACAAGTCCGCCGGGTGAAAACAAGTTTCGCCCGGCGGATGTTGTTTTGGGGACGAATGACGATGGTGGCCGCGCTGGTGATTGGTTTCTGTTGGGTCCGTGGGATTTCGGGCAACTGGCTCATGAGGGGTTGCGCGAATTGCGTGGCGCGGGACTGCTTGCGGCGTGGCTCGGCTGGTATCGCGAGAATCCCCGCGCCTTTCCCGAGTGCTTCACACGGCCGGCCATTCCGCAGGGCAAGGGACGAAACTGATCGTTGCGCAAACTGAGGCCAAAATTGTCGCGGTGAATGCCGCGGATGGAAAACTCGCGCGGGAAGATGTCGCTGCGCCGCAGGGCGGCGGTGGTCGTTACAAGGCGGCGACGCCCATTGTTGATGGAGACACGATTATCGTTTCGGGCGGCAGTGTTAAGGCGCTCAAGCTTGAGAAGGACGGCGACAAATTCACGGCCAAGGAACTTTGGAACAACCCGGACGCCTCATTGCAGTTCAACACGACAGACCCACGCGTATCCCGTTGCGTCGGGAAATCGCATCTTCATCAAAGACAAAGACTCGCTGACACTTTGGGCTGCTGAATAATTGCGGGCAGGGTTATGGCGCGCAACCGCAAGGCTGCGCGCCATTTTGTTTTCGGAGTTGCGTCACGGCTTGCCGCCGTAGCTCAGGAAATCATCCACATCAAGCAGATCAAACCACGACGTGATGTCGGTGCGATGCGGCGCGAGCTGTTTGTGCAGGCCGTGAAAATATTCGCGCGAATCCACGTTGCCCGGCGCGCGCTGATCCTGAAGACATGACCATGCCAGAATCTCCGGCTCCGTGCGCGGATGACGCGAGTTGCTCTTGATCCATTCCAGGATTTCGCCATCGCCTTTTCCCAAAGCGAGCTGCTTGCGCAACGCGTCAGGATTCACGCCGGCGTAATCGAGGAACTGCTCGTCCAGCGGGCACGCGTATTTGTATTCGCCAATGGTGGCGGCGATCGCGGCGCGTCCCTTGTCCAACATGCGCGGGAGAATCGCGTAGCCACCCAGCCGCACGCGCGGGCTGCGCGGCGGACGCTTCGACAAATCGAGTGCCTGAATTTTCATGTGGGTCGAACGCTACGGCAGCAGGCCCGCGCGTCAATGGGTTGCCTTTGAGTGTTGAAATCGCGCGGAGCGTTCAACTACGGTTCGGCGGCGATCAGCCGGACACTTCAACTATGACAAAACGAATTTATGCTTTGCTGCTCCCGCTCGTGCTGGCACTGGCCGGCTGCAACAAGGGCGTCGATGCGAACGTGATCAAGATCGGCGAGTTTGCGTCGCTCACGGGCAAGGAAGCGACGTTCGGCATTTCTTCGCACGAAGGCACGTTGATGGCGATCGAGGAGATCAACGCCGCGGGTGGATTGCTCGGCAAGAAACTGGAACTGCTCACTGAAGACACGCAGTCGAAAGCCGGAGAACCGGCCACTGTAGTTAACAAACTTGTTTCACGCGATGGCGTCATCGCGGTGCTGGGCGAGGTAGCGTCGAGCCGATCGCTCGAAGCGGCGCCGATTTGTCAGCAGAACAAAATCCCGATGATTTCTCCGTCATCGACGAATCCGAAAGTCACCGAGACGGGTGATTACATTTTCCGCGTCTGCTTCATCGATCCGTTTCAGGGCACGGTGATGGCGAACTTCGCCACGAAAACTCTCAAGGCAAAGAAGGTTGCCGTGTTCACTGACGTGAAGAGCGATTACAGCAAAGGCCTGGCGAAGTTTTTCAAGGAACAGTTCGTGAAGAACGGCGGCCAGATTGTTTCCGAGCTCGATTTCAACGGCGGTGACAAGGATTTTAAAGCGCAGATCACATCCATCAAAGGCGCAAATCCCGATGGTGTCTTCGTCCCCGGCTACTACACCGACGTGGCGCTCATTGCCATTCAAGCCAAGCAACTCGGGTTGAATGTTCCGCTCTTCGGCGGTGACGGTTGGGAATCCGAGAAGCTCGTGGAGATCGGCAAGGATGCCGTTGAAGGTCATTACTTTTCGACGCATTATCATCCCGACGTCGGTTCGTCGGTGAGCAAGAAGTTCGTCGAGAACTATCGCAAACGCTGGAACGGCAAGACGCCGGACGCCCTCGCTGCGTGTGGTTACGATTCCGCGATCGTGCTCGCCGACGGAATCAAACGCGCGGGTGCCACTGACGGTCCGAAGCTTCGCGACGCACTTGCGGCCACGAAAGATTTCGACGCCGTGACAGGCCGCATCACGATCAACGCGCAGCGTGACGCGACGAAGTCAGCCGTGATCCTGCAAGTTAAAGGCGGCAAGTATGCGTTTCTTGAGACCATCTCGCCGTAATTCACTTTGGGAGAAGTTTTTCAGCAACTGACGAACGGACTCGCGCTTGGCGCGATCTACGCCCTCATCGCCCTCGGCTACACGATGGTCTATGGCGTGTTGCGCTTCATCAACTTCGCGCATGGTGATGTCTTCATGCTCGGTGCGTTCGCGGGCTACTTCCTTGCGCCGCTGGTGAACCGTTTCCTTCCTGCGCAATCGTACCTGAGCGGCTTTGTGGTGCTGTTGCTCGCAATGGTGATCTGCGCCGCCCTCGGCATGCTCATCGAGTTTCTCGCGTATCGTCCGCTGCGCAATCGGCCGAAATTGACGGTGCTGATTACCGCGATCGGCGTATCGCTCTTCATTGAATACTCCTGCCAGCACAGGCTCGTTTTCCGTGCGGCGCCGCGGAGCTTTCCTGATTTGCTTCCCATCACGACATGGCATCTGGGCGGCTTTGTTGTGAGCACCAATCAGGTCATCGTGTTTGTCACGACCATCCTGTTGCTCGTTGCTCTCACGTTCATCGTTCAGAAAACCAAAGTCGGAACCGCCATGCGTGCGGTGTCATTCAACCAACAGGCCGCGGCGCTCATGGGCGTGAACATCAACAACATCATCTCATTCACGTTCGGGCTTGGCTCCGCGCTTGCGGCAGCCGGCGGAATTCTGTTCGCGATGAACTACTCGAGCATCGAGCCGCTCATGGGCGTGCAGACAGGCCTGAAGGCATTCGTCGCAGCAGTGCTCGGTGGGATCGGTAATCTTCCGGGCGCGGCGCTGGGTGGAATTCTACTCGGCATTGTTGAGACGATTGCCGGCGGCATTCCAGCGATCTCGCCGTATCGCGATGGCATCGCGTTCGCGATCTTGATTTTGATTCTGCTGTTTCGCCCCGCCGGGCTTCTCGGCAAAATGAAAACGGAGAAAGTCTGATGGGTGCTGGCGCGAAACGCTACCTTCTCCTCGCCATCGCTGCCGCTGCGGTGGCGGCGTATTTCTCCGCGCACTTCAATCGCTATTATCTCGGCATTGCGACGGACGTCGGCATCAACATCATCCTCGCCGTCAGCCTCAATCTCATCAACGGTCACACGGGCCAGTTCAGTCTCGGACACGGTGGCTTCATGGCTGTCGGCGCTTACGTAGCCGCATCCGTGACGTGGGCGATGTCGAGTGCGCTTGGCTCGCCGTTCACCGGTGAAGTTGTATTCGCGATTGCATTGCTCATTGGCGGACTTGTTGCCGCTGTGGCCGGCCTCGGAGTTGGTGTTCCCACGTTGCGTCTGCGCGGCGATTATCTTGCGATCGTGACGTTGGGCTTCGGCGAGATCATTCGCGTGGTTCTTCAGACGACGGACACGCTGTCGCGAAATTTCGGCGACACTGGCTTCGCGCGCGCGCTCGAAAACATGGGCGGCGCCAGCGGCATGAAAGGTATCGCCAGTTTAACGAACATCGGATGGGCGTTCGGTCTTGCGGCGGTGACGGTGTATGTCATCGCGACCGTGGTGAACTCGACTTACGGCCGCGGCTTCATAGCGGTGCATGACGATGAAGTGGCGGCCAGCGCCATGGGCGTCAACCCGACGCGCTACAAAGTGATCGCCTTCGTGATCGGCGCGTTCTTTGCCGGAATCGCCGGCGGTTTGTATGCGCATCACAAATCTTTCCTCTCACCCGGTGGCTTCGATTTCATGAAGTCGATCGACATTGTCGTGATGGTGATTCTGGGTGGGATGGGACGGACGGCGGGCGTGATCATCGCGGCCGTCGTTCTGACTCTGCTTCCAGAATTCCTCCGCACCTTCGCGGATTATCGGATGATCATTTACTCGCTGTTGATCATCCTCCTGATGCTCTTGCGCCCGCAGGGTTTGTTCACGTTCGGCAAGGCGCCGGTCGGCAAAGCATGAGCACGATTGCGCTGCAACTGGATCGCGTGACAATTCGCTTCGGCGGCCTCACGGCTCTTTCGGAAGTGAGTCTGGAGATCGGCGATAACGAACTCGTCGGACTCATCGGCCCAAACGGCGCTGGCAAAACAACCGTCTTCAATCTCGTGACGGGTGTTTATCAACCGACGGAAGGGACCATCCGTTTTCGCGGCGAACCGCTGGCCGATTTGAAGCCGCACCAGATCACGCAGCGCGGCATCGCGCGGACGTTTCAGAACATCCGTCTGTTTCCATCAATGAGCGTTTTCGACAACGTGCGCACGGCAATCCTGCTGCATCGCACGCATGGCTTGGCGCGAGCGCTGTGGCGTGGGCGCTTGTTCACGCAGGAGGAGACTGAGGTGGAAGCGGAAGCGATAAAATTGTTGGATATTTTCAACCTCACCCGTTTTCGCGCTGAACCGGCGACGTCTTTGCCATACGGGGACCAGCGTCGTCTCGAAATCGTCCGGGCACTGGCAACACAGCCGAAGCTGCTGCTACTTGATGAACCGGCCGCGGGAATGAATCCGACAGAAAAGGCGGAGCTGTCGAAGTTGATTCGCCGCATCAAGGATGAGTTCCAAATCGCCGTGCTACTCGTCGAACACGACATGCAGGTGGTGATGGGCATCTGTGAACGCATCGTCGTGTTGGATTACGGCGTGAAGATCGCGGAAGGCGCGCCAGGCCAGGTGCGTTGCAATCCCAAAGTCATTGAGGCGTATCTCGGTGATGAACACGTGGCGTGTTAAAGCGATGCCTGCCACGACCCACAACCGTCCGACCCTCCTCGCCGTGAAAGAACTGGCGGTGAATTACGGTGTCATCGCCGCGCTCCACGGCATTTCCTTCGACCTCAAGCAAGGCGACATCGTCACGCTCATCGGTGGCAATGGAGCAGGGAAGAGCACGACGTTGCGTGCCATCTCGGGGTTGGTGAAGACGGCGTCCGGATCGGTGCAATACGATGGCGCCGACGTGACCAACTGTGCCGCGCACAAACTCGTGGCACGCGGTCTCGCGCATGTGCCCGAGGGGCGAATGATTTTCGCGAACCTGACGGTCGCCGAAAATTTGCGCATGGGCGCGTATTTGATTCGCGACAAAGGGCAAATCGCGCAATCGCACGATTATGTGTTCAGCATTTTTCCGCGACTCAAGGAACGTGAGCAACAAATCGCCGGCACGCTCTCTGGCGGTGAGCAGCAGATGCTTGCGATCAGCCGCGCGCTCATGAGCCGGCCGCGATTGCTCATGCTCGATGAACCGTCCCTCGGCATCGCTCCCAAGCTGGTGAAGGACATCTTCAAAGCGATTGTGGAGATCAACCAGAAGCAGGGCATCACGATCCTGCTCGTGGAACAGAATGCGAACCTAGCGTTGGAAATTTCCCACTACGGCTACGTGCTGGAAACGGGCCGGATCATTCTGCAGAACACCGCCGCCGCCTTGCGGCAGGATCCAAAAGTGAAGAGCGCGTACTTGGGTGGATGACAGCGTTCCTTCGTCTTTCGTTGGGCGACGCAGCGACAAGTCCTGGTTGGTGCGACGATTGGTGAGCGCAATCGTCCAGGGCCCCAGTTTCCCTCGCCAAGCAATTCAAAGCGCGTTGAACCCGAATTCCGAAGTAGCGGCGGCGCAGCCGCCGGGTGGCACAGGCAACCTGCCTGTGCCGCGCGGCTACCAGCCGCGCGGTACGGAGGAGGACATGCGCATTGTTTTGTGCCGTTCCCACCAAGTCCACGCGCCTTCCCTTCCGTCCGGCCAGTGGCCGAACGGCACGGGCGAGTCGCCCGTGCCACCCACTCCAACTTCGGAGTTCGGGTTGAACGGTTGTAACGTTCCCTATTCCGCGAGTGAGCGCGCCTTCCCAACGGGCGAATTACGACGTGCTCGTGCTCGTGTTTGGCCAGTGAGAATAGGCGTGGATATAAACCGACCGCGCCGCCGACTCGGTGCAGTTATTCAGCGTCATGTATTGGTGGATGAAACGCGTTTCGTGTTCGCGACCGCTGTTCAGACGCGCGACCCACTCGGGGTTCGAGTGGTCGAGGACGGCTTCCTCCACTGCTTTGTTCACGCGTGTAATCTTCTTCGCCGCGCGCCGCGCTGCCAAACAGAGATTGTTCGTCGCGCCCCATCAGTTGCGTTCGCCAGAAATCCGGCGGCCAAATTCCCCAGCCGAAATCCAGTTTTCACACGACAATAAACGGCAATGGCTCGGCAATGCCGGAATAGCCTCTCCGGCGCTCCTGGCGGATGCTGCGCTCGTGGACTCAGAGACACCTTTATCACTGTGCCCTGACTCGGTCGTGAGCGGGCTTGTTGTCACTCTCAGCAACGACGCGACCGCGCGCGCCGCGGCTGTCGAGCGCATCGCCGGGCATCCCGCGATCAGTGCTGCGGCAGTAAAAGATCACTGGCTTCCGATCGCCGTCGAAGCGCGAGACCAGCGCGAGTCGCGGGCGATTCATGACTGGCTGATGGCGCTCGAAGGCGTCGAGTACGTGGATGTCGTGTCCGCCAATTTCCTTCCCGAAGAGGAAAGCGCGCTGCGCTGACATTCAACGCGCTCTTGCGTTGCCGCCGAGGTGATCCCAGTTGCACCATCGGTTCTCGCTCTCACGCTTTGCGCGCTTCGCGTCCTGTGCGTGAGGCTCAATCCACAAGCCGCTCCACCGCCAGTTCCTCCGTCGCCGCCGTGCTCAGCTTCACGAATGTCTCCTCGGCCATGCTCAAGCGTCTCTCGCGCGTGTGGAGAATTCCCCAGGTTCGCTTGAGCTTTCTCTTGCCCAGTGGCAGCGCGACGAGTGAGCCGGCCTCGATTTCCTTTCGCGCGATCCACGGCGCAAGAATGCTGATGCCAAGGCCGAGCTTCACCATCTCCTTGGTTGCTTCCATGCTTCCAAGTTGCATCACGGAGTTCAGCACCATGTCTTCGGCGCGGAAGTATTCCTCGACGAGTCGGTACGTGTAGCTGCTCTTGTTGTAGAGCACGTAGCGTTGTTTCGGAATCTCCTCGCGTGTGACACGCCCGGCCTGTGCCCACGGATGAACGGGTGCCATCACGAAGTGCATCTCGTCGGAGAAGAGCGGATGAAAATCGAAATCATCATCGCGCTTCGGTTCGAGCGCGATGGCGAGATCGATCGAGTTCGCGCGCAACAGATCCAACACGCGAGGCGTGTCGCCGGGCTCGATCAGCACGTTCGCCTGCGGGTACTGTTTCTGAAACTCCCGCAGCACTTCCGGCAGGATATACTGGCACGCCGTCGTGCTCGCGCCGATGCGCAGTCGCGTCTTGCCCCAGCGCCCCAACTGGGTGATGGACTCACGCGCTGCCGTCATCTCGCGCATGATCTTGTCCGCGTGTTCGAGCAACTGCTCGCCCGCCTGCGTGAGCAAAACCTTTTTGCCCAGCCTGTCAAAAAGCCGACAGCCCACATCATTCTCCAGTGCCTTCATCGAATGGCTGACGGCGGACTGCGAGAGATGAAGCTCCTTGGCCGCGAGCGTGAAACTGCCGCGCCGCGCCAGCGTGACGAAAGCCCGCAACTGCCGTGTATCGAGAGGTTGTGTCATCAATGAATCCATTTCATCGCCGCGATTAAATCTTCGTTTGGGTTTCCGATTTCGCTTCGCACACGACTGGCACGTTCGCGGCTAGGGCGCGCCGTGAAGCGAGACGAACAACTCGCCTGAGCAAATGAAACGCCAAGAAGCGCGGATGCGCGGAATGGGTCATTGGTTGGTTGAAGAAAACTCATGAAGAACGAAGTCCGAGGCCGAAATGCTGTAATGAAACTCACGCGCCGCTCTTTCCTCCAGGACAGCGCCAAAGTGATTGGTGCCACCGCGCTGTTGACCGGCATGCCGGCGGGATGGCTTGGGAATGTCTATGCGAGTGACGCGCCCGAAACGGCGACAATGAAGTTCGGCATGATCGCACTCACGGATTGTTCACCCATCGTGATCGCGCACGAGCAGGGGCTGTTCAAGAAATACGGCATCGCCTCGACCGTCGCCAAGCAGGCGAGTTGGGCGGCGATTCGCGACGCGCTTTCCAACGGAGACATCCAGGGCACGCACATGCTCATCGGAATGCCGATCGCCTCGACGATGGGGCTGCTTGGTTCGCCGAAGAAGCCGATGGTCATTCCCTGGCTGTTGAATCGAAACGGGCAGTCCATCTCGCTCGCCAGGAATTTTCTCGGGAAAGTGACGGACGATCCGAAGGCTTTGAAGCCGTTCGTCGAGGCGGCAAACAAGAAGAAGGAACCACTCACCTTCGCGATGACGTTCCCACCAGGCACCCATGCCATGTGGATGCGTTATTATTTGGGCGCGGGCGGCATCAATCCGGACAAGGACGTGTCACTCATCACCGTGCCTCCGGCACAGATGGTGGCGAACATGCGCGTCGGCAAGATGGACGGGTTTTGCGTGGGCGAACCGTGGAATGCGCGCGTGATCGCGGACAAGATTGGATTCACTTCGCTGAACACACAGGACATTTGGAAGGATCATCCCGAGAAAGTCTGCGCCTTCTCCGGCGAGTTCGCAGAGAAAAATCCCCGCACCGTGAAGGCCGTGCTCAAGGCGCTGCACGAAGCAAGCGTGTGGCTCGACAAACTGGAGAACCGCCCCGAGCAGGCGAAGATTGTCAGCGCGGCGACCTACATCAATTGCCCGCCTGAATTGATCCTCGGTCGCATGTTGGGCAAATACGACTTCGGCGATGGCCGCAAGAAGGACGATGCGAACTACATGATCTTTAACGACCGCAACTGCAACTACCCGCAGCTCAAGTACGCGAAATGGTTTCTCAGTCAGTATCGTCGCTGGGGTTTTGTGGACGGCTCGGTCGATTACGACGGCATCGCGAAGCAGGTCATGCGTCCGGACATCTACGAGGAGGCGATGAAGGAGATCAGCGTGACGCACGCGGGCGCGAACAATGATCCGGAAACGCTCTTTGACGGAGTGAAGTTCGATCCGTCGAAGCCGGAAGAGTACGCGAAGAGCTTCCCGGTTCACAATCTCAAGGCCTGATGAATTGCTCCCGCAAAGACGCAAAGGCGCAAAGTTTGAAACTCTTTCTCTTCGCGTCTTTGCGGCTTTGCGTGAGGCAAAACTCGTTATGAAGAAACTGAAACTGGATTGGCTTCTGCTCCCGGCTCTTGGCTTTGCCGTGGTGATTGCGCTTTGGGCGATCTCGAGTGCCACGTGGGCGAAGG
>JBBRBM010000066.1:0-28011 GCA_038205745.1 Verrucomicrobiota bacterium | reverse complement strand
GGTTCGTGGAAAGCCACCGGTTGAAACTGTAACCGCACCAGCACCTTGAACCGTAGCAGCCGACGTAAGGAGGCTCTGATCGTTTCCAGCAATTCAGATGGAGCCTCCTTACGTCGGCTGCTACGAGGTTCATGGAACGAGAATTCATTTCGAGCCGTGCTCCGGTTGAAACTGCCGGCCACGCGCCAACGATTTCAGGTGCCGCCAAAAATCGTAAATGCCGCCAACGCCGCTCGATCGGCGGTCGAGCACGTTTAGCCGCTCTGTGTCGCGATGGATGACGGCAAAGGCCAGTTCGTCCTGGGCATGTTGAAGACGGTTTTCCAACAAGCCCGTGAGAAAATCCACGCCGAGATCATCGCGCCCGGCAACGAACGGCTCGCCAAAGCTTACGCAGATTTCAGGCAACCGCTCTTCCCAGAACACGTATTCAATGGCAAGCGGCAGCAGCGTCACCGTCGGCACGCGTTGCGCCAGATGCGCCAGGCCGCCGCGAAATCCCACCGGTCGTTCGCGCGCGTCGCGAAAGTCCCCTTGCGGGGTAAGCCACATCGCAGAATCCGGCTGCGAAAGAATTTCCGCGCCGTGCCGGAGAAAACTCGCCGCGCCGCGCGCCGAATCTTTTTCCACAGGGAAAAAGCCGAGCCGTTTGAAGAACGAATATTTCTCCAGCGCCGACGCATCGATGGGCGCGAATGAGTTTCGGCCGTTGAAGAATCGTTTGCGCAGGAGCAGACAAACCATCGGATCCCACCACGACGCGTGATTCAGGAACACCACGAGCGGCCCTTTGATGTCAGGCGGCGGCGTCAACAATCGCACTGCGTGAAAGTGCCGGCGTACGTAGCGCTCGCCGTAGGACGAGAACCATCGCAGCAGGAACGGGGAGATCCGCGCGGGCTTCCGATTTGATTTGTTCGCAAGCGGCTTCATCAGCAGGCAACGGCTTCACCTTCCGACTCGTCGGAGCGCAACGATACGCCGTGATCATTGTCCAAAGCGTCAGCCGCGATCCAACCGGACATGAGCGCCATCGGCATTCCCGGTCCGGGATGGGCGGAGCCGCCTGCGAGATAAAGTCCGGCGACGTTCGGACTGCGATTGCTCGGCTTGAAGGCACCGAGAAATTTCCCGTGGCTCGCCAGGCCGTAAATCGCGCCGTTCAACACATGATAACGATCGTTGATGTCCTGGGGCGTGAGCGCGTTCTCACACACGATGCGTTGCTCAATGTCATGCAACCCGGCGACGCGCTTGAGTTTCTCCACGATGACGCGGCGATACTGCGCCAGCATGTCCGGCCACACGTGGTGCCCGCGCAGATACGGTGTGTGAACGAGCACGTAAAGCGCTTCACCGCCAGGCGGCGCGACGGACGGTTCGGTGATGGACGGCGCGCAGACGTAACAGGTCGGATCAGGCGCGGGCTCGCCCTTCCGATAAATGAAATCAAACTCCTCATGCGGGTCGCGTGAGAAAATGAAGTTGTGGTGGAGCAAATGGTCGTAGCGTTTCGAAAGACCGAGGTAGAGCACCACACCCGAGCACGCTGGCTCATACTTGCGGCGACGCTCGAAGCGATTCAACGGAACGCCGCCCAACAACTCGCGATGTGTGCGCACGCTGTCGCAGTTGGAAACAACAGCACGCAGCGGAAGATATTCCCCCGCATCAGTTTCCACACCCTTCGCTTTGCCACCCTGCAATCGAATGCGCGTGATGTTGGTGCCGATGCGAAATTCGACGCCGAGTTCGATCGCCAGTTTGCGCAAGGCCCGCGGCACAGCGCCGGTCCCGCCCATCGGGTACCACACGCCTTCTTGCGTTTGCATGGAGGCGATTCCGCACAACACCGCGGGCGATTGGTCCGGCGCGGAGCCGACGTATTGCGTGAAGTGGTCGATCATCTGCGCGAGGCGCGCGTCCGGCACATGGCTGCGCACGGTGGACGCGACGCTGCGGCCCATGCGCATGGAAAGCACATCGCGCAGCGTGCCAGCTTGAAACGTTTTGCGTGCATCAAACATGTCGCGCAGGCCGCCGATGGGTTTGTTGAAGAAGTATCGATTCGAGATGTCGTGGAGTTTCTCCGCGTGCTTCATGAACGCGCGATAACCCTCCACGCTGTTCGGCGAGAATTCCCCCAGCAGCCGGCACATGCGCTCCGTGTTTTCGAGCAGATCCAGCGTCGTGCCGTCCTCGAAAAAGCAGCGCCATTGCGGATCCAGTGGAATGAGTTGGAGATAATCTTCGAGCGACCGATTGGCCTCCGCGAAAATCCGGCGCAACACGGAGGGCAGCGTCAGGATCGTCGGGCCCATGTCGAAACGAAATCCGTCGCGTTCCAGCACCGCGGCTTTCCCGCCGAGCCAGTCGTTGCGCTCGAACAAAATCACCCGATGTCCGCGGGCGGCCAGCGTGCAGGCCGAGGCGAGGCCGCCCAGTCCTCCGCCAATGATTCCAATGTGTTCAGATGTGTCGTTCATTTCGTTTTCCTTGTCCGTGCGGCGGAGATCAAAGACCAAAAGGCTTTGAGCCTCGCCTGCCATTTCGATGCGTGCGTGAAGCGGAGAAATTGAGTGAAGAACTCGGCATCCGCGTCGCGAGTTGGAGAAAAATGCGGACGCCACTTGCCGCGGCGGGTGATCACAACCTTGGTATGCGTCAACTCGATCAAACCCTCCGCGCCCCGCGTGACGCCAAAACCACTTTGCTTGCGTCCGCCAAACGGCACGCGCGGGTCGGCCGTCGGCACGATAACGTCGTTGATGACGATGTTGCCGGCGTTGATGCGCGCGGCGAATGCGCGTGCAGCAGACGCGTCGCGGGAAAAGATGCTGGCACCCAGTGCGTAAGGGCAAAGCTCGTTGGCCGCGAGCGCCTCTTCATCGTTCTGCACGCACACAACGGCTGCGACGGGCCCGAAGTGATCCTCGATCATGAGCCGCATGGAAGGATTGGCGTCAGTGACACACACCGGCGCGGTGACGCAGCCGCAATGATCGACTTCTCCCACGATCACGTGCGCGCCGCCCGCGGCGGCCTCGACGAGCAGTTGCGCGAGGTGACGTGTGCGCTTGTCTCTAACTTCGGGAATCAAGCTTCGCTCGCCGGCAACTTCCATCGCCGAAAGCGAACGACGAGTGACCGGCGCGTCTTCTGGAAGCAGCTTCCAATGTTCTTCCTCGCTGGCGAGCCGGACGCACTCGTTCTCGAATTCCGTTTTGCGCGTGTGATGAACGAAAACCCGCCGTGGTGCGATGCAGGTTGCGCCGCGATTCCATCGCAGGCCGAAGAAGAGTGCGCGCGCCGCCAGTGTCACGTCGGCGTCAGCACGGACGAACATCGCGTCGCTCCCGGAGAGTTCCATCGTGGCCGGAACCAATTCGTCGGCGCACGCGCGCAACACGGCACGACCGCTCTCGACGGAGCCGGTGAACACGACCTTGTTCGCACCCGAGACGATCGCTTTGTGTACCGAGGCGTTGTTCTCGGATAACACCGCGCACAAGTTCTCCGGCAAACCGGACTGGCGAAGCGATTCAAGCAGCGCATTCGCAACCGCCGCGCAACCCGGCGCGGGTTTGATCAGAACCGCGTTTCCCGCAGCGAGCGCCTGAACCACCACGACGCCGGGAAGGAAGAGCGGATAGTTCGACGGCGCAATGACCAGCACGATGCCGAGCGGTTCTCGATGAGTCGTGACGGACGAGTCGCGCAGCCAAAGCGGCGCAGAGCGACGCGCCAGCTTTCGCGCCTGAAGGATCGAGGCGGCTTCACGCTCGAGAAATTTGCAGGCGTCCGCCAACGGGATGATTTGCGCGGCGAGAATTTCGGCGGCTTCGGCTTCCGTCTGCGGGCCGAGCGCGCGAACGAGATCGGCGCTGCCATCGGCCAGGCCGTGCCGGAGGCGGCGGATGACACGCAACCGATTCTTGATGGGAGCCGCAGCCCATTGTTGCTGAGCCGCGCGCATGGCAGAGAGTCTCATGGGATCGATTTGCTCGCTGACACCGATCGCCGCCGGCGGTTCGCCGTCAGTCACGTCGTCGAAGTGAACGATCGGGATGTTCATTACGCCGTCTCCAGCAGGGGAAGTTCTTCCGCGGCATCGACGGTCGTTGCCTCGCGGCTGGCGAGTTGCATCCCGAAGTCCTCCAGCAGCAGCCGTGAACTGATGCGTGCGGATTCAAAGATCACCGGCAATCCGCTGCCTGGATGCGTGCCGCCGCCGACCAGGTAAACCCCATCGAGATCTTCGAACCGATTGCGCGGTCGCAGGTGCAGCAGTTGATCGAGCGAGTGCGCGAGATTGAACGTGGCGCCGAGATGAATGTGAAAGTCCCGGTCCCACTGCGCGGGAGTGATCATCTTCTCCGCGCGAATGCGGCGCCGAATGTCGGCGAAGCCCGCCTTCGCAAGCTGCGTCAGCGCCAGCTCGCGATAACGCGGCGCCTCGACAGTCCAGTCCACGTTTTCATGCTGATGCGTGACGGGAACCAGAACGTAGAGCGCGCTTTGACCACGCGGCGCCAGCGTCGGATCGGTGACGCTCGCGTTCTGAACGTAGAACGACGGCTCCTCGCTCAGCACGTGCCGATGCTCAATGTCGCGCAGGTTCTGCTCGTAATCCCGCGCGATGTAGATGTTGTGGTGCGGCAGGTCGTATTGACCGTCGATGCCGAGATACAGCATGAATGTGGAGCAGGAGAATTTCTTCTTCGCGATGCGACGATTGCTCCATCGCTGCCGCAAACGGTCGGGCACGAGAGTTCCCATGGCGCGGGCGAAGTCGCCGTTGATCACCACGCCATCGGCCCGATGCACTTCGGTCGCCGTGCGCACGCCCACGGCGCGCCGGCCTTCGAAGAGGATTTCTTCCACAGGTTCATCGAGCAGGATTTCCGCGCCGCAACGTTGCGCCACACGAGCCATCGCCCGCGTGATTTCAGAGCAGCCGCCGATGGGATGAAAAACACCGTGCTCGTACTCGATGAACGAAAGGATCGAGAAGAGGCTCGGGCAACGAAAAGGCGACATGCCGAGATACTTCGACTGAAAACAAAACGAGAGGCGCACACGTTCGTCGCGGAAAAAGCGTTTCAGGTACGTATCGATGCTTTGATGCGGACGCAGCATCGGAAGCAGCTTCAGCAATCGAGCTGAAAGCAGATCGCGCCAACCGCTGTAAGAAGTCTCAAGGCACGGCTCCATTGCGGCCATCTTGGCGCGGTTCTCGGCCATGAACCGCGAGAAGCCGGGCGCATCTGCCGGCGCGAGACGCGCAATCTGCCGTTCCATCTCCGCGACGTTCGGAGTCGCATCGATGTGGCCGCCCTTGCCGAAAAGAATCCGGTACTGAGGATCGAGACGAACGAGTTCGAGTTCACGGTTCATGCTCGTGCCGGCGAGTTGGAAGATTTCTTCGAGCACGCGCGGGTAGAGAAAGAATGTAGGGCCGACGTCGAACTTGTAATCGCCGAGTTCAAGGCTGGTGGTTCGGCCGCCAATCTTGCCACTCCGCTCGATCACTTTCACCCGCACACCAGAGGCAGCGAGGATGATGGCCGCAGCCAGCCCGCCAGGCCCCGCGCCGATGATGATGACTTCTTTATTCATGTGCGTTCTTTGATCGTGTTTCCTGTTCATCCGCGAATGTGTCTATATCTTGTCTAATTATATCACGCTCGTCAACACATTGTCTCACATTTTTTGATAGAACGGTTTACATGCCAATACAGAGGCTTTATTCGAATATTTATCACCCACGATTAAAGGTTTCCGAGGTTTCTGTTGCGGAATGTTTATCTTATGTCTAATATTTATCCGTGTCTGAAGCGAACCATTCAATCCAAAGCGTAGTGAGGCGAACCGGGCTGTCGGCCCATGTCATCCGCATCTGGGAAAAACGCTACAACGTCGTCACCCCGAGCCGCACCGGAACCAACCGCCGTCTCTACACAGAGGCGGACATCGAACGATTTCAGTTACTCCAACGGGCGATCCAATCCGGGCACAGCATCGGAAATATCGCGGCGCTACCGAACGAGCGTTTGGTCAAACTCGCCGACTCACTGCCTCACACGCGGGACGTTGCAGTGACGGCACCAAAGGAGAACAGCGGCGCGGCTTTGATTGAGGAATGCATCGAAGCGACGCGGAAACTCGATGGAGCGCAATTCGAAGCGACGTTGCAGCGGGCATCCATTCGTCTCGGGAATCACGGACTGCTCGAACAGGTTGTGGCGCCGGTTGCGCAAGCCATCGGAGAATTGTGGCGCGACGGCACCATCACTGCCGCGCACGAACATTTTGCGAGCGCGGCGATTCGCGTTTTCCTGGGACATGCGTCGCGGCCGTTTGCGCTGCCAGCCAATGCGCCGCAACTCGTCGTCGCAACTCCTGCGGGCCAACTTCACGAACTCGGCGCGGTGATGGTCGCCGCAGCGGCAACGGACCTTGGTTGGAGGGTCACTTATCTGGGCACGAGTTTGCCCGCCGCAGAGATCGCTGGTTCCGCGGTGCAAAATCACGCACGTGCCGTGGCGCTCAGCATCGTTTATCCGGGCGATGACGAGCATCTGCCGGAAGAGTTGGAGAAATTGCGGCGCTACCTGCCTGCCGGGATCAAGATCATGGTCGGAGGGCGCGCGGCGGAAAAATACGGGGAAGCGCTCAAGCGAATCGGCGCGATGCACGCCGCTGACCTGCGGGACTTCTGCGCGCAACTCGACTCGCTGCGCGTGATGCCAAAACGAAAACTTCAAACGACATGAAACAGTTCTTCGCTCCCAATATTTCCCGCGGCGGCCGCATCGCGCGATTCATTTACGGGCTGGTAATGCTCGTGGCGGGAATCATCACCGTGATCGCCGCTCCGAAACTTTGGTGGCTCGCGGTGCTGTTCTTCATCTCGGCGGGATTCGCGTTCTTCGAAGCGGCGCGCGGTTGGTGCGTGCTGCGCGCGTGCGGCATCAAGACGAAGCTGTAAAACCCGCCACGCCATGAAGGAACACATCTTCGAAGCCGATCTTTGGCTCCCCTGCCCTCGCACGGAAATGTTCCCATTCTTTGCCAACGCGGCGAACCTGCAGGCGATCACGCCGCCTTTCCTGAACTTCGTCGTGTTGACGCCAGAGCCGATCGAAATGCGCGCAGGCGCGATCATCGATTACAAGCTGCGCGTGCGGGGATTCCCGATGCGCTGGCGCACACTGATCAGCGCGTGGGAGCCGCCATTCCGTTTCGTGGATGAACAAGTTCGAGGGCCGTATCGCCAATGGATTCACGAGCACACCTTCGAGGAACGCGATGGCGGCACGTTCATGCGCGACCTCGTGCGCTATCGCGTGCCGGGTGGCGCGTTGATCGACCGCATGTTTGTACGAGAGGACGTGCGGCGCATCTTCACGTTCCGACGGGACGCTTTGCTGCGCCTCTTTTCGAACTCTGACACTGCCGGGGATTCGCGAGAGACGGGTGGGCACTACCGGCGCATCACTCGGTAGTAAGCGTTTCCAGATGGGGCTTGCGAATCGACAAAGCTTCTCATGACACCGAAGCCATGTCCCACTGCGGAGGAAACCGGAGTCCAATTCGTCGTCGGCAGAGAGGTCGCCCGTTCCAACACGTACGAATGTCCGTAAGCCGTAGCGGCGGAGATTTGGAATATGGGCGCTTGGGATTGAGGCGCAGTAATCTGCAACGGTAATTCGGGAATGGGATCGAGCATCGCCACCACGTGGTTTCTGCCTGCAGCAATCGAAGTAACTACCGGAAGGTTCGGAGGCACATTGGTGGTGCCTGAAACACCCCACGCGACAACAATCCCGTCACGCAGCGATGGGTTAAGCGCGCGGTGCTTGTTTCCGATGGGAATGAAGATGGAAGCGCAGAAAAATACTCTCTCTCTCACGGAAAAGCGTGTGAACGACGGGCGGATGTACTGGTGGATGGCCGTGATCCTTGTCATGGCCATCGTCGCTGTGTTCCAGCAGGTGGCGACGCATGACTTCGTTCACTACGATGACGACGTCAATATCGTCGCGAACCCGCACGTCGACGGGCTTACGGCTGCAAACCTTCACTGGATGCTCACCGACATGAGTTTCACGCGCTACATGCCGATCGGCTGGTTTTGCTACGCGCTGGATCGGCAGATGTTTGGATTGAATCCGCATCTGTGGCATGTGGGGAATCTTTGCGTTCATGTTTTGAACACGCTTTTGCTTTTCCTGCTTTTGCGACAAATCGTGTTGCTCGCTCGTAACAAGGAGGACGATCGCAATCGGGTGGCAACGTGGTGCGCGGGACTGGGCGCGTTGTGGTGGGCGATAAACCCATTGCGTGTCGAGCCGGTGAGCTGGGCCTCGGCACGAATTTACGGTGTGGCGATTCTTTTCGTTTTGGTGTGGTTTTGGGCGTGGTTGCGATCCCGCACCGAGGCGCGTGAATCCCAGCGGCGATTTTACGCATGGATCTCACTTGCCGCATTCGGTGCCTCGCTCCTCACGTATCCTCTTGCGTTGTGTGCGCCCGTTGCGCTGCTGGCGCTCGATGTTTTTCCCCTCAAGCGCGCGCCCCTGCAACTTCGCGGCTGGTTTCGGCGCGAGGCGTGGCCGCTATGGCAGGAAAAGATTCCGTTCTTCTTTGTGGCGTTCGCAATACTCGCGGTGACGGCTTTTGCCCGCGCCGGAGCAGGCCCACGCTTGCGACCGGTGACACTTCTGGAATTCGGATTGATCGAGCGCGGGATGCAGGCCTGCTACGTGCTCGCTTACTACGTTTGGAAACCGTGGCTGCCGTTGGATCTCGCTCCTGCTTATCCCACGCTGCATGTGTTTAATCCATTCGGCTGGCTGTTTCTCGCGGGCGCCGCGTTTGTCATCGCCGTCACTTGCGCGGTATTTTTGCTGAGACGGCGGTGGCCGGCTCTACCAGCGCTCTGGATCGCTCATGTGCTAATCCTCGTGCCTGTCCTCGGGTTGAGCGAGTATCCACATTCCGCGTCGGACCGTTACGCGCATCTGCACAGTCTCTTGTGGGCGGTGGTGATCGCTGGAGTTCTTGCCGGTTTATGGCGGGTTCGCCAGTTGCGGAACATCAGTCTCGGTGCGGTGACGCTCGCATGCGCCTGCTTCGCCGTGCTTGCCGTGAAACAAGTCGACGCCTGGCACAACTCGCTCACGCTTTACACGCGGATCGTGACACGTTTCGGCGAAAATCCCGGGCGTGGGCGCTTCGATGAAGTTCTCGGGGCCATTCACATGCAGGCTGGCCGGACTAACGACGCAGTGCGTGCGTTTGAAGAGGCAATTTTCTACGAAACCCGCCGCAAAGACCGGAATCTTTACTTCGAGTCCGTGATTCCGCGTTGCGAGCGGCACCTGGCAGACATTTGCGCCAATCTCCATGATGCTGTCGGCGAGGCGACTCATCTGGAAGCTGCCCTGAAGGCTGAAAGAGAGCCTGCATACATCGTCGCTACCACGTTGAGACTCAGCACAACCTTGGCGCCGCTCAATCGCCGCAGCGAAGCATTGCCTTGGCTGAAAAAAGCTGCCGAGTTAGCGCCCGGCGATTCCCGCATCCATCATGAACTCGGCGCTACTTACGCAGAGAGCGGGAACACGGGGGCGTCACAATTTCATTTCACCGAAGAGCGACGGCTTCGCCAAGCGATGGCCCTGAATAGCCGCGGTTCTTAAGAGAAGTGGACGGTCAGGAGATTTTCAGAAACTCTCCTGCCCAATGAAATTTGTCCCGCTTGCTGCGACGGCTGCTGCGCTTTTGCTGGCTGGCTGTTGCACGCATTTTCAAGGCGCTTCGCGTCGGTTTGATTTCGCCCTCATCGGCGACACACCTTACAACGAAGAGCAGGTCACGAATCTGTTTCCCAATATGATCGCCGAGTTGAACGCGGCAAAGCTGGCGTTCGTCGTTCACGACGGCGACATCAAGTCCGGCGGCAGCCCTTGCACGGATGAAGGCTTCCTCGAACGATTGAAACAGTTTCAAACCATCCAGCATCCTTTCATCTACACCTTCGGCGACAACGAGTGGACCGATTGTGGCAAGGGTGGCGGGCTTAATCCGACCAATGCACTGGAACGGTTGCGCGAAGTTTTCACGCAAGGCGATCAAAGTCTCGGCCAGCACAAAATCAATCTCACACGTCAGAGCAACGATCCAAAGTTCGCCAAGTTCCGCGAGAACGTTCGGTGGACGAAAGGGAATCTCACGTTCGCAACACTCCACATCGTCGGCTCGGCGAACAACTACGGGAAACCTGATTTCGCCGAGCGCAACGCGGCCAATCTGGCCTGGCTGCACGACTCTTTCGCTCACGCAAACCGGGAGCATCATCGCGCGATCATGATCATCACTCAGGCGAGTCCTTTCACCGAACGCGGCAGCACGAACAAGGTTGCGCCGGGCTTTCAGGATTTTCACCGCGCACTGCTGGAGGAAACGCTCGCGTTCGAGGGGCAAGTCGTGTTTGTGCATGGCGACAGCCATTACTTCCGCATCGACAAGCCGCTCATGAGCGCAGCAAAGAAGCGGGTCGAAAATTTTACACGCGCGGAAACGTTCGGCGATCCAGACGTGCATTGGCTGCGCGCCACGGCTGACGAAACCGACCCAAACGTCTTCACATTTCGACAGCAGATCGTGAAGAAGAACCTCGTCAAGCATCTCCGGCGCTGAAGCAAAACCTCTCGACACGCGCGGATTCCCTTCGCAGTTTCGTGCGCATGAAGCCCAAGCTGCTAACTCTCATTCTGGCGCTCTCGGTTTTCCATGTGTTCGCCGCCGCCCCGACGCGACCGAACATTCTCTTCATCATGACGGATGATCACGCCGCGCACGCGATCAGCGCCTACGGCAGCCTGGTGAACAAGACGCCGCACATGGATCGCATCGCGAATGAGGGCATGCGCTTCGATCGTTGTTTCGTTGTGAACTCCATTTGCACACCGAGCCGAGCCACAATTCTCACCGGCAAGTACAGTCACGTGAATGGCACGCCGGTGTTCAATCGCTTCGATGGCTCGCAGCCCACCGTTTCGAAACACGTTCAAGCCGCGGGGTATCACACCGGCATGTTCGGCAAGTGGCATCTCGGCAGCGACCCGACGGGTTTCGACAAATGGATGGTGCTGCCGGGACAAGGCGTTTACTTCGATCCCGCGTTCCTCACGCCGACGGGCCGATGCGTGATCACTGGTTACGTCAGCGATGTGATCACGGACCTGAGCATCGACTTCATCAAGAGCCGGCCGAAGGACCAGCCGTTCTTCCTCATGTATCACCACAAGGCGCCGCATCGCCCATGGGAGCCGGACGCGAAACACAAAGCCATGTTCGCGAACAAAGTGATTCCTGAGCCGGCAACGCTGCGTGACGACTACGCCTCGCGCACCGATGCGCTGCGTGAAAACAAGCAGCGTGTGTTCGATGATCTCACGCGCCGCGATTTGAAACTCGAACCGCCATCCGATCTGAAAGGCCCCGAGCGTAACCAGTGGCTCAACAACAAACCGACCGAGGTGGAGATCGAAGTCGACGGCCAAAAGAAAACACTGCGCGGCGAAGATCTGAACAAGTGGAAGTATCAACGCTACATGCAGGACTACCTCGCCTGCATCCAATCAGTGGATGACAACATCGGCCGCATGTTGGACTTCCTCGACCAGAGCGGGCTCGCTTCAAACACCGTCGTCATCTACACGAGCGACCAGGGGTTTTTCCTCGGCGACCACGGGCTTTACGACAAGCGCTTCATGTATGAGCCGTCGTTGAAGATGCCATTCCTCATCCGCTGGCCCGGCGTGATCAAGCCCGGCTCCACGCAGGATCAGATGATCATCAACACCGACTTCGCGCCCACGTTCATGGACATGGCCGGGCAGAAGACGCCCGCGGACATGCAAGGCCGCAGCATCGTTCCACTGCTGCGTGGCGAGCGCCCGAGCGATTGGCGCACGAGCATGTATTATCGCTACTACCACGATCCCGGCGATCACAACACCCGCGCCCACTACGGCGTCCGCACGCTCACGCACAAGCTGATCTTCTATTGGAAGAAGGATCAGTGGGAACTCTTCGACCTCACAAAAGACCCGAGTGAGATGCACAACATCTACGACGATCCAGCGAACAAAGACCTCGTCGCCAAGCTCAAGGCCGAGCTGTTTCGGCTGAAGAAAGAGTTGAAGGACAACGACGAGTTCGCCAACGAGCAACCGCCCAACGGCGTGGATCCCAAGCCTGCCGCCCAGCGGCGCGCCAACGCGCAGCGCGACGCCTAGTAGCGGTTCAATGATGTGGAAGTCGTCGCGCTGCGACGACTCGGCCCGCGTTCAGCGGGCCGCCCGACCGCGCCTGAACGGCGCGTGAACGCCGCGGCGCGGCGTTCACCACCTTCCACCGTGAGGGCAAAATTCCCCTCTTTGCACCCGCGCACCTTTTCACTACTGTTCGCGGCCCGCCGGGAAACGGCGGCTCAAATTCGATGGCGTTAATCGTACAGAAATTCGGCGGCACCTCGGTCGGCAACCCCGACCGCATCAAGAACGTCGCGAAACGCGTGGCCTCGTACCGCGCCAAGGGCGACCAGGTCGTCGTCGTTGTCTCCGCCATGAGCGGCGTGACGGACAACCTCATCAAGATGGCCAAGGAAATCATGCCGCTGCCCAGCGAGCGCGAGATGGACATGCTCCTCGCCACCGGCGAACAAACCACCATCGCCCTCACCGCCATCGCGCTGCACTCCATCGGCGTGAATGCGGTTTCACTCACGGGCGCGCAGGCAGGCATCGTCACCGATCGCGTCCACACGAAGGCGAAGATTCAGAACATCTCGCCCAAGCAAGTCCACGAACTCCTCGACGCCGGCAATGTCGTCATCGTGGCGGGATTTCAGGGGCAGACCCAGAGCGGACAGATCACAACGCTCGGGCGCGGCGGTTCGGACCTCACGGCCATTGCGCTCGCGGCGGCGCTGAAGGCCGACCTTTGCCAGATTTATACGGACGTGGATGGCGTTTACACCGCCGACCCGCGCATCGTCCCGAACGCGAAGAAGCTCGCTGAGATTTCCTACGACGAGATGCTCGAACTCGCCAGCCTTGGCGCCAAGGTCATGCAAAGTCGCTCCGTCGAATTCGCCAAGAAATTTGGCGTCATCTTCGAAGTCCGCTCCAGCCTGAACGACAACCCGGGAACCATCGTGAAAGAAGAAACCCAAAGCATGGAAGACGTCGTCATCCGCGGCGTCTCGCTCGACAAAAACCAGGCCAAGGTCACCCTCGCCGCCGTGCCGGACAAACCGGGCGTGGCCGCGCGCATCTTCAAGGCCCTCGGCGAGGCCACCATCAACGTGGACATGATCGTCCAGACCGCCAGCCACGGCGCGGGCACACCGTCCACGGACATCTCCTTCACCCTCGACAAGCCGGAGTTGCTCAAGGCGCAGCAGACCCTCGACGCGATCAAGGGCGAGATCGGTTTCCGCGAAGTGATTGCGGACGAGAAGATCGGCAAGATTTCCATTGTGGGCGTGGGGATGCGCAGCCACAGCGGCGTGGCGGCGAAGATGTTTGAAACGCTTGCCAACGAAGGGGTGAACATCGACATGATCTCGACGAGCGAGATTAAAATTTCCGTCGTCGTCGATCTCGCCAAAGGCGAAGCGGCGATGCGCGCGGTGCACGGGGCGTTTTTGGGGTAGCCCAATCCTCAATCTCAAACCTTCAATCCTAAATCCTCAATGAGGGTGCGGAATTGATTGCACCGGCACGGGTTCGCGCCCCGACCAAATCGCTTCCCCTGCCCGTGCGCCAGCACTTTGGCAAAAGCATTCCGCACGCGCTGGTCAGCCCCGGAGGGGCGACCCGCGAGTAGCCACGGGTGAAGCGCCCGGCGGAACCCGTGGATCGTATGTCACACCACGTCTCCGCCCCGGCAGGGGCGGCGGATTCCGGCATGCAGTCCGTCGCACCTCCGGGGCGAATGATTTTTCGGGATCGCTGCCCGCGGGTTGCGCTTCGCTCCACCCGTGTCTCCTCGCCGTGGCTCCTTCGGAGCCAAGAAGAATTCCCGCGCATTGACTCGGGGAGTGTTCCCGGCGAGCGTGGCGACAATCCGTATGAAGAATCTCAAAGTGGTCCTCATTGTCGTCGCGTGCGTCACGAGTTTTGTCTGCGCCTTCGGCCAGGCCGAGCAGGTAAAGAAACGCGCCAAGGATTTGAAGAAGAACGTGGAAGCCGGCCAGACGAACGGCGCGGCGAACACGAACGCCCCGGCGAAGAAGTAAGCCGCAGGCGCCCCCCCCTCTTTCCGTTCCCGCCACGTCCACTCGTGTCAGTGCCCACATTCTTCCGCGTGGGTAATGAAAGGAGTTGGTGTGGACGATCGTTCTTCGCCGCGTTGGAATGTCTGGCCGGCGGTGACGGAATTTAGCTGATGCCGCCTTACTGCAAATCCTACGCCAGCCTGGGAGTGTCCTGAGTGTCCCCGCGAAAGTGTCCACACCCTGGTTTTGGTGCCTCTTTTACGCACAAAGGCACACGAAACGCTCACATTCCTTGAAGATGAACGGGACTTTGAACGCACTCTTGCGCGGCGGTTTGTACAAAACCGTGCTGCTGCTGGCTTTATTGGGGGTTTTGCCCAGGCAGGCCACGGCGCAGGTCGGATTGCCGCCCATCATCCTTGTCCAACCGTTGGACGTGGTTGTCCTGAAAGGGATCAGCCTGGACCTGACGGTCCTGGTGTCGAGCCTCACGACCGTGAGCTACAAGTGGTACAAAGACGGGACAATAATCCCCGACGGCACTAACGCCACCTACAGCATTCCTGCAACAACAACGGGCGACGCGGGAAGCTACTACGTGGAGGCACGAAACAGTTCCGGCGCGACCCTCAGCCGGACCGCCTCTGTCATCGTCTTGCTGGCCAATGATGTGCCGCAGGTCGTTGGGGACGACTATTCCACCGCAGAGGATACACGGCTCACTGTCCCGGCGCGGGGCGTCCTGGCCAACGATTCTGATCTTTTCGGCAGTCCACTGGAGGCAATTCTAGTCAGCGGCACCACCAATGGGGCTCTGACGTTAAACACGGATGGATCGTTCTCGTATTTGGCCGCGACAAATTTCAACGGAGCAGATTCCTTCACCTACGTAGCGTGGGATGGACAGAGCACCGCCCAAGAACAGAACGATACAGGGACGAGAGCCCAGGTGGTGCAGAAGGGCCAACCCGGCTCGCAATCCTTTCAGCACGGGGCGACGGGAGATGCCGATTACTGGATTCGGCATGTGAAGCTCTACGTTTCGCGCGAAGTCACGGCACCAGACACGAATTGGACGGTGAGCATCGGCACCGGCATTAACACCGGCGCGTTGCCCGGAGGCACGGTTTCACTCAATCCACTGACGATCACCAATACTTCGAGCGGTACCTCATTCCAGCCTTATGAGATCATTTTTTCCCAGCCGGTCGGACCGCTTACGGCCGGAAACAAATATTACCTGAATATCGGAAACGAAGCGCCCAACACCATGGACCTCATGATGGCCTGGCCTGACGCTGACGTTTACGCGAATGGAACGTATTACCAAGCGGGCGTTGATAGCTCGAAGGATATTCGCTTCGTCCTGTCAGACCTGGTGGTCTCGGCCGTTGCCAGGGTCACGATCAACGTGACCCCTGTGAACGATTCGCCGATCGCACTGGCGGACTCGGCAACGGTCGCTGAAGACAACTGGGTTACCATTGATGTTCTTTCCAACGACATCGACCCGGAGGGCGCGCCCCTGAGGATTTCGGCCATTAACACCACGAACGGCGTGGCAACAACGAATGCCAACGATCCGAACGTCATTCTCTTCCGGCCCAGCACTAACTATTTCGGCACGGTGGTCTTGAACTACACAGTCTCAGACGGCACGAACACAGCATCGGCCTCCGTGAGCGTCGCGGTGACTGCGGTAAACGATGCGCCGATCGCGATGAATGACAGCACCAACACGTTGGAAGATGTCGCCGTCACGATCAAAGTTCTGGCCAACGACATCGATCCCGACAACACGCTGAGCATCACGAACGTAACGACCACCAACGGCACGGCCGTGGTCAATGGGACCAATATCCTGTTTACGCCTGCGACAAATTTCAGCGGGATGTTGGTGTTCAATTACACGATCACGGACGGGACTTCCTTTGCCACAGGACTCGTGACCGTGGCCGTCACCGCGGTGAACGACCCACCGATCGCGCGGAACGACAGCACGAACACGCTCGAAGATACGAGCGTGTACATCAAAGTGTTGTTGAACGACACCGACGCCGAGGGCACTCGCTTGATCATCACCAATATCGTGACGACGAATGGAACAGCCTTTGCCAGCGGCACGAACATCATTTTCACGCCTTCGACCAATTACTTCGGCACGGTGGTCTTGAACTACACGGTCTCAGACGGCACGAACACGGCGTCAGCCAGCGTGAACGTCGCGGTGACTGCGGTGAACGATGCGCCGATCGCGATGAACGACAGCACCAACGTGGTCGAGGACATGACCGTGACGATCCGGGCGCTGGCAAACGATTACGACGTGGAAGGGACGGCCCTCACGTTGACGGGAGTCGATGCCACGAATGGCTCGGCGGTGATGAGCGGCACCAACATCGTTTTCACACCCGGCACTAATTTTAACGGAACCGTCGTGCTGACCTACACCGTTTCGGATGGCGCTTTATCCTCCACTGGCAAAGTGACTGTGACTGTCACACCAGTGAATGATGCGCCGGTGGCGGTGAACGACACGGTGACAACTCCAGAGGACACCGCAGTCATCATCCCGGTCCTGGTGAACGATTCAGATGTCGAGAGCTCGCTGATTCTGACGAACGTGTCGACGACGAATGGCGTCGCCCTCATCATCGGCACGAACGTGGTCTTCACGCCCGCGACGAACTTCAACGGATCCGTCGTGTTGAGTTACACCATTTCTGACGGCACGCTGTCAGCGACTGGCAAAGTCACCGTCACCGTGTCGCCAGTGAACGATGCGCCCATCGTGGTGAACGACAGCACGAATACGGTGGAAGACGTGAGCGTGACGATCCGCGTCCTTGCAAATGATTCCGATGTGGAACGTTCGACGCTCACACTGACTGGTGCCACCACCACCAACGGCACTGCCGTCCTCAGCGGAACAAACGTGGTGTTCACGCCCGCGACGAACTTCAACGGGACCGTTGTGTTCAATTACACCGTCTCGGATGGCGCCCTTGTTTCGACCGGGCGAGTCACTGTGACCGTCTCCGCCGTGAACGACGCACCGGTCGCCGTGAACGACACTGCAACGACGGCGGAAGACACGAGCGTGACCATCCCGGTGCTCGCCAACGATGTGGACGTCGATGGTCCGGCACTCAGCATCACGAGCGTTACACCCACGAATGGAACCGCCGTGATCAGCGGCACAAGCATCGTTTTCAGGCCGGCAACGAACTTCAACGGCACGGCAGTGTTCAATTACGCCATATCCGACGGAAGCTTGTCTGCGACCGGCAGCATCACAGTGACGGTGACAGCCGTGAACGATGCGCCGATCGCCCGGGCGGACGTCACGAATACCGTTGAAGATGTAAGCGTCACCATTGCCGTTCTGGCCAACGATTCTGATGTGGAAGGTTCACCGCTCACGGTGGCCACCGTATTCGCGACCAATGGCACCGTCGTGATCAGCGGGACCAATGTTGTCTTTACTCCCGCGACGAACTTCAACGGCACCACCTACGTCGCCTACGTGGTTTCCGATGGCGACCTTTCGTCAACAGGCCTTGTCACGATCTTTGTCACGCCAATGTATGACGCGCCGGTCGCGATCGATGACGCATTCACGATTGCGGAAGACGCGACCACAACATTTCGAGTGCTCACCAATGATTACAACCCTGACGGCAGGGCGTTGGCGATCGTGTCGGTCACGACCACCAACGGCACCGCTGCAATCGCCGGTACCAACATCGTCTTCACACCCGCGCTGAATTATTTCGGCACGCTCCTGCTGTCGTATGCCATGACAGACGGGACGTCCTCTTCCACCGGACTGGTCACCGTCACGGTGACTTCCGTGAACGATGTGCCCGTGGCCAATGGCGAATCGTACGTCGCTTCCGAAGGCACTCCTCTCCCCGTCCCAGCGCCGGGAGTGCTCGGGAATGATTACGACGTGGAAGGAAGTGCGCTCCTCACCGCCGTGCTCGCCACTGCCCCCGCGCATGGTTTGCTAGTCCTGAATGCCAATGGCTCATTCACTTACACTCCGGACAGCAATTACTTCGGCGCGGACTCGTTTGCTTACAAGGCATCGGATGGTTCCGCCCAGAGTGCGAGCACCACCGTTTCGCTCTGGGTGACTTTGACGAACCAATTAAACCTCGCGCTTGCCAGCGTCGCGTCCAACGGCTTGAGAGTTCAACTGATCGGCCCCGCCCCAGCCGTTTACACTCTGCTGGCATCGAGCAACAACGTCGTGTGGACGCCCATTTCAACAAACGTCGCGCTCGATGGCTTCGTCGAGTTCGTCGACACGAACGGATTCAAGAATGCGATGTCCTTTTATCAGGGTCGCGTAGGATCGCAGGCGACAACCGTTCTCGAAGGAAATTCCTCGGGCAACAACAAGGTGGACATTCGTGAAACCAAAAAGGGCGCGCAGTCATTCCGTCATGGAACTGCCGGCGATGCGAGTTACAGCATCAGCAAGATCGTCCTGAGCCTGTCGCGCTCCGGCACCCTTCCGAATGCGCCGTTGAACTTCGCGGTGGGCACCAGCATCAATGGCGGCACGATCGCCGGGAGCGCCGTGGTGATCGCCCCGGCAACGATCACCAACAGTTCCTCCGGCGGGTCGTTCCAAACTTACGAGATCATTTACGATCACCCCGTGGTGTTGAATGCAGGAACCACTTACTACCTGAACTTCGACTGCGAAGCGCCGAACAGTGGGCGCATTTACTTCGAAAGCTCCGGATTCAGTTCCGCCTACTCCTCCGGCACTTTTTACCGAAACGGCTCAAATCTAGGAGAGGACGCCGTATTCGAAATCTGGGGGCAATGAACCAAACGCACGTATGACACACGCATCCCGAACTGTCCTGGTCGTTGACGACGACGTGATGATGGGCGAACTGATGGCGGCAATCATCGACTCCGCCGACTACCACACCGTGATCGCTGCCGATGGTGTTCAGGGGGTGCAACTGGCACAGTCGGCTTCGCCCGCCGTTGTCTTCTGCGATTTCTCCATGCCAGGCATGAACGGTGAAGACGTCCTGCGTTCATTGCGCGCCGATCCACGTACCGCCGGCATTCCGTTGATACTCATGAGTGGCCACGCGCCTTCCGACCTGAACGCTCTGGGGGCCGATGCGTTTCTGCAAAAACCGTTCTCCTTTGACGAAGTGTTGCCGTTGATCAGTTCGTTGCTTCAACCAAACCACGCGTGCGCTGCGGTGGCGTAGCCGCGCCGCGTAACAGCGCAGAGGCGTGATCCGTCACTGCAACTCATCCATGCCTGCGTGGCTGAGCGGCACACTGAAACCGTGAAGTCAGCGCTCCGAGACCTGAAGCTCCGTCGGGGGAACTAACTGAGCGGTTTTTAAGAGGCGGCAGAATTCCTTCTTGCTCAACGTCTGATGCGTCCCTTCGCGCGACGTCAGACTTTTCCTGAACTTGAATTTCACCTCCAGCCGCGCGACCTCGATGATGTGAATGAATTCTCCGGATCGCTGCCAGATTTGGCCTTGTCGCAACTTCATCACGTGAATGTAGCGCCGGACAGGGAACATTCGAGCAATTGTCCGATTGGACTCGGTCACTCCACAAGATACGAAGCAGAAAATGGCGACCCTAACGGGATTCGAACCCGTGTTACCGCCGTGAAAGGGCGGTGTCCTAAACCGCTGGACGATAGGGTCGTCAGCAAGAGCGGCGAAATATAGACGTGAACCCAGCCTTGTCACGCGCAAAAAAATGCGCGCCCACAAATCGAAAATTGCCCGTGATCTCAGAATGAAACTGGCTCACAGCCAGGCACGGGATTAACATCACGTCCATGAACACCCGGTTGACTCTGAAGCAAGACCTTGCCGTTGAGCGCGCAAAGTTCATCACGCGCCGCTGGTTCTTGCAGCAGTGCGGCGTGGGACTCGGGTCGATCGCGCTTGGCTCCTTGCTCACGAACGCGCGTGGCGCTGAGTCCGCCTTGAAGGGCCCGCTCGCGCCCAAGCAACCGCATTTCAAACCGAAGGCCAAGCGCGTCATTTATCTCTTCATGGGCGGGGCGCCGAGCCAGCTCGATCTGTTCGACTACAAACCTGCGCTCCAGAAATACAACGGCAAGCCTGTGCCGGCCGAAGTGGTAATGGGCCAGAAGTACGCGTTCATCAAACCGGATGCGGCGCTCTACGCGAGCGAGTTCAAATTTGCAAAGCATGGCAAATGTGGCGCGGAAATATCCGAAGCGATCCCCCACCTCGCCGAAGTGGTGGACGACATCGCGATCGTGAAATCGATGTACACCGACGCGTTCAATCACGCGCCAGGTCAGGTGCTCATGCAGAGCGGCTCGTCGCAATTTGGCCGGCCGTGTCTCGGATCGTGGGCGCTCTACGGACTTGGCAGTGAGGCGCAAAATCTTCCGGGCTTCGTGGTGTTGAATTCCGCGGGCGGTCTGAGCGGCGGCACCGCGCTTTACGGCAGTGGGTTTCTCCCGACGATTTATCAAGGCGTGCCGTTTCGCAAAAGCGGCGACCCTGTTTTGTTCCTCTCCAATCCCGCCGGCATCGACAACAAGATGCAGCGCCGCACGCTCGACCTGATCAAGGATTTGAATGAACAACATCTCGAATCCGTGGGCGACCCGGAGATCGCCACGCGCATCAACTCGTTTGAAATGGCGTTCAAGATGCAGAGCAGCGCGCCGGAGTTGATGGACGTGTCGAAGGAACCTCCCGAGACGCTGAAGATGTACGGCGTCGAGCCAGGCAAGCCGAGCTTCGCGATGAACTGTCTGCTCGCACGACGGCTGATCGAACGCGGCGTGCGCTTCGTGCAGCTCTTCCACGAAGGTTGGGACCATCACAGCGAAGTGGTGAAAGGCGTGAAAGACCAGACAGGCAAGACCGACCAGGCAAGCGCGGCACTAATCAAAGACCTCAAACAACGCGGACTGCTCGATGACACGCTGGTAATCTGGGGCGGCGAGTTCGGACGCACCCCAATGGTCGAGGCCAATGCCGACTTCGGCCGCAAGCTGGGTCGTGATCATCATCCGCAAGCGTTCTCGATGTGGATGTCCGGCGGCGGCATCAAACCGGGCGTGACGATGGGCGAGACCGACGAGCTTGGATTTCACATCACGAAAGACAAGGTCCACGTCCACGACCTGCACGCGACAATTCTTCATTGCCTCGGCTTCAATCACGAGAAACTCACTTACCGCTTCCAAGGGCGCGACTTCAGGCTCACGGATGTGGAAGGTGAAGTGATCGAGAAGTTGCTCGCGTAAGCCGCGATCTCATTCCTGCGCGTAAACGATGATGCGGTCGTGGACAATGATCGCGAGGTCGGGCTTTCCGTCACCGGTAAAATCCGCGATGACGGCTTCACGCGGTTCCTGGGAATCGCCGCGACGTCCGCGATAACTTCTTTCCTCGAAGACGGGCCACCGATTTGCAGGAACAAGCTTCCCATTCTTGTCGAAGATCACGAGGTCGAGATAGTTCTTCGCCGTCTCGAGGAAGACGAGATCCTTGCGTCCATCCTGGTTCAGATCACCGGTCACCACGTCGTTCAGGCGCGCATCGCGAATCGGCGTTTCGTAGCCATCAAGTTCGGTGAGTTCCCAGGTGTTGCCGCGCAACGGCATCCATGCCGCGGTGCCCAATCCGACGAAGCCAACGGTGTTCGGCGCGCCGGCTCCGAAGGTGATCGGTTGCAATTCGGAAAAGTCCGAGAGCGGAAGCGGAAGATTGCGGACGATCTGCCACGTGCCATTCGTGTCGCGTTCGGAAAGCGTGAGGGCTTTGCGCTCCGCATCGAGAAGGAACAGTGATGCGACGGTGTTCGTGCCGTTGCGCAACGAAGTCGCGCCGATGAGACGCGAGTTGTTCGCCGCGCCGTTGATCTGGTCTTTCACGAAGAATGACCAACCGCGATTGGTCGAGTCGGCATTTTCTTTGTCCGTCCTCAACACGATGGCGCGTAAAAAATTCCGTTGCGGCAACAACAGCTCAGGCTTGCCGTCGCCATCGACATCGACACGCGTCATCCACGGTTGTTCCATGCCGCCGCCGGGCGCTTGCAGATCCAGTTCGTCGAAGCCTTTCGCGGTCTGCAGGAGAACTTTCACTTTCTCGTACGGCACGAGAATCACGAGATCGTTCAATCCATCCTGATTCACGTCGTGCCAGATCATCGCGCTGGGCGTGGACTTGAAACTTTCGTTGAGCTTGATCGTTTTCGCCTCGCCACCAGCAGTGCGCGTGGACAAAACGCGCTTTCCCTCCTGATCAAGAATCACCGCGAGCGTGGGTTTCGCGTTGGCTTGCTGACGGCCAAGTGCCATCGCGAGCGGCTTGCCGTCGAACGGCAGAGCGGTGGGAAAAGCCACTTTGCCTTCGCCATCGAAATGAGTCATCGCGACTGAGCGCTCATCGCCGCTCAACAGAAAGATCGCCGGACGACCGGCGTTGTCCCACTCACTCACTGCGATGTCGCTCACGCCCGTCAGCGTCGAGTAAACCTTCGCGTCACTGAGCGAACCGTCTTTCTGCTGAAGATGAATGGTGAGTTGGCCGCTCTCGGGTTCCGCCACAATCAGGTCAGGCAAGCCGTCGCCATTGACATCAGCCCACGTGATTCCGCGATGCGCTTTGCTGGTCTTGTTCAGCGGCAGGATTTGAAGCTGACCTGCGGTGAAGTCGCCGGAAAGTTTTTCCGCCTCACGCCAGGCGAACTTGGAAATCTGGGCCCGGCCGGAGTTCTGCGCGATCGTGACGATCTCGGTCTTGCGATCGCCATCGAGATCATCCGCCGTGTACGAACGGATCGGTGGCATGGTGAAATGAATCTCCGGCCCAAGCTCGCCGTTCTTCCCTTGCAATCGGAACCGCAGCGGATTGGGCGTATCCCAGTTCACGAGCAGCAAGTCCTCGCGCCCGTCGCCGTCAACGTCGAGGACCTGCACGGATCGCACGAGACCCGCGAATGGAATTTTCTCAGGCTCGGCGAGTGTGCCGTCCTTGCGCTGCGCGAGAAAGTAGATCGTATTTTCGCCGAGCAGAACGAGATCGATGAGGCCGTCGCCATTGAGATCGCCCGTCGCCAGGGCATTCGGAGACAACACGCCGTCCTCGATCGGCCAGCGGCGTGGAGCGCTCCATCCATTGGTGCCTTGATTGTATTGAACAACGAGTTCCTTTGGCTCGCCGTAGTAAGCAAGGTCGGGCCGCTTGTCGTGGTTCAAGTCAGCAATCATCAATGCCGCGATGCGCTTCTCCGACGCGATCGATTCGATGCGAAAGCGCGAATCAGGTGGAAGCTCATTGATGTCGTTCAACGATGCACGGCGCAAGCGCGCTGTGTTCGTCTTCCCCGTTTGGTTGATCAAAACGTTGAGACGCGAACGTGAGTTGTTGACGACGATGAGATCGGTGAGGCCATCACCATCGATGTCGGCGGCGCGAAGGTTTGAAACCTGGAAGTCGATCGGGAACGTCTCGGGGCTGCTGAAGCCGAATGTCGTCGAATCCCCCGCGCTGCGTTCAGCCCCAACGGCGGCCACAGCAGTGAACACACAGAGCAAAAAAATTTTCCCGCGAATCATCACGGCTGAAAGTGCGCGGAACTGTGGGCGAGGTCAAAGCATTCGCTCATTCGCCGATGAAGTGCAGCACGACGCTGCGGCGGTGCTGCGCCGTGCGGTGTTCCCAAAGGTAAATCCCCTGCCACGTGCCAAGCGCGAGTCGTCCAGCGGCGATGGGTATCGTGAGATTGACCGCGGTGAGAGCAGTGCGAACGTGCGCCGGCATGTCGTCGTCACCTTCGGCAGTGTGTTCGAAGAGGGTGTCACCGTCCGGGACGAGTCGAGCGAAGAAGCGTTCGAAATCACGACGCACTTCGGGGTCGGCATTTTCCTGAATCACCAACGACGCCGAGGTGTGTTGCAGATGAAGCGTGACCTGGCCCGTCTGGATTCTCAGTGCGCGCAGGCGCGTCCCGACTTCCTCCGTGAATTCGTAGAAGCCACGGCCGCGCGTCGCGATGGTGATCTGTTCCTGAGCTTGCCTGAGCACGTGAGTATCAGCGGCGTTCGTCGAGTAGTTTCTCGAGGTCGGAATTGCGCGGGTGGCCGGCGGCGAGCGCCTTCTGATAATGCCACCGCGCGAGAGCAATGGCCGGCGGCGCCTGCGTCGCATAGACCACGGCCAGGTTGTTGTGGGCCGCAGCGTGGTTCGGCTGAATTTGCACCGCGCGCCGCAGCGCAGCCTCGGCAGGAAAACGCAGTCCCTTTTCGCTCAACGCGATGCCGAGATAGTTTTGCGATTCGGCATATTCCGGGTTCGCCCGCGACGAACGGCTCAAGGCGTCAATCGCTTCATCGAGCTTTTCCTGCCGAAACCGAAGTCGGCCCAGAACGTAAAGGCTGAAGTAATCTTCGGGATCAAGCGCCAGCGCCTTGCGCACGTTCTTCTCCGCTTCATCGACACGATTCATTTCAAGTTGCGTCGAGGCGAGATTCGCGAGCGTCGAAACGTTGTTTTCGTCCTGCCGCAACACGTCGATATATTTCTGCTGAGCCTCGGCGTAATTACGCGCGGCGAATGCCCGCTCCGCGGCAGCGACCAGCGGTCCCGCGCCAGGAGGAATTTGTTTGGAAACTTTTCGCGGCGCGCCTTCGGCAGGGGGAGATTGCGTCGATGCAGCCATTGCGTCGGGAGAAGAAACCAGAGCGGACGGACGGCTCATCAGTGCGAGCTCTTCCGCAGTGTAAGGCACGGGCTTGGCCTCCAGCACCGCAACGCGCGCACGAAGCGTGCTGAGCATATTCGCCTGTTCAATCGACGCTGCCGAACCCGGAGGAGGCGCAGCAGCGGCATCTCTCTGACGCTTGAGCACTTCGTTTTCGGCTCGCAGCGCGGCGACGACATCAGCCTGCTCGGTCAACTTGGTTCTCAACTCGGCAACCAATTCGCCGCCTGCACCAATGGCAGGAGGCGGCGTGTTGGCCGCCATGGTCAGGCGCACCTTCAAGAGATCATTTTCCTTTTCCAGCGAACGAATGCGTTGTTCGGCCTTGGCAAGTTCCCGGGGGTCGACGGCAGCAGGCTGCACGGAGAGTGCCTCTTTCAGCTTCGCGCCCAAGCGGTTGTTCTCGGCTTTGAGGCGATCCACCTCGGCTTGCAATGCAGTAATTTGCTGCTGCACATCCGGTGATGGCGATGGCGTGGGTGCAGGCGGAGGCGCAGGAGTCGGAGCGGCTGCCGGCATCGTGGTTGGATTCGGAGTTGGAACCGGGACGGGCGCAAGGTTTGTCAGGATGAGGGACGCGGCGGATTCCGTGGGGTGCGAGATGGTGTTTGTCGCAGGCGGCGGCGCCACGGTGAGCGGCGCAAGTTTCGTCGCCACGTAATTCAAACGGTAATTGATGACCCGATCATTCCAGCCGGGATAGATGCCTTGGAACTTGCGTAAGCCCTCTTGTGCTTCGAGATATTTCAGCGCCGCGGCTCTTTTCTGGCCGCTGTCATTCAACCGATCAGCATCCTGAATGACTTGATAGATGCGCACGTATTGCTCGTCCGGACTTTGCGCCCGCAGAGTTACCGCGCAGCAGACAAAGATCAGCAGAATGAACCGGGCGACTTTCATAAACGCGAGTGTAGGCAGTGGAAGGCAGGATGGCAAATCCGCGCTGAGGCTGCGCGAATTGACACTTTTCTGCGCTATGTGATACGTTCCGCGCCGTTGTCACGGGCCAGATGAACTCATACCTGAATCAACACGTGCTGGTGCTGAACCGGCTTTGGCAAGCAGTGAATATCTGCACTGTTCGCCGTGCGCTGACGCTTCTGTTCGAAGGCCACGCCCATGTGGTGCTGAACTCGGATGACGGGTCTTTTCAGACGTTCAATTTCAACCAGTGGCGCGACCTTTCGGACCAGGCACCCCATCCGGAGAGCATTCACACGATCTCGTTCAAGATCCGAATCCCGCGGGTGATTCTGCTTTCGCTGTTCGACCGATTGCCGAAGAAAGAAGTGAAGTTCACGCGGCACAATATTTTCGAGCGCGACCGGAACACATGTCAGTACTGCGGAAAGATTTTTGATCGCCGCGACCTGAATCTCGATCACGTAATTCCCAAGGATCGCGGCGGGCCGACAACTTGGGAAAACATTGTTTGCTCGTGCATCGCGTGCAACACCAAGAAGGCGAACCGAACGCCCGTGGAAGCCGGTCTTCGATTAATCCGCAAACCGAAACGCCCGAAGTGGCGTCCTTTCGTGCAAGTCAGCGTTGGCACCCATCACGATAGCTGGAAACACTTTCTCGACATTGCGTATTGGAACGTCGAACTGGGCGAGGACGTGGTCGGGTAGTGGCGTCGGCGGGGGTGCGATTCCGAACGGAACTTCGCGCTTGGAGGCCCTGAACTGTAGCAGCCGACGTAAGGAGGCTCTGATCTCAATCCGATGGAGAAGTTTGAGCCTCCTCACGTCGGCTGCTACGTGGGGAGCGAAGCCAAAATACCCCGGCACTTTTAATGGCACCCCGTCGGCGGTGCGGAACCGGAAAACTTCAGTGTTTCGTTGCGCTGGGGCGCGCCGCCTCAATCAATTCCCAAAACTTCGGATTTTCCTGGAGCGCTTCATCTTCGCCGACTGGGAGGCTGGACCGGAACAGGAAGTCTTTGAGCGTGTTTCGGCTCAGAATCCGATGCACTACAACGCCCAGTTCGTGACGCTCGAAATAGATTCGGTAGTCTCCAATCCCAAAGCGGTGAAGTGTTTTCCCGCTGCGCTCCAGTTTGCCAAAGCGTTCCAACTCAGTGCTGATGATCTCCTGCGGGAGTCCTCTGAATTCACCAAGGATGAGCAACTGAAGTTCCTTCGGCATGCGTGCCAACTCGGCCGCACTGGTAGGATTAAAGATGATCTGGAACGGTCGCATTTTGCTTTCGTTGAAAGTGACAAGTCGAAGGTTGAAGGTTCAGCAACGAAGAACCCTGTGATGTTCGATGGGCAAACCTGGAACCATTAACTTTCAACCTTCAACCTTGTTTGGTAGCGCGTACGGGAGTCGAACCCGTCTCTGAGCCTTGAGAGGGCTCCGTCCTAGCCGATAGACGAACGCGCCACGAGTGGAAAGAGATTTACGGCACAGCCACGCGAAGTCAACTCAAGCCCATTAACGAATCCGGCCAATCCGGAACGATGCAGTTCGTTTTGGGGAGCACACGCGCCCTCGCGTGTTCCAACCGGCGCCCTCGCCGGTCGGCGAAGGGCGGAATCCCAACCGAATGATTGCATGTGCCGCCGCTCTCCGGTGTTCCGCGAGGGCGCGGAACACAGCACGCGAGGGCGCGTGCGCTCCCATCCAACTGCATGGTTCCGGCTAAGGGTGCATCTTTATCCTCATCGAAATTTGCACTTGCGTAATGGGGTAAGAAAATTGATTCTCGCGAACATGAGAAGTCCCCTCCTCCTCGCTGTATTTCTGGCAATCGCCACTTCGACCTTCGGCCAAGGTACGCTCATGTTTGCAAACACTTCGACGACACTCATTCGGACGAACGATCTGGCGGGACATATTGGGCTAATCTCGGGAGCCAACGGCGCGTATCATTTTGAATTGCTGGTGGCGCCTTGGGGTACCACCGTCGCCCCGTCATCTGATTCTCTTGGTCCCTGGACGATCATTTTCAC
>JBBRBM010000065.1:0-28341 GCA_038205745.1 Verrucomicrobiota bacterium | reverse complement strand
GGGGGAGAGGGCCGGGGTGAGGGGAAAGCAACGCCGCAAAGTTCCGTCTCCACTGCTCTTCAAAAAAGCGTCAGTGCCGTGCCGAAGAAAGCCGCCGCGGCTTGGACGCAGTTCGCCATCACGATTTCGCAGATGGAAGCGGAGCCGGTGCGGTCGAGTCCCTCGCAGATGATTCGCACGGTGATCGAGGCGGGCTACGAGGATCACTTGAAGGAGACGTACGCGAATTACCGCAATCGCCTTGAAGACATCGAGCAACTCGCGAACTTCGCGATGCAGTTCAAGGCGACCGATGAATTTCTGACGCAACTTTCGTTGCTCACGAACATCGAGGCCGAAGAGGACAAGCCTGCGACGAGGGACGATGAGCGGCTTCGCCTGTCCACGATTCACCAGGCCAAGGGACTCGAGTTCGACGTGGTGTTCGTGATCATGCTTTGCGACGGGATGTTTCCGTCGTCGCGCTCGGCGGAAGATGAGGAAGCCATCGAGGAGGAGCGGAGACTGTTCTACGTCGCGATCACGCGGGCGCGTGACGAGTTGTATCTCAGCCACCCGCTCATCCGTGCCATGCAGGGCTACGGTGGCGATGCGATGCAAATGCCGTCGCGTTTTCTGAGCGAGATTCCGCGGGAGTTGGTTGATGAATGGAACCTGCGCTCGTAATCGTGAGCGGATCTGGTGGGAGTCGTCGCGCTGCGACGAGTCGCGCGCCGTTCAGGCGCGCGTCTGAAACATCGCATTCTGCCGTCGGCTGAACGCCGACGGAATGGCCGCAGCGCGGCCATTCCCACCGCGCTTCAATTTTCCGGGCGGACGTTACGTCTGGCGTGCCGCCAGATCTGAATCCCTTGCTTCAGTGCAATCGTGCCCAGCGGCGCGAGCAGACTCAACAAGTTGAACTTTCCATGTCCGTTGTTGTGTCGCCCACGCTTCTCCGCCCCCAGCACTTGCTTCTTCGCGGCAAGGAATCCCATCGCGATTCCCGCGATTGGCGACACCCACTTGTAGAGGCTTCCGGCTTTCGTCAGCCCGCGCCGCCACTCGACGGCCTTCAGACGGAGCTGACTGCATTCGAGCGCCATGATCTGCCGGTTGATCTCGCTCTCCAGCAGCAGTTCCACTTTGCGCGCGCGCAGCTCGTCTAGGTCTTTAGGCATTCGATGTCCTTCTTGAGTTCGTTCAACGAGTCCTGAAGCGGCGGAGGGCGTTGCAATTTTTTCCGCAAGGCGATCGAGAAATAAATCGTCGTGCCGATGCACAATAAACACAGGCCGAGCATCACCCACGGACGCGCTTCGGCTGGTGTGAGGAACGCGACCGTCACGAAGATCGCAACGATGGAAAGAACCCCAAACACCAGCGCGAAGCTTGCGAACAGGAGAGTGCGGACGAGCCAGTATTTTTCCTCCTTCAACTCCAGTGTGAGGAGATCGAGGCGGTTGTGCAGCGTGCTGAGGGCCGCTTCGCCCATGCGACGAAGGTTGCCGGCCGTCGAGTTGTGATCCGGCGTCGTCGTGGCTCTTGGGATCGTCGTGGAGTCGGCGTCCATGTTACTTCCTCGTCACGAGGACACCGATGAGGATGCCGACGCCAAGGGCGATGCCGATGGATTGATACGGATGTTCGCGGATCACGCGATCGGTGGCCTTCGCACCAGCGATTGCATTCTCGTTCAAGTGCCCAAGGCTCTCGCGGGCGGAAGCAAGACTTGCGGCAAGGCGAGCGCGCGCATCGCGAGCTTTTTCACCAAGACCGCTGGATGTTTCCCTGACGAAGTGTTCCGCATCGCTGGCCACGGATTTTAAGTTTTCGGCGAGTTGATTCCCGTCCATTGTTGATTCGTTCATAACTCCTTCCTCTTTTTGATTGGTGGAGCACGCCGTTGATTCGGTGCGTTCCTTTTCTCGACGCAAATATTGCTCATCGCATGAACGTGTCAACGATTGTGGGCGCCCAAACTTTGACGGGAAATGAAATCGGCGAGCGCCGTCCCGTTCCAAAATCCGGGAAGAGGTGGAGTTGATTCGCGCTGGGCAAACGCGCGCAAGCTCGCGATGTTTCCCGCGTGACCGAAGAAATTTCGAACCGCGAACTCCGCGATCTCAAAGCCCGAGGCCAATTGCTGCAGCCGGTGGTGTTCATCGGCAAGGAGGGTCTCAGCCCTGCATTGATCAAATCACTCGATGAGGCGCTGGCTCATCACGAACTGGTGAAAGTGAAGTTCGCCAACTTCAAGGAAGAGAAGAAAACGCTGACGCCGCAACTCGCCGAGAAAGTTTCCGCGCGCGTGGTGATGCGGGTGGGAAACGTGGCAGTCCTGTTCCGCAGGAAACCGGCCCCAGAAGCGGAGTGATCAGTCGAGCAGCTCGATCACGACAAAAGCCATCGCACCTGCGCCTGCGCCCCAGGCGGCCCAGTTCATCCCGCCGCGTGAACCCTTGGCCGAGTTGATCGTGATGATGCGCGTGATTGTCCCGGCCAGCATTCCCAGGACGAATCCAGCCAGCGCGCCGACCAGACCGGCAAACATGACCTCCATCGGTCCTTCAATGTCCGCGCCTCGGGGATTGCTGACCATTAAACCGGCGTAGTAGGGCGAAAGCTTCTTCTTGATGGGGTTCATCACGCACTCAGACTACGGGATCGTGACGTTCCGCGCAATCGCAGGCGCGCGGAAATGATCGATCAGGCTGAAGGTTTGGAATGGAGGCGATGCTTCCAATAGCCCGGTGCCCGTTTCCCATGCATCACCGCGACGATTAGAATGAATTCGCGTTCCACTGTGTAGAGCACCAGATATGGGAACACGCGAACGAAGCATCGGCGCACATCCTCATCGATCACGCCCCATCGATCGGGATTGGCAATGATCCTTTGAATCGTGATTCGAACCTCGTGAGCGAAGCGATTTCCGAGATTGCCTCCCCGCTGCTTGTAGAAGCGAGCGGCCTCGACGAACTCATCTGCGGCTTCGGGATGAAAAACGTGCTTCACTCGTTGAGGATCGAGTCAATCCGGCGATACACGTCTTCGGCGTCAATAACCTTCACGCGCCCTGAGCGCACTTCATCCCGTCGGCGTTTCGCCTCATCGGACCAATTCTTCTCCAACTCAGTATCATCGAGACTGACCAGAAGTTGCTCAGCAAGGAAGGCGCGTTGCTCGGCGGGTAGCTTCACCACGGCGTCGGCGAGTTCCTGAAGATTTGGAATCATAACTGAAGCGAGCTTAGCTTTTTGTCTGTTGAATTCAAATTGGAGTCGAACTCACACGGTGCTCGCGGCCGGATGCTGCCACGGCGCGCGGTATTCGCGGCGTAACAGTTTGTTCGCCTCGTCATCGCCGACGATTTTGCCGGCGGCATTGTCCCACTTGAACGAGCGTCCGAGTTTTGCCGAGAGGTTCGCAAGGATGCACGCAGTCGTGGAGATGTAGCCCTGCTCGATGTCCGCGACCGGTTTGCTGCGGTTCTCGATGCATTTGAGCAAATCCTGCATGTGCCAGCGCACGGCGGAGGCAACGTGGCGTTCCAGGTCTTTCTCGGTTTTGTCCTCGGGAAATTTTTCGTACTCGAACAGTGCTTCGCCTTTGACCGTACTCTCTTTTTTGCCGGACGGTAAAAATTCGTAGCTGTTGACGCTCGCCTTCAATACGCCCTTCTCACCGTAGAAAAATGCGGCCCACGGATACTTCGGATCCGGCGCTTCGCCCCACGAGCGGTGCGTCCATACGACATTGAGATCGGGGAATTCGAAGATCGCGGTCTGAGTGTCCGAAATGTTCGCGACGCTTTTCTTGTCCACGTAAATGCCGCCACTCGATGTCACGCTCGTCGGCGCGCCGAGGTCGAGCATCCAGCGCGTCAAGTCGAGCATGTGAACGCACATGTCGCCCACGATGCCGTTGCCGAATTCCATGAAGGCCCGCCAGCCGCGCGGGTGCATCGCTTTGTGATAAGGAAGCTTTGGCGCCGGCCCAAGCCATGATTCGTAGTCGAGATTCTCCGGCGGCATTCCCGACGCGGGAGACGTGTCGCGATTGCGCATGTGGTAGTAACAGCAAATTTCCACGTGCGAAATTTTCCCGAGCAACCCTTCCTTGATCACACGATCTCGCGCCTCGATCAGGTGTGGCGTGCTGCGGCGTTGCGTGCCGATCTGCACGACGCGATTGTATTTGCGCGCCGCAGCGAGCATCGCCTGGCCTTCCGCAATATCGACGCTGATGGGTTTCTGGCAGTAAACGTCCACCCCACTTTTCACCGCCTCGATCATGTGGAGCGCGTGCCAGTGATCTGGTGAACCAATGAGCACGATGTCGAGGTCCTTCTCCTTCAACATCTCCCGATAGTCGGAGTAGGAGCGCGGCTTCTTCCCGGACTTCTGTCGCGCCGCGACGATGTCGGCCGCATCGCTCAACATCTTCTTGTCCACATCGCAGAGCGAGACGACTTCCACCGGCGCGACCTGAATCAGTCGAAGCAAATCAACTTTCCCGTACCAGCCCGTGCCGATGAGTCCGACGCGCTTTTTCATCTCTGAAAATTCTGCGGCGAAAAGTGATGGAGTGGCGATGGCAAATGATGCAGCAGTGCTGCCCTTGATGAAGTCGCGGCGGTTCATGGCTGCTTTGTAGGCGAAGCGATGTGTCTCGACAAGAGCGGGGTGAGGGCAAGAGATGAACCACGAAGGCACGAAGACACAAAGAGTGAAGCGAATTCCGCAGGTGACGATCCAGAGCCGCTTCCCATGTCCTTCTTCCTTTGTGTCTTTGTGCCTTCGTGGTTCACAAATGATTGTTCCTCCGCAATCTGACGTCGAAACTCGCAACATGAATCGCCGCTCGTTCATCAAGACGGTTGGATGCTCCGTCGCGTTGCCATCGCTTGCTGTTGCGGCGGAGTCAGCAGAAGACGCAGCCATTCGCGCGAAGATCGATTCGCACCGACCATCGCGGCTCGCGAAGTTACCGCCGGATTTCAACGCGCGCGTCGGCGCGACGCATGTGGCGGGCAAGTATCACTTCACGAAGAAACCGTTTCTGATCGAGGGCGCGGACAAGTTGCTCGAACTCGGCACACGACTCGGGAAGTTCTGGTTCATGCCGACCGGCGGCGGGCACGATTATCCGTTCAACAGCACGTGGACGAAGGCGAAGGATTTTGTGGAGCTGGCGAAGATGGATTATTGGGAACAGCTCTTCGCGATGCCGTTCCAGACGTTCATGCTCGAAGCGCACACGCCGGAAGGAGACAGCTTCAAGCAGGACAAGCCGCCACGTTTCTACGAGAAGATCACGAACGACTTCGCTGAGATCACAGCGCACTTCTACAAGAAATTCCGCGACCGCGATGTGACAATCATTCTTCAGCATTGGGAAGGCGACTGGCTGTTGCGAGGCGCGGGACAGAAGTGGAATCCGCCGCCGGACGATTGGCAAAAGCGTTGCGAGCAAATGCAGAAGTGGCTTGCGGCGCGTCAGGCTGGCGTGACGAAGGGCCGCAAAGAAAACAGCGCGGGCGCGAAGTGCCGCGTCGTCCACGCGGCGGAGGTGAATCGCGTCGTCGATGCGTGGAAAAATATTCCGACGATGACGACGCACGTCCTGCCGGGCGTGGAACTCGACATGGTGAGCTACAGCTATTACGACGCGATGGACAGTCCGGTCACGTTGTGGAAAGCGATCGAGGAGATTCGCAAACACGCGCACACGAGCGGGTCGTTTGGTGCGCATGCGGTTTGCCTCGGCGAAGTGGGCATCCCGGAGAACGAGCAGAAGAATCGAATCGCTGAACGTTGGGATGAGTTCCTTGGCGTGGCGCTGGCGATGGATGTGCCGTATGTCGCGCACTGGGAAGTGTTCTGCAATGAGTTGAACCCGAAGCTCACTCCCGCGCCGACTCCGCCGGTGAAGAGGAACGATGACGTGCGTGGATTTTTTCTCGTGCGACCGGATGGTTCCTTGAGCGAGAGCGGAAAGTATTTGAGCGATCTTTGGCACCGGGGGGAAAAGTAATCAGTGAATCAGTAATCAGTGTTCGCGCCGAACACCCTGATTACTGATTCACTGATCACTGATTACTAAACACATTGCGCCCTCGTCTTCGCCCGACTATGAACACGCGCCATGTCGAACCCTCGTGTTGCCATTGTTGGCTGCGGTCTTGTCGGTGAAAAGCGAATCAAGCTTCTGACTCCGGGCACGGTGACGGTGACGTGCGACTTGAATCTTGATCGGGCGAAGAAGGTCGCCGCGCTCAGTCATGGATGTGAGGCCACGGACTCGGTGGAGCGCGCGGTGAATTCGCCCAACGTCGATTGCGTGATGATTGCGACGCTCAACGCAGCACTGGCGCCAATCGCGAAACAGGCGCTCGCGGCGGGTAAACATGTTCTCGCAGAAAAGCCCGGCGCGATCAGCGTGCGCGAAATCGAGGAGCTTGAATCGATCGCGAAGAATACCGGCGCGCTCTATCGCATCGGATACAATCACCGCTATCACCCGGCGTTCCGGAAGGCGCGCGAGATTTTCGAGAGCGGCGTTCTCGGGCCGATGATGTTCGTGCGCGGTCGTTACGGGCAGGGCGGACGCATTGGCTACGACAAGGAGTGGCGCGCGGACCCGAAACTTTCCGGCGGCGGCGAATTGATCGACCAGGGCGTTCACTTGATCGACCTCGCGGGAATTTTTCTCGGCGAATTCACGCACGTCGAAGGCCACGTGGCGACTTACTTCTGGGACATGCCGGTGGACGACAACGCGTTCCTTAGCCTGCGCAACGCCGAAGGCAAGATGGCGTGGCTGCACGCGAGTTGCACCGAGTGGAAGAACATGTTCTCGCTCGAAATCTACGGTCGCGTCGGGAAGCTCCAGATGGAAGGACTCGGCCGCAGCTACGGCGTCGAGAAGCTGACTTACTACAAGATGCTCCCGCAAATGGGCCCGCCGGAAACCAGCGTCTGGGAATTTCCGGGCGAGGACGATTCGTGGAAGATCGAGATGCAGGAATTCTTCGAGGACATCCGCCTGAAACGCACGCCGCAGCCTGGATTGAAGGAAGCGAAGGCTGTGCTGCAAGTCGTGGAGCGCATCTACGCGCGACAGCAGAAGTCAGGCTTGGTATGAGGCGGCGAAGGAGTGAAAAGCTGTTGGGTTGAACTGATGCATTCCGGTAACTTCCGGAGCCATGAAAGCACTGTGAAAATGCGACGCAGGTCAGACCGTATTTGGCCGACCTGCTACAATACTCTTGCCCCATGAGTGACAACTCGAAGATCGAATGGACAGACGCGACGTGGAACCCAGTCCGCGGATGCACGAAGATCAGTCCAGGTTGCGCGCACTGTTACGCCGAGACTTTCGCCGAACGGTTCCGTGGCGTGCATGGGCACCCATTCGAATACGGCTTCGACCTGCGCCTCGTGCCTGAGAAATTGGGTGACCCCATCCGCTGGTCAAAGCCAAAGAAGATATTCGTGAACTCGATGAGCGATCTTTTTCACGAAAACATTTCGGACGAATACATCGAGAAAGTCGCGCGCGTAATGCTGGCGGCGAACTGGCACACATACCAAATCCTCACCAAGCGTGCCAACCGCATGGCAGCGCTTTTGCAAGGGAAGCTGCGCAATGCCGCAAAAGCCGCGCATATTTGGTGGGGCGTGAGCGTTGAGAACAAGAAACACGGCTTGCCGCGCATCGACAAACTACGGAGCGCCAAACCAACCGTCGCGTTTCTTTCTGTGGAACCGCTGCTCGAAGATCTTGGCGATTTTGATCTACGCGGAATTCATTGGGTGATTGTCGGAGGTGAGAGCGGCCCCGGAGCTCGACCAATCGAAGCTGCGTGGGTGCGGAACATTCGCGCTCGATGTCACGTTCACCGTGTTCCCTTTTTTTTCAAACAATGGGGCGGAGTTCGGAAATCTCAGACCGGCCGCACGCTCGACGGAAAGACATACGACGAGTTTCCGCAACAAGCGCCGATGGTAAATGCTGCTTCTGCGGCTGAGCGCACGGATCTGCTGGCGGAGATTTGCGCGGACTAGTCGAATGGCGACGCACAACTTTCACGACAAGCCGTACGACGCGGGAACCCTCGCAAAACTCAACATCTTCGAGCTGTACGTGCAGGAATGGATTCCGGTCTTTGTTTCACCTGAGAATCCATCGTTCAACGAGATTCACATTTTTGATTTCTTCTGCGGCCCGGGGCGCGATGCGAATGGTGAACCCGGTTCGCCGCTACGAATCCTGCGGCAGCTTCGCGACTACCACGACAAAGGCATGGCGGGATGGCGAAAGGTCCAAATCGTTGTTCACCTCTTCGACCACAACGATGCGAAGATTCAACAACTCCGATCCATCATCGAGCAACCCGAGTGGAAGTTACCCGTTCGGATTGACAGTCGCGCCCTCGCCTTCGAGTCGGCTTTGAGCGAACACAAACAGATTCTTGCAAACCCGCGAATTGCGAAGCTGCTGATAATCGATCAGTTCGGTGTGGATGAAGTTTCCGATGATGTGTTCAAAGAACTGATCAGCTTTCCGACGACTGATTTCATCTTTTTCCTTTCATCGTCGACACTGCACAGGTTCCGAGACCATCCCGCCATCAAACAGAAGATCGACAAGCCGGAAGATTCGTACGATGTCCATCGCGCCGCGTTCGATTACTATCTTCGCTTGGTGCCCAAAGGTGCTGAGGTATATCTGGCCCGCTTCTCGATTAAGAAACGAAGCAACATTTACGGACTGGTATTCGGTAGCCAACATCCGCTTGGCATTCCCAAGTTTCTTCGGGTTGCTTGGGCCAACGATGAAATTGCTGGCGAAGCGAACTTTGATATCGATCGCGAAAATCTTCGACCCGGTGAACTCGTGTTGAACTTGGAAGAGATGCGACCGACCAAAACCCGCGAATTCGAAGCCGAACTGGAACAGACGATTCGATCCGGTGAGATGAAAAATGAAATCGATGTCGCCCGATTCTGTATTGAGGCCGGAATGACGTGTCAACACAGCGCGCCGGTGCTCAAAAAACTGAAGGACGAAGGAGTTATCAAACTGCAGTTCAGAGTTCCCGATATCGGCAACCTTCGTTCCCCTCGGCCAATCACGATGGTGTGAGCGCTGTCACTTCTTTGGCACCTGACTCCCCAAAACTCTTTTCCTCATCCACACTGCCGCCCCCTTTTTATTTCGCGACTTGCCGATACGGGAAGAGTTCGCGGGTGCGAACGACTTTGCCGCTTGCGTCGCGTTTTTCGGCGATGAGTTTTTCGGGAGCTTTGCCGTCCTCGACCCAGCGGATGAGGGCTTCGTTGACGCCGGTGGGCGTGGCGCCTGCACCGCGGAAACCGTGATCGACGCCGGGCACGAGGAAGAGGCGCGCGAACTTCGCGGTGTCCTTCTCGCCGCCCATGCGTTGCTGAACGCGCTTGTAGTAATCGATGCTGCCCGCGGCGGGGATCAGTTGGTCCGCCGTGCCGTGATAGATGATCACCTTTCCGCCGCGGTCGCGGAAACGCGACAGGTCGGGATCGTCGGTGCCGATGGCTGCGCCGTATTGCTCCACGGATTTGTTCCAGAGTTGTTCGAAGCCCGCGTAAGTGAGCGTGCTCCAATCCCACTTCGCGTCCTGCGCGAGGTAGTAAATCCAATATTCAAGCGCGATGCTGAACGGTTTTCCTTTCAGCGGTGAACCGCTCGTCCCGGCGTAAGCGGACATGTCCGCGCCGCGCTCCAACCCGTGCCACATGAAGCTGCCGTCCCGCGCGCGTGGGCCTTCCCAGATTTTGCGGATCACCGTCGCGTCGGCTTCGGTGAACGTGTCGTTGCCGGCCTGGGTTCCCACGAATGCCTTCGGATCGTAAGCGCAATGAAATGGATCATCTATAACGCCGTCCTTCACTCCATCGTCGTTGTCGCACGCGGCGATTGCTGCGGCGGTGACTGCGTCGAGCTTGGCTTTCGAAACATAGTTCGACATTTCGAGCATCACGACTTCAGGCCACAGACTGGCGGCAACGAAGCGATGCCAGTTGACGGCGGGACAGGCAGAGCTGATGCCGTCGTAATCGTCGGGGAAACGTTGCGCCGCCATGAGTCCCTGGCGTCCGCCGGTCGAGCCGCCGACAAAATACGAATAGCGCGGGGCTTTGCCGTAGAACGCTTTCGTGAGCGCCTTGCCCACGACGGTCATCTCATGAATGCCGAGATATGCGTTGTCGATGATGGCCTGCCAATCCTGCTTTCCATTCGCATCGAGCGCGAAACTGCCGCTGCCGCCTTCGTGACCCGTATCAGTCGAGCCCGCGCTAAATCCTTGCCTGACTGGTCCGCGCAAATTGTTTGGATGACCCCCGAGAAATCCGCCGCCGCCGGTGCCTTGAAAACGTCCGTTCCAATTCGTGAGCGGCAATCCGATCCACACCTTCACGCGATCCTTTGCGGGCGGATGCGTGACGACGGCTGTGACGCGGCACATGCGGTTGGACGCGTCGACGATGGCGGACTCAATCGTCGTGTTCGACAGCGTGAAGTTCGTCAGGCTCTCGCAAGAACACGTGGGTGTGATGCCGGGGTAGAGTGGTTTCAGCGGTTGCGCGGCCGCGCGTGTGAGAATGAGAACACTCGCGACGAATGCGGTCGTGAGAATTTTCGTGATGTGAAGACGATGCGACGTGCGTTGGAAGTTCATGGCTGGGTCATGTGTTAGTCCAATGCGAAGGTTCTGACAATTTAGGAAATCGTAATCTCGGTTCCGGCCGAAATCACTCCAGTCGTCGAACCATCCACGCGCGCGCAGCTTGACGACGAACTGGTGCGTCGTATCAACGACGGGCGTGATCTTGGAATTGAAAAACCAAGCCGGACCTTCATCCGGCTTGGTGTGTGCGAAAAATTACGGCGCAGATTCGCTCACGCAACGACGGGCGGACGTTGATGCGGCGTGAACCTGCCAACCGGCTGGAGCTGGCAGGGTGCGTCGCTCCGCGCGCGCCGCCTATTGCCGCGACGTAGCGGCGGGCGTATCGCCAGCCGTAGAGCCGTGGCGTCCCGCCCGGCGGAACAGGCGGGATAGTGCTGAAACACTCCGGAGTTTTCCCACTCGCTCGAAGAATTCGTAGCTTCGATCCGGGCGGTGAGACGCCAGCCCTCTACGTCAGGCGGGGACGCCTGACGCCACGGTGCTGCCCGCCACTTCTAATCGCACCCAAAAAGCAACGACCGCTTGAACTGCTGGAATCGGTTGTGTTTTGATGCGCCGCGAAACTGAACGCGGCTGGACGCACCGGCCCCGCCCTCAGTCGATTTTGAAACCCTTGTTGACACAGATCAGTCTTGATCCGGCGCCGTACGGCGTCAGCTTGTTTGCGCGAACACGCCCTTATGATTTGTAACTCGCCGCGACGGCTGGTCATCGCGTTGCGGCTGTTCGTGTTGATTGCCGCAACTTTCCACGCTCCCAACATCCTTGGCGGCAGCACGGCGCTGGTTCCTGGAACCACGAATGAGCTGCGCCTCGGCGATTTCGTCCGCCTCGTGATCCTGCGCAACGAAAGCCTGCACGCGCGCGTCCTCGAGTACGAGATCAACCATCAACGCTTCCGCGCCGAGCGCGGCCTCTTCGAACCGGAACTGGTGCTCTCCTACGATCGCGCGGAGAACAAGCGCGAGAACACCGCCGAGCAACGTCGCAGCACCGGCGTGCTGGTCTTCGACGAGCAGAACAACATCTACAACGCCGGTCTCGAAGCTCTCGTTCCAACAGGTGCGAAGATCCGGCTTGGCTACACGTTGCGGGATCTGCGGAACAATCTTCAGGATCCCGCGTTCGGCACCATCGTGACGAATTCGCCCAAAGGTGAGTTCCAGACGTTCGCAGGATTGTCCGTCACGCAGCCGTTGCTGAAGAACGCCTGGTATCCCTCCACGCTCGCCACGATGCGGCTCGCGGCCCTGGGTTCCGAAGTCGCGTATCACGAGTATCGCCGCCAGATGATGATCGTGATCTCCAGCGCGGAAGCGACGTATTGGAATTTGTACCTTGCCCAGGAACAGGTCGGGTTCTTCCGCGAGTCGGTGAATCTTGCCCAGCAACTCGCGGCAGAAGCCGAGCAGCGCGTGCGCGCGGGTAAGGCCGCGGAAATTGATGTGCTCGAAGCGCGCGCCGGCCTTGCTCTGCGCCATGCGAAGCTAATCGAGGCGCAGCAAAAATATTTCGAGACCGCGGCGCAATTGCTGAGTTTGATGTCACAGGCTTCGCTCGATGCCCCTCCCATTTTGCGCGCGCTCGATGTGCCCGGCGCGGTGGCGGCGGTCCCCGCCTTCGCCGAAAGCGGCCGGTCGGCGCTGACGTTGAACCCCGACTACCTCGCGCAAACCAGCCGCATGAAGCAGGAAGATATTCGCGTTGCTTACGCGAAGAACCAGGCTCTGCCGCAGTTCGACTTGCGCGCCAGCTACGGGCTGAACGGTCTTGGCGCTGATCCCTACGAATCGTTCGATGACGTCCAGACCGGAAGTTTCCCGTCGTTTTCCGTCGGTGCCGAGCTGCACATTCCGCTCGCCGGCAACATTAAAGCCAGCCGCGAACGCGATGCCGCCAAGCTGCGCAAGGAACAGGCGCTCGTCACTCTCAAGGAAACCGAGACGCAAATCCTGAACGCTGTGGACACCGCGCTGCGCAAAGTGCGCCATTCTTACGAAGCGGTGACGAACAACGAGAACGTCGTCTCGTTCAACCAAAGCCTGCTCGACACCGAACGTGCTCGTCTCAACGCCGGCACCGTCAGCAGCCGCCGTGTGCTGGAAGTCGATGCGAGTTTGTTCGAGGCGAAAAACTCCGTAGTGGAAGCCAAGGTTTTGTCCGAGCGCGCGCGGCTGGAACTGGAGCTCGTGCAAGGCACGCTGTTGCGCACGCGCAACGTGGACATGCCGCAGAAGGAACTTGAGCGCCGCACGACGGAGTTGCTGAATCAGCTCGGCGTGTCGGAAGCGCATTATCGCAGCCTGGCGAAGGAACTTCAGATGAAATACGAATCACCGGCGACCAAGTCATCGCCCTCACGGAAATGAAGTCGCTACTTCGAATCACTTTTGTTTTGTCGTTGTTGTTCGCGATCACGTCGCGTGCCGCGGAAGCTCCAGCCGCCGGCATCACGGAGCCAATTCTCGACGTCACGCTGAGCGCGCCCGTGCCTGGCATCGTCACCGCGCGCAAGTTCAAGGAAGGCGATTTCGTTCAGCCCGGCGACGTCTTGATCGAGCTCGATAAGAAACTCGAAGAGCTGGAAACCGATCGCCGCAAAGTCCTGCGCGACCAGAAGCGCGGCGACTTCGAGAGCACGCGCCAGTTGTTCACCACCACGAAGGGCGTGAGCAAAGAGGAGCTCGATAAGAAGGACGCCGAGTTCCGCGTTGCCGCGGCGGAGCACGACATCGCGGTGGAACAGTTGCGCCGCCGCCAGGTGAACGCGCCGCTCGCTGGCACGATCATCGAGGTTAATATCGAGGTCGGCGAAGCGTGTCAGCCCTATCAGGCACTCGTGCGCGTCGTTGATACCCGGCGCTGCTATTTCGTCACGAATGTGGAAGCGAAGTCCGGCGCAAATCTCAAACCCGGTCAGGCCGTGAAGCTCGAAATCACCACGGGCGCGGGCCCCGTCGCGATCACAGGAAGAATTTCGTTTCTCTCGCCGGTCGTCGATGCCGGGAGCGGGTTGCAAAAGGTGAAAGTGCTTTTCGAAAACGCGGACGGAAAAATCCCGCCAGGCGTCGCGGGTCGCATGTTTCTGGATTGATCGCGTATGCCTGCTGAATCACCCGACATTCATGGCACCCACGCAGCGTTGCTGCGCGAACTTTCCGAGTTGCGCAGGTTCAACGGCGCGCCGAAGGAATTCTGGCCGCGTTATCTCAGTTGCCTCGCGGGCCTGACCGGCGCCAGCAAAGTCGTGCTGGTGTTGCAGGACTCGGCGAATCCCGGTGCTTGGAAAAAGATCGGCGACTGGCCGGCGAATCTCGCGCCGACGCGCTTTCTCACCGCGTTCATCACACAAGTCGAAGAGCTCGCCACCAAATCGATCGGTCACAGCGGCGGCATCATCGCCCCGCTCGAACCTGTCGCGGCGCGCACGCCCGGCCACTTCATGCTCGCCGCGCGCGTGCAACTCCATCGCGTGACGGAGACGTGCGTCGCCACGCTGTTGCTCTCCGAAGTTACCGAGACCGCCGCGCGCGAATCGCTGGTGCGGCTCAACCTCGCCGCCGATGCACCGGAGTCGTTCCAGATGCACCAGACCGTCGCGCAGGCGAATGCCGACGTGCAGAAGTTCGCCGTCGCGCTCGATCTCATGGCGGGCGTGAACGCAGAGAAACGATTCTTCGCCGCCGCGCTTGCGCTCTGCAACGGCCTCTCGACCGCGTTCCGCTGCGAGCGCGTGAGCCTCGGCTGGCTCGAAGGCGGTTACATCCGGATGCGCGCCATCAGTCGCACGGAAAAGTTCGATCGCAAGATGGCCGCCGTTACCGCGCTCGAAACCGCGATGGACGAAGCACTCGATCAGGACGAGGAAGTTCTCTGGCCCGCCCCCGAGGGCGCGACGTTCGTCACTCGCGACCACGCCGCGTTCGCCAAACTACACGAGCCCGGGAACATCTGCTCGCTCCCGTTGCGCGTGGATGGCAAGGCCGTGGCCATCGTCGCGTGCGAGCGGCGCGCGCCGGCGTTCGCTCCCGTGGAAGTGCAGCAACTTCGTTTGTGCTGCGATCAAGCGGCGCGCCGATTGTCTGACTTGCATCGCACTGATCGCTGGTTCGGTTCCCGTCTCGCCGCGAGCGCCAAGAACCAACTCGCGGTCATCGTCGGCCCGAAGCACACGTGGGCGAAGATCACCGCGCTGCTCATCGTTGCGTTGCTCGCAGCGCTTTTCCTCGTGCGTGTGCCGTATCGCGTCGAAGGCAACTTCGTGGTGAAGAGTGACGACGTCTCGTTCCGCACCGCGCCGTTCGATGGCTATATCGAGCAAGTGTTCGCGCGCCCCGGCGACGCGGTGAAAGTCGGCGACAAGCTGGTTCAACTGGCGACGAAGGAATTGTTGCTCGAAGAAAACGACGCCGTAGCCAGCCTCACACGTTTCCAGCGCGAAGCCGAGAAGGCGCGTGCCACGAATGGCCTTGCTGAAATGCGTGTTGCCATCGCACTCGCCGACCAATCGAAGGCGCGTCTCGATTTGATTCGTCACCGCCTCGGCGAAGCCACAGTGCGCGCGCCGTTCGACGGTGTCGTGGTGGAAGGCGACCTTCGCGAACGGCTCTCCGCGCCGGTGAAGCAGGGCGATGCGTTGCTCAAGATTGCGCGCCTCGAAAACCTCTACGTCGAAGCGTCGGTGAGCGAACGGGACGTGCATGAAGTTTTGAACAAGCAGCGCGGCGAGATCGCGTTCGTGAGCCAGCCGAAGCTGAAATTTCCCGTGCGCATCGTGAAGATCGAGCCCGCCGCGTTCCCGCGCAACGAGGGGAACGTGTTCCTCCTTCGCTGCGAATTTGAGAAAGGCATCGAACGCTGGTGGCGTCCCGGCATGAGCGGCCTTTGCAAGCTCAGTGTGGAGCGTCGCACGCTCTGGTGGATTCTCACGCATCGCACGGTGGACTTCCTGCGGATGAAACTCTGGTGGCCGTGATGAATTGCGGATTGCGGATTGCGGATTGCGGAGGGGGAACTTCAATTCCTCACGCTTCGTTCGGTCTCATTCCGCATTCCGCATTCCACATTCCGCATTCAACTCATGGCTGATCCGCAAGCAACCTTCAGTGAGTCATGGCACCGCGTCGCGGGGCAGCGGCTGTGGCTCAGGCCCAGCGTCAAAGTGCGTCGCCAGAATTTTCGCGGCGAACGCTGGTTCGTGATTGAGAACCCGGTCACGAACGAATTCTTCCGCGTGCGTCCTGCTGCTTACGAATTTCTTGTTCGCCTCGATCCGCGCCGCACGGTGGAGGAAGTTTGGCGCGAATGCCTCGAACGATTTCCTGACGACGCGCCGGGACAGGAAGCAGTGCTGCAACTCCTGTCGCAGCTCTACTTCGCCAACCTGCTCCAATACGATCACGCCATCGACAGCGCCGGCTTGTTCGAGCGCTACAAGAAACGACAGCAACGGGAATGGCGCTCGCGTCTGCTGAACATCATGTTCATGCGGTTTCCGTTGCTCGACCCGGATCGTTTCCTCGTTCGCACGCTGCCCCTCGTCGGAAAGTTCATCAGCGTTTTCGGCGCGCTGGTTTGGATCGTGGTGGTTGGTGCGGGTTTGAAAGTCGTAGCCGATAATTGGGACGCCGCGAAGCAACAGAGCGAAGGCATCCTCGCGCCCGGCAATCTCGCGCTGTTTTACCTGGGGCTCGTCCTGATCAAAACAGTGCATGAATTCGGTCATGCTTACTTCTGCCGCAAGTTCGGCGGCGAAGTTCACACGATGGGCGTGCTGCTGATGATTTTCACGCCGGTGCCGTACGTGGATGCGACGTCATCGTGGAGTTTCCGTTCACGCCGGCAGCGCATCCTCGTCGGCGCAGCGGGAATGATCGTGGAACTGTTCTTTGCTGCACTGCTCACGTTCGTGTGGGCGAACACAGGGCAGGGGACGATTCACTCGCTCGCTTACAATATGTTGTTCATCGCGTCGGTTTCGACGGTGATCTTCAACCTGAATCCGCTCCTGCGCTTCGACGGTTACTACATCCTCAGCGACCTCGTCGAAATTCCGAATCTCTCCCAGCGCGCCAATCAGCAACTGCGCCACCTTGGCGAGCGATGGCTCTTCGGCGTGAAGAAGTCGGAAAGCCCGGCGCGTTCGAGCCACGAGAAGACGTGGCTCACGGTATTTGGAATCGCGAGCGGTGTTTATCGCGTCATCGTGTTTGGCGGCATCCTGCTCGTCGTCGCCGACAAGTTCTTCCTCATCGGCATCGTGATGGCGGCCGTGTGTTTTGTTTCGTGGATCACCGTCCCGGTCGGAAAATTCGTCAGCTATCTGGCGTCGAGTCCGAAGCTGGAGCGTCAGCGTCTTCGTGCCGTCGCTGTCTCGGCTGTGCTGGTGGCGATGATTGTCGGCGTGCTTCAATTCATTCCTTTGCCGAGTCACTTCCGCGCGCCGGGTTTGGTTCAAGCGCGTGAGTGGACGCAGGTCGTGAACGAAACCGCAGGTGACGTTGCCGAACTTCTCGCCACGCCGGGGCATCCGGTGCGCGCTGGCCAACCGCTCGTGCGTCTTCGCAGCGCGGAATTGGACATTGAAATTGCGCACGCCCGTGCGGCGCAGACGGAAGCCGAAACACGCGTGCGCTCCGCATTGGCTCACGAAGTCTCGAATCTCAAGCCGCTGCTCGGTGTTCTTGAGTCTGCGACCAATCGCGTTTCGAAGCTCCTCGCCGATCAGAGCGCGCTCGTTGTTCGTGCGCGGCACGATGGACTTTGGATCGCGCCGGAGCTGAAAGGTTCCGTCGGCCGCTGGCTCGCACGCGGCACGCCGATCGGATTGCTCGTGAACAATTCGTCGTTTCAATTCACCGCCACTGTGAAGCAGGAGGAAGCCGAGGCTCTCTTCGCGCGAAGATTGTCGCGAGCGGAAATCCGCCTGCAAGGGCAGGTGGGTGAAGTTCTCACCACGTCGAAGTGGCAGGTCATTCCCGGCGGGCAACGAGTGTTGCCGTCGCCCGCGCTAGGATGGCGTTCGGGCGGCGAGATGCCGGTGTCGCCCGACGATCCGCAAGGCGTGAAATCGACTGAGCCGTTCTTCGAAGTGCGCGCAGAGTTGCCGGCGTCCCAAGCCGTCGCTTTTCTTCACGGACGTTCCGGAAAGATTCGCTTCGACCAGGAACCGGAGCCGCTCCTGCCGCGATGGATTCGCAGTCTGCGGCAGTTGCTGCAAAAGCGTTATCAGTTATGACGCGCGTGTTGACTGTTCCTGTGGCGTTGGACGTGACGATGCGTTCTTCCCCCTCACCCCGGCCCTCTCCCTTGGGGAGAGGGAGAATCGTTCGCCGGGTTGGAGCAAGGGCCATGCGCTTGGCAGTTCAAGGCGTTCTCCTCGCGACCAAAGACGAAGCGGCGAAGAATCAGGACGCCGTCGAGTTACCAATGCGCTTGGATAGCTGTTCCCTCTCCCCGAGGGAGAGGGTCAGGGTGAGGGGGAACGTGGCCTCCGAATCTCTCTTGCGTGGGCAATTTTTCGAAAACTTCGTTCCGTGAACATTCCTGCCCTCGATTATCACCGCACCGCACATCGCGTTCCCGAGCGTCCGCTGAAGGGACTCGATGCGGCGGTGAATTGGTGCCTGGGAAAATACGAGCGGCGCGGCGGACGATTGAACGAACTGCTCGCTGGTGCGTCACGCGCTGATTCGCTCGCGAAAGAATTCTCCAATCTGCGCGATCCCGATTTGCAGGAGCGCTTGCTTGAGTTCCGCGATCACTTCCGCCGCAAGCCGCAGCCGGATGACGACATCCTTCTGCCGGCGCTCGCCGCAGTGCGTGAGGCGGCGCATCGCTGCGTCGGATTGCGCGCGTTTCCAGTTCAACTTGCAGGAGCGCTGGCGTTGCATCGCGGCTGGCTTGCGGAGATGGCTACGGGTGAAGGCAAGACGCTGACGGCGGGACTTGCCGGTGTTCTCGCAGGTTGGTCGAAACGCCCCACGCACATCGTGACGGTGAACGACTACCTCGCACAGCGTGATGCGGATTGGCTGCGCCCGTTCTACACTTTCTGCGGAGTGCGCGCTGGTTGCGTGACGGCTTCGCTCGATACGCCCGCGCGCGCGCGCGAATACGAGCGCGATGTGACTTATACGACGAGCAAGGAGTTGCTCGCGGATTTTCTGCGCGATCGATTGCGGCTCGGTCCGTTGCGCGATCCGCATCGACGCCTGATTCGCCGCTTGCTCCAACCACGCACGGCAGCCACCGACGGTCTCGTGATGCGCGGCCTGCACACTGCCATCGTGGACGAAGCCGACAGTGTGCTTATCGACGAAGCGGTGACGCCGCTGATCATTTCCGCGACGCGTAAGAACGAGTGGCTTCGCGATGCCGGACGGATCGCCGCCGAGATCGCGAGCGAGCTTCAGTCGGAATTGGACTATCGCGTGAACGCGCGTTATCGCGAAGTCGAACTGACCGATGAAGGCCGCGAGCGGATCGGGGAACGTTGCGGGGCGCTGCCGGGGATGTGGCGCGGAGTCGAGCGACGATCCGAGTTGGTGCGCACCGCACTCGTCGCGCGCGAGTTCTTTCTGCGCGACAAGCAATACATCGTCGTCGATGGAAAGGTTGTGATCGTGGATGAGTTCACGGGCCGCCCGATGCCGCAACGCACGTGGCGCGAAGGATTGCACCAGGCGATCGAGGCAAAGGAAGGCGTCGAGCTTTCTGATCCGACGGAGACCGTCGCGCGCATGAGCTTTCAGAAATTTTTCCGCTGCTTTCACCGCCTCGCGGGCATGACGGGCACGGCGTGGGAAGCGGCTTCGGAGTTTTGGCAGACGTATCAATTGCCGGTGGTGCGCATCCCGACGAACCGGCCCTGTGTGCGGCGTGACTTGCCGGATCGCTACTTCGTGATCGAGGAAACGAAGTGGAACGCGGTTGCCGACGAGATTGAGACGATTCATCGCACGGGCCGCCCGTTGCTGGTCGGAACGCGCAGCGTGGCGGCGAGTGAGCAACTGGCGTCGCGCCTCGTGCAGCGCGGTCTGGAAGTTCACGTGTTGAACGCCACCCGGCTTGCGGAAGAAGCGGCGATCATTTCGCTCGCGGGCGAGCGGGGACGCATCACGATCGCCACGAATATGGCGGGACGCGGCACGGACATCCGACTCGGCGAAGGTGTTGCCGCGCTGGGCGGACTGCACGTGATCGCGACGGAACGTCACGAGTCAGCGCGCGTCGATCGCCAGCTTTTCGGGCGGGCAGGGCGGCAGGGCGATGCCGGGAGTGCTCAAGCCTTCGTCAGCGCCGAGGATGAATTGCTGCGCCGACATCTTCCGGCAGCGGCGTTGCGAACGTTGCGCGCCGCGCCGAGTGCAGCGCTCGCGAAAGCTGCTTTTGCTCTCGCTCAAAGGCGCGCTCAGAAGCTCGCATGGAGGCAACGGCTCAGCGTGCTCCGCTCCGATGCATGGCTCGATGAAGCGCTGTCGTTCGCGGCGGAATAGTCAGGGATTTGTGGCCCCGGGGATAACAGCACGCTAGAAAATTGAAAGCGTCGTTCCCCTCTCCCCGAGGGGAGGGAGAAACTGACTCCGTCTTGTGGCCCCCATCACACGTTCGGTGGGATTGAGATACTCGATGCCACTCGGTGTTACTTCGTCGGCGAATAATCCGTCGGCACCATGAAGGTGGAGATGACGCCGTCGGGCGCGGTCAGTGAACCGCCGGCCTTTTTCTCCGAGGCTTCCTTTGCCGCAATCCATGCAGCGTCTTTGCGGAACGCGCCGAACGAGGCGGCTGCGGCTTCCTTGCTCTTGTGCGCGAGGATGTAGACGAGGCGTTGCTTGCCGTCCTTGGCCGGCACCGGATGCCAATAGCCAAAATGTTCGATGCCGTGTTGCGTGAATAGCTTGAGCGTGTGGTCACGGAAACGGGCGTGGAGGTTCGCGAGATTTCCCTCGCTGGCAGTGTAGTCGCGCAATTCGAATACGCGCTGCGGTTCGGCCTTCGTCGTCTTGATCTCGGGTGAATAGTCAGTCGCGCTCATGAAGTAACGATCCGCCTTCGTCACGAGTCGCCCGTTCACTTCCGACGCCTTCTGCGCGCGCTGCCAATCAGGATCGGCGCCGAAAGCCTTCCACGACTGAGCGGACGCCTCCATGCTCTTGTGTGCCACGATGTAGATCAGCAGGTTGTTCGTGTTATCGACCGGCGTCCAATATCCGATGTTCTCCATGCCGTGCTTCTCGAAGAGCTTGGTCGTGTGTTCGCGAAAGCGCTTGTTGAGGTCGTCGAGCTTGCCGGGCGCGGCGTGATAGATGCGCATTTCGTAGACGCGCGTGTCTTTCGATTCCGCCGCGACAAGGATCGCCGCGGTCGTGAGCAGGGCAGCCAAGGTGGTGAGAGTCTTCATGCGGGCCATCGCAAATCAATTCGTGGCCCGAGTCAAAAGGAAATCGGCGCGTCCTTGCGAACGCGCCGATGCTCTCAAGCTGTTCCAAACGTCACTGCGCAGGCGTGACGACGCGATAAAAGCGATTGCTCCCGGTCAATGGATCGCTGGCGGTCTGCACCGTGTTGCTCCTCAATGCGATGACCGGGCGCAGCGTCTGCCAGTTCGCGCCGAGACTGGTCGTGTATTGGACCGCGTAGGTTTTGTTCGACATTGCCTGGAAGTTCATGCCGACACCGTTGCTCGAAATCGTGGACGCGAGCTTCAGGCTGCTGAGCGCATTGGTGGGATCAGTTCCAGCAATGTATTCCTGCCAGTTCAGCATTCCATCGCCGTCGCTATCGAGCAGCCGGTCCGCAATATTGTTGGTGCTGAATCCATAGCGAATCTCCCACTCGTCGGGAATGCCGTCGCCGTCGGTGTCCGCCAGCGTCGTGACCGCGGTAAATCCGGTCGCCCGGCCCGCGGGCACGGCGCGGTTCTTCACCACGGCGCGATAGCTCTGCGAACCGACGGTCGCCGGGGCGGTGAACGTGTAGAACATGATCATTTGATCGTTGGTGATCGAGGACAGCGGTGCGGCGCCGAGGCGCCATTCGAGTGTGAACGGCGGGGGCCATCCGAAAAATGATGCGCTCAACGTCACCGGTGTACCGACGGCGACGGATTGCGCGATCGGCGAGTCGATGAACTGCGGCGCAATCCATGGATAGAGCCACGCGTTGCTGCTCTCCACCGAACTGATGTCGTCAGTCACCCGCACGGAGAACTGAGCGAGGTCGTTCGTCTTCACGTTGATGACGGTGTAGGTCGAGTTCGTGGCGTTGAAGATGTCCGTGCCGTTGCGACGCCATTGATACTGCATCGGTGCCACACTCGATGCGATGACGGTGAAGGTCGCATTCGTGGTCGGCGCCGCTCCCGGGTCCGGCTGGATGCGAACGTCGAGAGTCTGCGGGTGTTGAACGATGACGACCGGCACGCGCACGACGAGGGTCGCTGCGTGGCTGAACACGACACCGACAGGATTGAATGCAATCAATTCGTAAACACCGGCATTGCCCGCCAGCACGTTGGTGAAGACGAGCGGGAGATTTGTTGCGCCCGGCAGATTCGTTCCATTCCAACGCCACTGGTAGCCCAGCGGGGCGGTGCCTGCGACGCCGGCAGTCAACGTGACGGTCTGACCAGCGACGACGGTTTGGTTCGTCGGGTGAGCGGTGATCGTCGGCGGCGTGCCGTTTGTTTGCGTGGCGAATGCCGGAGACACTGGTCCTGCGATCCAGTTGGTCGGATCGTTTCCATAGGAGCTGGCAATCCAGCGCTGGATGGAAAATCCGAAACCGTCGGCGGCCTGGGGCCATGGCAATAGATCGAGATACTCGACTCGATCCATGAGCACGTAAGGGATCACTCCGTTGGTCAGCGGTTGCGTGGGTTTCCGCAGTTTGATGTCGTCGGAGTCATTGTTCAGCACCCCGCCGTAAGGGCCGAACAACTGCACGCTGGGGCTCAGGCCGTAGGTGGTGCGGAATGCGTTCGCTGCGGCCGCGTTCGTCGCGACGATGTTGAGGACCAGCAGCGCCTCGCCAGGGGCAAGTGACACATTCGTGGGGAAAGCGAAGTCGGCGCCGCCCGTGAGCTTCCACGTGTTCGTCGGGCGCAAGGGATCGTAGAGCGGCACGGTGTTCGAGCTGATGTTGAGCAGCTCCACGAATTCATTCGTCGTGTTATCATTCGTGCCGACATTGATCGGGTGATACATGATTTCCGAAATCACAATCGGGCCCACGCGTGGCCCGGCGTTGGTAGCGTTCAGCGTCACGAGTGATTGCTGAACGAACTCCTCCTTGCCTTCGCTCGTCACGTATCGCCCGAACGAAACATTCTCGTCGGCCGCGCCGAAGTCGAATCCGTGAAAGTAGCCGGTAAGATTGCCTGCCGAATCTGCGCTGAAAAGAAACACCTCGTCGCCGTCCGAGCTGAGCGCGAAGTTGGTCGAAGCGCCGGGGAATACGTTGAAGTTCGATTCAGTGTAAACGCGGTACGTCCCCGGCGACATGAGCGTGCCGTTGGGAATGCGGAATTTTTTCGGCGCGATGAAGTCATCGCTCAGGAACCAACCGCTGATATCCACCGTGTTCGTGTTGGGATTATAGAGCTCGATGGCGTCCGGTTGGGCGAGCGTGCGGGTCAGCGCCTCATTGATGAGCACCGGGGCGAAGACAAGCGGAGGCAGATCGTCTCCACCGGGTGAACCGATCGCGAGGGTGCTGGGACGCCAGTTGGTTTTCGAGTTCCAGTCGTCCGGCGCGGCGTTTTCATTCACGACAATCAGTGAGAAGCCGAGGCCATCCGTGATGGGATACCAAGAGTTATTGTAACTGAAGTCGAGGATCTCCTCGCCCACCGCATCAAGCAACTGGATGCGTTCGCCGGCGTTGTCGAGGTAACCTTCGTATTGACCGGCGATGCTGAATCCGAGTCCGTAGCGCGTCGTGAACATGGTGGCGTTCTTTACCACGAGCACCGTTTGCCCCGGCGGAAGTGATGTCACCAGGCTTCCCGTGAAATTGAACACGATGCCGTTCGTGAAGCGCACGCCGTTGAGGTTCAGCGTGACCGGGCCGATGTTTTTCAACTCCACGTATTCGAACTCCTCGGGGCTGTTCGTATTCCCGCTCAACGGGGCAGGGTGATACATCAGCTCGGTGATGCGGAGATATTGCTGGGGCCAGGTCGGTGTGCCGGGGTAAGCGAGCTTGGAAGTGATGCGGCCCGCGCGATCCGCGAGTTGGACGGCTTCGCCGCGCGCCGAGAGTTGGCCTTTATACGGGCCCACGACATACAATCCCTGGCCGCCGCGTGGGCCGGTGGTGCGGGAACGGAATGCGCGCACATCAGGCGACACGTAGAGATAACTGTTGGCTGGCATCACGGTTCCTGGCGCCAGGGTGAAATCGATTCCGCCGCTCAACCTCCAGTTGGAGAGATCGACCGCGTAGGTGTTCGTGTTGCGAAGCTCGACGTATTCCTGGGACTGATTGGAAGATGCGGGGGAGTAGTCAACCGACGTGACGATGATCATGGCGTTGCTCGGCTGACTCACCGGCACCTCAGCCGCCTGCGTGAACAGATACGTGCGCCTTGCGGGCATGTAGTTCGTCTTCATGTAGTCCACCGCATTCGAAAGTGTTTGCCAACTCGACGCCTGCGGGATTGTTCCTTGGGTATATGGCCCCGCGGCGTTGCAGCACCAAGTGCCCCACTTCGCAAGGTCCAGCGCGGCGTCGGGCGCGATCTGCGCGGCCAGCTCGTCAAAGCGCTTTTCAAACTTGCCCTGCGCCGTCGGCGTGCCGGGCGGTTGTATCAATTCCTCCATCAGCGTACGGAGCCGGCGCAAATACATCTGCCGCAATTCGGGAGTGTTGTAGATCGCTGCGACAAGCGTGTTGTTGTCACCGATGAACAGGCGCGTGTTCGAGTATAGGACGTCGTCCCAATACGTCGGTGTGCCACTCCACACACGCCCGAAGCTCAGGTCCACGTCCCAAGGCAGAATCTGCCATTCGCCCGTTCCCACGGTATCGCGATACAGGTAGTAATTTTTGTGGCAGCAATCGGTATTGCCAATGACCGTCTGCGCCGCGAGATAGCTCGTAATCTCGGGAAGGTTCAAGTTGTCAAACAAGTAAGCGTTGCGCGCCGGGCCGGAGAGCAGAGAACCATTGATCAGCGCTTGCAGATCTTGCGTGCCTTCGTCCTTGCGCGTCTTCTTTTCGCCCGTGGCGGCGTTGAGCGTGTTGTACATTTTGTAGAGCGCGCCCTGGGTGTCCATGCCGAGCCGATCGAGATAATTCTCGTCGCCGTTCTCAACCATGTGCGCATCGCTGAAGAAAACGCCATTCTGCTGAACGCGCACGGGCCTCACGAAATGGTACGGCGTGCCAGCGTCGCGGAAGACTTCGTAGGCAAGTATGTTGCGCATGTGCGCCTTATCAGGGTAGATCGTCAAAAGATTCAGGTCGTCCACGCGAGGTTCGCCGCTGGCCCAGCGGAAGTTGTAGCCGCGATGGAAATCGATGTCGTAGCTCTTCTTCGGGAAACCGGAACTCGACTGGCCGTGCAGGTTCATTCCCACGTTGTCATAGAACTCACCGATGAAGAAGAGGGCTGCGCGCGTGCCGGTTGTATTGTCCGCTCCGGTCGCGTTCTGGATGAACCAGTGGAGAATCTCCAGTTTGTTCGTTTGCGCAATGGAAACGATCGTGCCGAAGTATTCCGGGCTATGCGTCGCGTCGACGAAGGTCGGCAGCCGCGAGAGCGCGTTGGTCGAGTCGGTCGCGTGAATGTTCCAGCGAATCATCTGTCCCGGCGTGGCAATGCCGGCCGGGATCGAGGCACCATAAACGCCGTCGCCAGCGAGGCCGTCGCCATGCAAGCCATCGTCCAGCATCGAGATTTCCACTTCGGGGGTGTACATCACACGATAGCGAAGCTTTGTTGTGGCAACCGGTGAAAACGCCGGGCGAATTCTTGCCGTGACCGTAATCGTTTCATTGGTCTGCGGCGTCGCAGGCGTGTGCTGTGCCTCGGTGATGAGCGGCCCGAGGACATCCACGCCGCCGAGATTGTTCGTTCCGGGAGTGGGGGCGGGAAAATATTTCTTCACCAGACTTCCGGACGGAAGTGTGCGTGCCGTCAGCTTCGGCGCGAGCAACAGGTCTGAACTGCCCACGCCATTGTTGAGCGCCTGGAACGCCAGGATGTTGGTGCCAATCTGGAGAAATGTCTTCGAGGGGGTCACATTCACATTCGCGGGTGTTATCGCCGTTGCGTCCGCGCGGTTGGCCGGTGCGCCGGAGTTGAACAAGAGCGGGTCGTTCGCGTTGTCACGCGCCATCTCGTGCCCGTTGACGTAAGCCACGAAGCCGTCGTCGTATAGCATCGTCAGCGTCATCGTGTCGATTTCGGTGACGTTGGTGAGGACGAAGGGAACGCGGATGTAAACCGTCTGGTTCACGTTGAACATGTTGCTGACGTTGAGCCCTTGCAACAGATTGTAATCGATTGGCGTCGTCGTGTTGTCGTAGCCCACCGCCAGAGTGCCATTTGCCCAGGACGTGTCGTTAAACCCGATGTCCGCCCAGAGCAAAGCCATGTCTGCCGAAGGCACGAGCGCTCGCGCTGGAGCATTCGTGTTCACGATCACGATGTCACGAGCGTCGGAAGCGAACCCGTAGGAGACGTCGGCGGCTTGAATGGGGAACTTGTCGCGAAACTCAGAGGCGATGTTCGTGCCGTCGGGTTGGACCAGCGCGAGATACTCACCGTCGTTGTTCAATTTGAAACTCGTGTGCAGTGTCGCGCCGGGGATGCGGCGGTCCCTGCTCGATGCGAACACGATCATAAAATTGTTCGGCGCGAGATTCGTGGCGGGAAACTGCCACAGCTTCAAATTGTTGGTTGTTTCGGTCAGGTACCAACCCCCGAGATTCACGATATTGGTGCTGATGTTCTGGATCTCGATCCAGTCTTCCTTGTTGCCGAAGTCATCGGAGATCGACGTGTTATTATTGGCCATGATCTCCGAGATGATCAGGGGACCGGCTGCATGGCCGAGCGATGACAGCAATAAGCCGCCCGCTAAAACAAAGACTTCTTTTTTCATAAATACGCGTGGGGAGATGTCTGTACCGTAGCCAAATCCGTGCGCGCTCCGCCACACTTTTTCGTCCGTTACACCCATTTTTGTCACGCGTCCGACACCTTTCGCCTCAATTTCAGGACATGACCGTCGAGTTGTTTCCGGGCGCGAGGAATCTCAAAAGGGGGGCGCTTACCCCGCCTCTTGCAAGGACGTGGCAATTTCACCGATGGGATCAGCCAGCACGAATCGTCGGGTTTGTCGTCGCAATCGGCGGCCATCGGCGGAGGTGTCGACATCTCCTTTCCGGCGCTGAACTCAGGCCGGAACGCTTCGACACAGCAATGTCACGTGACATGGACGCGCGGTGAACCACAGATTCTCAGCCGTGAATATTGCTCCCAAACACCACCGATGCGTGGGAAAGCTCATCCATGGGCGATAACAACGGACGCAACTTTGTGATCGGCGTTGATCTGGGCGGCACCAAGATTCTCGCCGGTGTGTTCGACGCCAAAATGCAATTGCTCGGCGCCACCAAGTTCAGCACAAAGTCGCAGCGCGGTCCCGAGGCGGTTCTGGAACGTGTCGCGCGTTGCATTCAGGACGCGATTGATGAGTGCGATCTCACCACAAAGCAGGTTCGAGCCGTGGGCATCGGCGCGCCCGGCGCGGTCGATCCAGAGCATGGCGAAGTGGTATTCGCGCCGAATCTGGGTTGGAAAGGTGTGCCCGTGGTGAAGGAACTGGAAAAGCGTCTCGATGTGCCGGTGTTCCTGGAGAACGACTGCAAGGCCTGCATGTTGGGTGTGTACGAGCAGGAATTGAAATCCAAGCCCAAGCATGTGCTCGGCATCTTCATCGGCACGGGCATCGGCGGCGGAATGATCCTCAATGGCCAGCTTTACGCGGGCGCGAACCACACTGCGGGAGAAGTGGGTCACATGGTGATCGACGTGAATGGCCCGAAATGCAGTTGCGGCAACAAAGGTTGCTTCGAAGTTCTCGCCAGCCGGCTCGCGTTGTTTCGCGCGATTCAGACGGCGATCAAAAATGGCGAGAAGAGTGTCCTCACGGAAATGCTCGGCGACGATTTGAAGGATTTGCGCAGCGGTGACATTCGCAAAGCGATCCGCCGCGGCGACAAGCTGGTTGAGAAGATCGTCGCAGAAGCCGCGGAGTACACCGGCATCGCCGTGGCGAATCTCGTGAACATCCTGAACCCTGAGATCGTGGTGTTGGGCGGCGGCGTCATCGAGGCGCTCACGGATGAAATGATGCCGACCATCACCAAGAGCGCAAAATCGCACGTGCTGCCTGGGACTTTTGGCAACGTGCAAATCATCGCCTCGAAGCTGGGCGACAATGCCGGCATCACCGGTGCCGCCGTGCTGGCGCGCGAGAAGACGCGGTAGTGCAGCGGATAAGACCACGGAACACACAGACGACACGGAACGGGAGATCGAAAAAGGCCGCTGTGGCACCTATACCCATGACTACAAACGCAACGGGACGATCGATCTGTTCGCGGCG
>JBBRBM010000064.1:0-29172 GCA_038205745.1 Verrucomicrobiota bacterium | reverse complement strand
AACTCGCCAACCGCTTCGACTTCAAAGGCACCAAGGCCGAGATCCTGCTCGAGAAGAGTGAAATCAAACTCAGCGCCGACGATCAGTTCAAGATCAGGTCGCTCGAGGAAATGGTCGTGAGCAAGCTGGCGAAACGAAACGTGAGCATGAAAGCTGTGGAGCGCCTCGATCCCGACATCTCGCCGCTCGGCCACGCGCGCCAGGTGATCAAGATCAAGCAAGGCATCGAAACCGCCGTGGCGAAGGAAATCACCGGCTTCATCCGCGACGGCAAATTCAAGGTCACAACGCAGATTCAGGACCAGCAGATTCGCGTGACGGGAAAAAGCCGCGATGAGTTGCAGACCGTGATGACTGCGGTGCGCGGGCATGAGTTCCCAGTGACAGTCCAATTCCAGAATTTCCGCGACTGAAGTGTGAGCGCTTTGGCCGCATGACGTTTCTCCCCATTGTCGAGCGCGAGTTGCGTGTTCGCGCGCGATGGCGGTCGACATACGTCGTGCGCGCCGCAGTCGCCGTCGTCGCAATGGCCGTCTCGGTCGTGATGCTGGTCTTCGCCGCGGTGAGCGGGCCCGGCGCGGGCAAATGGATGCTGCTCACGCTCGGATGGATCGCGTTTGGGTTCTGCGTGATCGACGGTTTCCGCAGCACCGCCGATTGCCTCAGCGAGGAAAAGCGCGGGGGAACGCTCGGGCTTCTTTTCCTCACTGACCTGCGCGGGTTCGATGTGGTGCTCGGAAAATTCGCCGCCACTTCGCTGAGCAGTTTCTACGGCGTGCTCGCGATTATTCCCATGCTCGCGATTCCTCTTTTGCTCGGCGGCGTGACGGGTGCGGAGTTCTGGCGCGTGGTGCTCGCTTTGTTGAACACACTCTTCTTCTCGCTCACAGCGGGGATGTTCATCTCATCCATCAGCCGCGAAGAACGCAAAGCCTGGACCGGCACGGTCGTGCTCGTGGCGATTCCCGTCGTGTTGTTCCCCGTGCTTCGTCAGGTCACCAACCTCACGATTTTTGGCGCTCTCAGCCCCACAACCGCGATGCTCGTGGCTTTCGAACCAGCTTACTCGGGAACCGCAAAGCACTACTGGCAGTCCATCGCCATCGTGAACGTGATCAGTTGGCTTTGGCTGCTCGCGGCGAGCCTGTTGCTGCCGCGCGTGTGGCAGGAAACGAAAGCGGAACGACGGCACAGCGCCACGTTCAGCGAGAATCCAAAGCAACGCCAGCGCCGCGCCGAACTGCTGTCCGCGAATCCCGTTTGGTGGCTCACCTCCCGCCGTGATCATCAACGCCGCTCGCCCTGGATCATCGTATGGATCGCGGCGGCGATTGCGCTGACGACATGGGCCATTGGCCAAGGCAATCCCACCGTCGGTTGGTCCCTGTTCATCGGCGCGGTGGTGCTTCACTTCGTGATCAACGTGTGGGTTGCGAGCGAAGCCTGCTATTCATTCGCCGATGCGCGCAGCTCCGGTGCGATGGAGTTGTTGCTCTCGACGCCATTGACGGTTCGCCAGATCGTTCGCGGTCAGCAGCTCGCGATCAAAGATTTTTTCTTTCGACCCGTGCTCGTACTCGTCGCAGTCGAAACTGTTCTGATGATTGCGCAGATCGTGACGCTCTCCGCGAGCAACACCGGTTCATGGAGTCCCGTCGCTGTGTTCATCCTGGTGGGCTTCAGCATCGGATGGTTCGTGCTCGACCTGTTCGCCGTGAGCCGGGTGGGAATGTGGTTCGGGCTGACCTCCGCGAAGCCAACGCACGCGCTCACCAAGACCGTTCTCTACGTGCTCGTTCTGCCGCTGCTCGTCGCGCCGTGTTGCAGCATCATCTCTGGCGGATTGATGCTCGCGAAGAGCGTGATCTTCCTCACGTGGGCGCAAAGCAAACTGGACAACGAATTCCGCGCAGCCGCGACAAAGCGCTTCGAAGGACCGCAGCGCGAGGATTGGTGGAAAACTCCCGCGCCGCCCAAGCTCACGCTGCCGCCGGGCTGATGATTCAGAAATGCGATTGACTCGGTCCATCGCATCCTTCACACGACTGCCGTGCTCCCGATCGTGCAGCGTGAATTACTCGTGGCGTCGCGCAAATCATCCGTCGCCACGACCCGCTTCGTAGCCGCCGGTATCGGAGTCGCGGTGGTGGCAATGGCGGTTGTTTTTCACGTGGCGGTGGGAGTGGGATCGGGCGCGGGGATTTTTCACACCCCCATCTGGATCGCATTCTGGTCCTGCTTCTTTGGAGGCACACTGCTCACAGCCGACTGCCTCGCCGTCGAGCGACGCAACGACACGCTCGGCCTGCTCTTCCTCACCACCTTGAAAGGCTACGACGTGGTCCTCGGCAAGCTCGTTGCCAAGTCGCTCACGGGATTGTTTTGCCTCGTCGCCGTGGTGCCAGTGCTTGCCATTCCAATGTTGCTCGGCGGCATCACGGCTGGCGAGTTCTGGCGCTCGGTGCTGGTGCTATTGAACACGCTGCCGTTGTCGCTCAGCGCAGGCATGCTCGTGTCGGTCTTTTCAAAAGAAGCGCGTGGAGTGGTCGCGTTGGCGCTCCTGATCATGGTGCTGATCGCGTGCGGACCCATCGCACTCATTTCGGTGGGCAACTTCAGGCAGCGCGCCGACGGGATCTTCTTCCAACTCTTTCCGCCAGCCGCGCTGATGTTGGCGACATCGAATACGTTTGCGACCGAAGCGGTTCGATACTTCACGAATCTCGCCGTGACTCTCGTCTTGTCGCTCTTGATGCTCGCAACAGCGAGCTTCTGGATCACACGCTCGTGGCACACTCGGACGGCGCGAGGCATCGGTCTGCGCTGGCAACACTTCAAGCGCCGCGTCACACAAGGCAGCCCCGCCTACCGCGCTCAACTGCGGCCGCGCCTCCTGAACATCAACCCCGTTCTCTGGCTGCACAGCCGCGACCGTTCGTTGCGCGTGTCGCTGACGGTCTTCTTCCTTGTCCTGGCCGGTGGCTGTTACTGGATGAACTTCTCGCGCGCGTTTCACTGGACGCATATTCCCTCGGCCCTCGCGTGCTTCGTCTTTCTCTACCTTCTCTTCCTCGCACTCGTAGCGTTCGAGTCCGCTTGTTATTTGATCGAACGAAGAAACGACGGCGCCATGGAATTGCTCCTCTCAACCGAGCTCGGCACTGGAGACATCCTGCGCGGTCATTGGCTGGCGGCGCGCAGGTTGTTCAGTGGGGCACTCACCGTGATGAGTGTTTACGCGACGGGCTGGCTCGGTGCCGCGGTCTTTCACGCCCTTCCGGCAAATCGCGTCTTCGCCTTGGTTTTTCCATTCCTCGTCATCGCGAGTCTCGTTACGTCCGGGAATGCGCTGGTGTGGTGTACGATGAGCTACAGCTTTCGCGCGAAGTGGCCGAGTCTGCCCGCGATGCGCGGTTTTGCGATGGTGGTTGTCCTCCCGTTCGTTTGGTTCGGCATTCTTGCTGTTCTGCTTTCAGATCAACACGCCTCCGCGCTCGTCTGGTGGACTGTTATCGCCGCATCAACGATTCTAAACTCTCAAGCACTTTCCGGCATGGCGCAGAAACGTTTGCACAATAATTTGCGCCGCGTGCTGACCGAGCCCCTGCTTGGGAAAACCCGTGGAAGCGAAGCGTAATCGCGCAGCTCACTTCCGCAGCGGCATGAATGCAAAGTGAACCACCACCCAGATCGGCACCGCGAACACAACGATCGCGATGAGCCGCTCCCACGTCCATGGCACGTAGTGCGCCTGGATCGGAAAGATCGCGATCATGAAGTACGCGCTGAACCGCGAGTGCCCGAGAAACTTCAGGTGCTTCGGAAATTTCCTTCGTACTCCGCTCACCAGCGCAAGGACTCCGATCACCAGCACCAGCAACGTCACAAACATGTTCACCGCGAGCAATGCATCGACCGAGATGGGCGGCGCGTTTACCGGGCGGCGATGTGCGTATTGGTAAATCCATTGCGCCGCCGCCCAGATGAATGCGAATCCCGTCTGTACCGCGGTGCGGAAGGACGCTTTCGACGACGTGAGTTCATTGACGATCCAGCCGAAATAAAGCGGCACGATGCCCCAGATCAGTTCCGTGTGCAGGAACGGCGTTTTGATCAGGACCGTAAATGTGTGCCAAAGATGCGTGATCATTTCGTGCAGAGCGGCGTACTTCGGAGTTCGGGTTTAATTCGAGCGAAACTGCTTCACGCCGTGGAAGCAAAGCGTGGAAAGGATCACTGTTGTTCACCAAGGAGCGCTCCAGGCACGGTACCACTCGGATAGCACTTCCTCATTCCTGCCATCACCTCGCGCTTCAACCGAAAATCCAAAGCGTTCACATCCTCGAAGGCCGGATCAACAACACGTCCACCCACATCGATCAACAACTCACTACTAAACTCATTGAGCGACGAATAGCGCTTGTGCCTCCCCCAACTTGGTCCCCAGTTGAATCCACCTTGCGCCGGCCCGGCGAAATAAACGTTGTTGCTGAAGCTCAACTTCAGCTTCTCCAATGTCAGGCCCGTCGGCTGCCCCTCGCTGGTCTTCGCAGCGTAAGCAGCGGCGATGTCGCCCGGCTTCGTCTTCGCCGATGGTGTGATCTGCGTGTCAATCGAACGCGCTGGCCAGTGCCGATTATCCTTCATGTCAAACCAGCCCCACACCTGCGCGTCGCGATTCAGTGCAATGATGTTCTGTCGAATGATCTGGTCGTGGTTCCAGACTGCGATTTCCTTTTTGTCGTCGATGCGAGGTGTCGTGCGCTGTTGTTCACGGAAGTTGAATCCTTCGCGGTTGCCCACGATCAGGTTGCGCTCGATCACGCAACCCGGACTGCTCGACAAGGACACACCCGCTTGCGCGCCCCACGCACCAGACGTGGACGCAAAACCGTTCCGGACGATGACGTTGTCCTGCGCGCGCAGGCCGTAGGAGATTTCGTAAAAGATCCCAGCATCCTCGTTGTCCGCGATGAGGCATTGGCGCACGGTGCAATTCTCGTTTCCGATATCGAACCACACGCCGTTGCCGCGATTACGAAGGAAGCGGCTCCGCTCCAGCACGACATCGCGACTCAACACGAGCTTGCAACCGCCCGCTTCCCATCCGCGGCTGAAATCCTTGGCGTTGTTGTTTTCAACGAGGCACTCGGTGAACAGCAGATTGTGCGCGCGGCTCGCCCCGAAACCGAGTTGCCCATTGTCGCGAAATGCGCAACGCCGCGCCGTGATCGACTCACCAGTGAACGCCGCGCCGGAAGAATTCATTCCTTCGGCAACACAGTCCTCCATGACGTCGTGATTTCCCGCGAGCACCACGGCGCCGTGCTGCGCCATGTTCGCGGCGTAACGGAAGTTCAGCCCGCGCAGTTGCACAAAATCTCCGTCAACGCGGAAGATCTCCTGACGCACGGAAGCTTCGGTGAACGTCTTGCTCGGATTGCGGCCAGCGACATCCCAAACGAACAACGCTTTGTTCGTCACGTCGGCGAAGAAAGTTCCCGGCGCGAGTTGATTGCTGCCGAGCACTTGCCGCAGCAAATACCCATCGATCAACACCTGTTCGCAGCGACCGATCAGCCGATGGTGATCATCGCCCGGATGCGTCATCGCCTTGCTCCAAGCGACGAATCGATGCGGCCACGGCGTGCGATAAATCGGATCTGCACCTTCCACGCGCTGCCATGAAGTGAGTTGATCCGCGCCTGTCACCACGACGTGTTCACCAGCCGCGGCCTCGAAGCGAATCGGCGCCGTCGCACTGCCGCTCGACTTGACGAAAACACGCTCGCGATAAATTCCTCCGCGAATAATGACCGTGTCACCCGCAGCAACATTTGTAGCCGCGCGGCTGATCGTCCTCCATGGGCGCTCCGATGTGCCCGGTCCGCCATCGTTCGCCTGCGAATGTCGTTGCGCCACTTCGAAAACTGCGGCGTGAACGAACGAGACGAAGGCAAGCGCGAGCGCCGCGACCACAAGAAAACGATTCTGCGACATGGACGAAAGTGCGGTTCAACGAACCGCTGCGGATGAATTGATCACGAGCGCCGTAGTGGCCGGCTGTGCGGGGTTCTTTGCTCCGAGCTTGCTCAACAGCCAATCCGGCGCGCAGCCCAGCGCCACGACGCCAATCGCCAGCGCCACCACTGCGGCCTGCATCGCGCGATTGACGTGCAAGGGCGCCACATTGTCCGGCGCTTCCGTCACGTAAATCTGTTTCAGCACTTGGAGGTAGTAGTAGAGAGACACACAACTCAGCGCGACCGCGACGATTACGATCCACAGCAACCCAAGCGAAGTCGCCGCGCGCGCAGCCGAGGCGAAGACGTAGAATTTGCCGAAGAATCCTGCGAGCGGCGGGATTCCCGCGAGCGACAGGATGAACACCGCCATGCAGAAGGAGAGAATCGGCGCGCGTTTGTGCAGTCCGGCAAAGTCGCTGAAGTGATCACCGCTCGTGGTCTCGACTGCTGCGACAACTCCAAACGCCCCGAGCGCCGTGATCGCGTAAGTGACCACGTAGTAAAGCAACGAACTGAGCCCTTGCTGAGTGTTCGAAAGAATCGCGACCAGCGCGTAACCGGCGTGTGCGACAGCCGAGTAAGCGAGCAAGCGCTTCACGCTGCTCTGCGCGATCGCCGCAATATTGCCCAACAACATGGACGCAACGGCGAGCGTCGCGATGATCGGAATCCAACCCGGCAGAAACTCACGCCACGTCGCGCTGCCGCCGGTTCCCTCGAAGCCAGCCATGAGCACTCGCGCGAGCACGAAGAAACTCGCGACCTTCGAACCCGAGGCGATGAATGACGCGACTGGCGTAGGCGCGCCCTGATACGCATCCGGTGCCCACAAGTGCAGCGGCGCGGCGGCAACTTTGAACGCGAAGCCGATGACCGTCATCACAAGCGCGACGTAGAAGACAGGTTCCAACTTGCCGCTGAATTTCGCCGCGATGTCGGTAAGGCTGAGTTCGCCGGTGATGCCGTAAACCAAGCTCAGGCCAAAGAGCGTGAACGCCGCCGACATGCCGCCGAAGAGAAAATATTTCAGCGCCGCTTCCGCTGATTCGATGCTGCGCTTGTTGAACGCGGTGAGGATGTAAAGCGGCAGGCTCGTGAGTTCGAGCGCGATGAAGATCATCAGCAAATTATCCGAGCTGACGAGCAACATCATGCCGGTCGCGGCTAGCAGCAGCAGGGCGAAGTATTCGCCGAGATGTTTTGTGAAGCGAGATTCGAGCGACACCGCCGCCGTGAAGGCCGTCAGCACGAGGATCACGCATTTGATCACCAGCGATGTCTGGTCGAGCACCAACATGCCGTCGAGCAGCGTCAGCGGATGCGCGCGATTGACGACCCACCAAAGCGAAAGCCCGCAACTGCCCGCCATGATCGCGGCAAGAACCCGAGTGCGACCACGCAACGTCCGATTGCGCAGCCAAGTGAGGTCCGCCAGGAGCAGCACCAGTGCGCCGACCGCCAGAATCGCTTCGGGAATGACCGCGGAGAAAAGTTTGGCGTAGTCGAAGTTCACTGCGGGACTCCTTTCCACAGCGCGCTCATCAGCGGCGACTCAAGGCTCGGCTGAATGAAATCGAGCAGCATCTTCGGGTAAAGGCCCACCGCAACCGTGCAGGCAAGCAGGATGATCGCACCGATCCGTTCGGGCGCAGTAATCGCGGGAAACGAAGCGAACGCCGACGTATGCACATCGCGCGCGCCGAAGAACGAGCGCACGAGCGCGCGCAGCGTGTAAGCTACGCCGACCAGAATCCCGAGCGCGACGAGCACGGCGAAAATTGGGAATACCTTCCATGCGCCGATCAGGATTTGCACTTCGGCGACGAAACCGCTGAAGCCCGGCAAGCCCATCGACGCGACGGCGGCAATCACGAACGTCACCGCCGCGAAAGGCAGCGCGCGCGCGAGGTTCATGCCCTCAAGCGAACTTAATTCGCGTGTGTGCGTGCGGTCGTAAACCATGCGTCCGACGACGGCGAAAAGCAGTCCGGCAATCACACCGTGCGAGAACATTTGCAGCACCGCGCCGCTCAATCCGATTTGCGTGAGCGTCATCAAACCGAGCAGTACGAAGCCCATGTGGCTCACGCTCGAATAGCCGATCACGAATTTGAAATCCTGTTGAATCAGCGCGACCGCCGCGCCGTAAACGATCCCGATCACGGCGAGCAGCGCGAGCTCGTTGCGCCACGCGGCGAGTCCAGCGGGGAACATCGTCATCGCGACGCGCAGCGCGCCGTAAGCGCCGAGTTTCATCACGACACCGGCAAGCAGCATCGACGCGGCAGTCGGCGCGGCGACGTGGCCGGTTGGCGCCCATGTGTGGAACGGCCAGATGCCGGCGAGAATGGCGAAGCCGATGAACACGAGCGGAAACGCCCAGCGTTGGAACGACGGCGTGAACGAGGCGTGATTAACCAACGCCGTCAGATCGAACGTGCCGCCGCCAGCGAGCACATACGCCGCAATCAAGCCGAGCATCACCATCGCGCTGCCGATGAAGGAGTAGAGCGCCAGCTTCATCGCGCCGTATTCCTTGTTGGTCGAACCCCAGATGGCGATGAGGAAATATTTCGGAATGATCGCGATTTCGTAGAACACGAAGAGCAGGAACAGATCGAAGCTGAGGAACACGCCGTAAACGCCACCGATCAGCGTAAGGTATAGCGCGAAGAATTGGTTCACGCGCTTCTCGATGTTCCACGAGAACAGCACACCCGCGATCGCCGCGATGCCCGTGAGCAACAGCAGCACGACGCTGATGCCGTCCGCCGCGAGGTGATACCGCGCGCCAAGCGTCGAAATCCACGAGACGTTCACCACCTCCTGCAACGCCGCCGTTGCCTGCCCTTGCGCGATGGCAACCAGCGTCGTCAGAAAGCCGAGCAGCGCCGTCGTGAGCGCCGTCATGCGCGCCACGCCGGGCTTCTCCGCCGGTACGAGCGCCACGAGCGCCGCGCCGATGAACGAGATGTAAATGGTCCAGGCGAGCATCAGCGGAAAAACTTTCTAACGATCTCGCGGGGCGTCGCAATGAGTGGCGCGTTGAGATCGAATTTTGCGAGCGCTCGAGAGAGCTTCGCGTAATCAATGTTTCGGAGGTGGTCGTCGCTGCTGGTTAACAACACGCAATTCAGAGCAGCGGCTTCAGCGACGATCAACGAATCGTGAACTTCTTCCTTCGGCAGCAAACCGGCGCGTCGAAGCGACTGCGAAACCTCATCCACATATTCGAAGCCGACGGGAATAAAATTGAACAATCGCAAGCCAAGCTCGCGGTGTTGTCGAAGAATTTTGAACGCCGCTCTACGAATCTCCTGGTCCTTCGACGAGATTACGGCGTGCGCGACCTCTTCGACTACCGTCGGAGGAACCCAAAGCTCGACGCCCGGAACGCGGGCACGAATCGTTGCGATTGCGTCACAGACATCATCGATGCCTTTGGCAAAATCGAGGGCGACGTTCGTATCAACGGCGACGAGTCTTGGTTGGCTGAGCTTCAGCGCCATAGGCTAGCTTCATCGCGCGCTCCAGAAGAGCTTCGCGCTCCTCACGAGTCAGCTTGTTGCACTCGGCGCGGATCTGCTCCGCGGCACGCGTGCCCCAAGTCTTCGACTCACGCCGGGCAACCTTCGAAGCTGCCTTCTTTGCCGTGCTCATGAGTCCTTTATCGTGGGTTTGTGAGTTCAAGTCAATTTAGGGGGTTCAGTTTGGTTCAATATTCCATCTTTTCATTCAGAACTTCACTGCGGCAAGCATCGCCGTGACGGTCGGGTTGATCACTTGCAACAACAGATTTGGCGCGATGCCGAGAACGAACATCGCGGCGATCATCGGCGCGACGGTCATGCGCTCAGTCACAGTGAGGTCGATCCACGTTTGGTTCCGCTTCACGGGCCCGGTGAAAACTTTTTGGATCATGGTGAGCAGGAAGATCGCGGTCGCGAGAAGGCCGAGCGTGCTGATGGCCGCGGCCCAGGCAGTGAGCGAGAAAGCGCCTTTGAAGATCAGGAATTCGCCGACGAAGCCGTTGAGCCCGGGCAGGCCGAGCGAGGAGAACACCGTGATGCCCATCAGGCCGCACAGCACCGGCGCCACTTTGCGCATGCCGCCGAAGTCGTCGATCGATCGCGCGCCGTGGTTCCGATGTTCGAGAAAGCCGACGAAACAGAACAGCGCGCTCGCGGTGATGCCGTGGTTGAACATTTGCAGCACCACGCCATTGAGCGCGGCGGCGCGTTCATTCAGCAGCGAAGCATCACTCGTTTTCAACACCGCGAAGAGACCGAGCAGGCAATAGCCAAGGTGGTTGATCGATGAGTAAGCAACGATGCGCTTCAGGTCGCGCTGCGCGAACGCGGCGTAGGCGGAGAAAACAATCGTTGCGACCGCAAGCCAGAGCAGCGGTGTCAGCGCGGCCTGCATTTGCGACGGGAAAATCGGCATCAGGATGCGGATGAAGCCATACACGCCCATCTTCGACATCACGCCGGTGAGCACCATTGAGGTCGTGGTCGGCGCTTCGGTGTAAGCGAGCGGCAGCCACGTGTGGAATGGGATGAGCGGCACCTTCACCGCGAAGCCAAGGAACACACCGAGGAAGAGCAGCGTCATCCACGTCGAAGTTTTCAGCGGGAGTCCAGTGAAGGTCGCGCCGACGCCTCGGAGCAGCTCGCCGGTTTGCGCTTTCTCCGCGAGTGTCGCGAAGTCAAACGTGCCGGTGGCGATGAACAACCCGACGAACGCCAGCAGCATCGCGACGCTGCCAAAGAACGTGTAGATGAAAAACTGCATCGCCGCGCCGGAACGCTTCGGGCCACCCCAAAGTTTGATCAGGAAGAACGCGGGCACGAGGCTCAGCTCCCAGAAGATGAACCAGTGGAAAAAGTTCAGCGCCGTGAAGGTGCCGAACAGTCCCGATTGCAGGAACAGCAGCAGCGCGTAGTAAAGCTTGGCGTTGTTGATGTGCGTGGTGGCAATCGTCGCGAACGGGACGACCACCGCCGTGAGCAGGATCATCACGAGGCCCAGTCCGTCGATGCCGAGCATATATTCCGCACCGAGCGAAGGAATCCACGCGTGGCGCTCAGTGAACTGAAGCGCGCTCGACGCCATGTCGAAGTTGCGCCACGCCAATACGACGAGCGCGAGCGGGACGAAGCTGAAGGCGAGCGCGAACTTTCGCGCGACACGATCATTGCTGCCGATGAGCAACACCACGATGCCGCCGAACAGAGGCGCGAGCGTCAGGTATGTGAGAAGCGGGAAGTTCATGAGCGCGTCTCCACGCCTTGGGGAGCACACGCGCCCTCGCGTGTCGTGTTCCGCGCCCTCGCGGAACACAGGGCCACACGACAATACTGAGCGCTCGAAAAGTCCAACGCCTCACACCGACCCGCGGGGGCGCGGGTCGGAACACGCGAGGGCGCGTGTGCTCCCCAATTGCTTCGCAATTGTCCGTGCGTGTTCATGAGCGGCACCCCCACAACAACAACAGAACGAGAATCACCATCACCGCGCCGACGACGCGCAAGTAGGACTGCACGCGGCCGTTTTGAAAACGGGAGAAAAAGCCCGAGCTTCGCCGAACTCCACCGCAGCTTTCATCGAAGCCGCCGTTCACGACATTCTGGTCGATCGCGCGGCTGATGCGGGCGAAGCCGTCGGTAAGAAGTTTCGCGAGTTCCACAAAGCCGTTCCAAAACACGCGATCAAGCCAGTCGCTCAGTGCGGCACCAAATGCGTTCAGGCGGATGACTGTGGCTTCGTAGAGTTCGTCGATATAGAAGCGGTTCGAGAGCAGGCGCCAGAGAGACGGTTGCGCGGCTTCGAGCGGATCGGGTTCGTTCGCTGTCTTCGGAGCCTTGCGCGAGTAGAGCAGCCACGCACTACCGATGCCGATCGCGACCACGACGGTGGAGGCGATCATCAACTTAACCGCGTGACCGAGCGCGCCGAAGTTCAATTCCGCCGCGTGACCGGTGAGATACGAATGCAACCACGGCCATGCCGGTGTTCCGAAGAAGCCCACGACGATCGCCGCGACGGCGAGAATCGCGAGCGGGACGGTCATCACCAACGGACTTTCGTGCGCGTGTTTCTCCGTGCGATCCGCGCCGAAGAAGACGTAGTAAACCTGACGTGTCATGTAGAACGCCGTGAGCGCAGCGCCGAATAGGCCCATGTAGAACGGCACCTTCGAAACCGACCACAGGCTGGCGGAGTGAAGGATTTCGTCCTTGCTCCAGAAGCCGGAGAAGAACAGCGGCACTCCGCACAGCGCCATCATGCCGATGGCGTAGGTGAGGAACGTGATCGGCATCGCGTGACGCAGCGCGCCCATGCGGCGGATGTCCTGTTCTTCGTGACAGCCGTGGATCACGGATCCAGATCCGAGGAACAGCAGCGCCTTGAAGAACGCGTGCGTGAGCAAATGGAACATGCCGACCGCGACGCCGCCCATGCCGAGACCCATCATCATGTAGCCGAGTTGTGAGACGGTGGAGTAAGCGAGGATGCGTTTGATGTCGTTCTGGGAGACGGCGATGAGCGCGGCAAAGACGGCGGTGATGGCGCCGATCCAAGTGACGACTTGGAGAGCAATTGAAGGTTCTTGATCTGCCGTGGCAACTTTCAGCGCCTCTTCGCGGGTATTAAACTCCGTCTTCACGCCAGGTGGCAAAGCAGAGCGTGTCGGCTCCAGTATCTGAAATGCGCTCCCGGTTTGATCGATTGCGATAAACTTCAACTTATCAGGCGTTGCCTCCATCAACGGATAAACCCGAGCAACGAGGAACACGCCTGCCGCCACCATCGTGGCCGCATGGATCAATGCGCTGACGGGAGTTGGGCCTTCCATCGCATCTGGCAACCAAACGTGCAACGGCACCTGGCCGGACTTGCCGGCGGCGCCGCAGAAGATCAGGAGCGCGATGGCCGTTGAGACGACCATGCCGCCCGCGGTGACTTGCGTGACGAGTTTGGTCAGCGCGGTTTGTTCGAGGCAGCCGTTGCCGTTGTCGTAGAAAAGCAGCGTGCCGGTGTTCGAGTAGAGCCAGAGCATCCCGAGCAGGAATCCGATGTCGCCGACGCGCGTGGTGATGAAAGCCTTCTTCGCCGCCGCCGCTGCGCTTGGTTTCTGATACCAAAAGCCGATCAGCAAATACGACGCGAGGCCGACGAGTTCCCACGACATGAACAGCAACAGCAGGCTGTTGGCGATGACGATGCCGAGCATCGCCGCGGCGAACAGGGCGAGGAAACAGAAGAAGCGCGTGAAGTTATCGTCGTGCGCCATGTAGCCGATGCTGTAGATGAAAATCAGCAGCGAGACGAAGGTGACCATCACGAGCATCACCGCCGTGAGCGGGTCGAGCATCCAGCCAAGCTTCAGCGTGGTATTGCCGAACGTAAGCCAATCAAAGTTGTGTACCGCGCGAAACACTTCGCCGTGACCGGCGTGCAGCGTGGGCACGAAAGCCATCACCGAAAGCACCAGGCTGATGGCGAGCGAACCGATGGCCAATGTGGCTGCCAGCGCGCGTTGCCGCTGCTTCAGCAAAGCGATCAATCCCGCCGCGAAGAGCGGCAGCGCAGGGATCAACCACAGGTTTTTCACGATCCAGAGCATGTCAGTCAGTAGTCACAGTCGCTTTGCGGATTTTGGCTTTGGCTACGATTCGTCTGCGTAAGTGGAGTCCAAAGCTGCGGATCGACTTGGTGTTGAGCAGCGATTGCCGCGTCAAAGACGGCATCTTCTTGCCAACTGCCAATGAGAAAATCCAAGTCGTGATGAAGCACTTCTTTGGCGCACTTTCGAAGCGACTCACGGATTCCGTTGAATGTATTTTTGTCGCTCATCAACGGTTAAGCCACTTCTCCAATTCATACCTTTTCTCATGTGGCAATTCGTAGAAGCAATTTGCTGCGTTGAGTTGCTCGTTCCTTCCGGAAATCGCGAGCGGCCCACACGGTTGTTGCCGATCCACCTCATCGATTGGCAAGTGACCGATCACAGTCCAAGCGCGCTTCTCGATCAGTTCGTGATGGATCGGTGTGACCCTCACGATGAGTTGAAGTTTTCTCAAAGATTCAAACGACGGCGTCTGCTGTGCAAGTGAATCATAAACACCAACCATCGGACCGTGGTTCCCGACTTCAAAAACACGTCCGTAAACCGGTTGCCCGTTTGCCGCTGTTGCCTTCAGAAAGTCGCCCGCCCGGTATTTCTGACGCCTCGGGATTGACTTCGTTTTGAAGGATATTGTTACGAGGTCGGCTGTCTCCCCTTCAGCAACTGTTTTTGAAAATCGTGGCGCGAGAACACGCGCAAAAGTTGTGACGAGATCGTTGGTAGTCGGCTTACGTTTGAGATCACGTTCGTAGCACTGAACCACCTCGTCCATTGCTCCACACAGGATGTCGAATGGCTCATCGCCGATCACCTCGTCGGTGTCGGGCTTCTGAACATCCAAAGGTTCCCAACTCATTCGCTGGTCATCCCTTCAAACGCTCCACGGCTTCGACCTGCGTCGTACGGTAGTGGCGATAGATCGCGATGATGATTGCGAGGCCGACGGCGGCTTCGGCGGCGGCGATCGCGATGGAAAAAATCACGAACATGAGGCCGGCCATCTCCGTGCCGTTCGGGTTGTAGCGCCAGAAGGCGATGAAGTTCAGGTTCGCGGCGTTGAGCATCAGTTCAATGCCGATGAGGACGAGGATGGCGTTGCGGCGCGTGAGCGCGCCGGCGAGGCCAACGCTGAAGAGCAGCGCGGAGAACACGATGTAATATGCGAGCGGGGTCATGGTTTTGTTTCAGCCACCGAGGCGCTGAGAAGTGGATTCCATCGCGGCCTCTGCGCCTCTGCGTCTCTGCGGTTGCAAATCCGCTTTCGGCTTCAACTTGTCCACCGGATCGTCGCGCATCGCAATGACCACGCCGCCGAGCAGCACCGCCGTGAGCAGCAACGCAATGGCTTCGAGCGGCAGGACGTAAGTCGTCATCAATTGCTCGCCAATCCGCTGGACGCTGTGCGAGGGCGCAGCCGGCGCGAGGCGATTCAGGCTCGGGCTTTTCAGGATCGGAACTGCAATCGCGGCGCAAACAGCGAAGGCAATGGCGAGACCGGAAAGCCAGCCGCGAGAAGCGCGAGGGAGATGAACGTCCGCATTCTTCGTCAGCAGAATCGTGAAAACGATCAGGATCGCGACTGCGCCGACGTAAACCAGGATTTGCGCGAAGCCAACGAACTCGGCATTGAGTTGGAGATAAAGCGCGGCGAGTCCGGCAAATGACATCGCGAGCGAAAGGCCGCAATGCACCATGTTCCGCAGCGACATCGCGCCGATCGCGCTCACCAGCGTGATCGCGGCGAACACGAAGAACGTGATCAATGATGGCCCGTTACTCGGCATAGCGATAAATCCGTTTCGGGTAGCGATTGAGCGTGAGCCCGCGGCCCATCCCGACGTAAGCCGCCGCGACGATGGCCGCGCAAATCAACCAGCGAACGATCGGCGCACCGCTGAATTGCCACGTCCCGGCGAAGTGCCAGGCCGCCGTGGTGAACAGGTTGATGAGCGTGAGCGGCACGAGAAACTTCCAGCAGAATTTCATCAGTTGATCCATGCGCAACCGCGGCACTGTGGCTCGAATCCAGATGAAGATCGCAATGAGCGTCCCGAATTTGGCGAAGAACCAAAGCCACGACGGAATGAAATTCAGGAACGGCAGCGGCGCGGACCAACCGCCGAGGAATAGCGTCACCGCAAGTCCGCTGATCGCGAACAGGCCGAGATATTCGCCGAGGAAGAAGAGCGCGTATTTGAAGCCGGAGTATTCAGTCAGGTAGCCCGCGATGATTTCGGATTCGGCTTCCGGCAGATCGAACGGCGCGCGGTTCGTCTCAGCGGTCGCAGCGATCATAAAGAAGAGGAACGCGGCGAAGCCCCACGGCGTGAGCACGTGCCAGTTGGGAATGAAGCCGAACGTGAAGCCCGTTTGCGCCAAAACGATGTCATTGAGACTTAAAGTGCCGACAATCATCACGACGGTCACCGTCGAGAGCACGAGCGGAATTTCGTAGCTGATCATCTGCGCGATGGCGCGCATCGCACCGACCATGGCGTATTTGTTGCGGCTCGACCAACCGGCCATGAACACGGCCAACTCCGATGAAGCACCGAGCGCGAAGAAAAACAGCAGCCCGGCATCGAGATCGATCGCGGACATGTTGCGCCCGAACGGCAGCACCGAGAACGTGAGCCACACCGGCACGCACAACACGATGGGCGCGAGGAAATGAAGAACCTTGTCCGCTGAAAACGGAACGATGTCTTCCTTCGTCAGCATCTTGATCGCGTCGGCGATGGGCTGGAGCAATCCAAACGGCCCGACGCGATTTGGGCCGTAACGATTCTGGAATCGGCCGAGACCTTTGCGCTCCATGATCGTGGTGACGGCAAAGCAGCTTCCGAATACCACCATGATCGGGACAATGGAAATGAGCGCAGAGAGAATCGGCTTGATCACGTCAGGCCAAAACGACAGTGCGAGAATCCATTGTTTCAAAGTGACGAAAATCTGGTCGAGCGCTTGCATCAGGATTTCGCCTCCGTCGGAGGGAGCGTGCCCCCGGCATCTTGCCGGGCGGGGGCTTCGCTAATGGCGGCAGCCGTTGCCTGGTTGGCGCGCTGACCCGACAGGATGCCGGGGGCACTTGGCACCGGGCCGGGTGCCGCCGCTTTTTCCGGTGCCGCGGGGGCCACAGGTTTGGGTGCGGCGGCGGCCTTTGCTTTTGCCTCTGCGTCAGCTTTGGCCTTCGCTTCGGCTTTCAATTTCTCTTCCGCCAATCGTGAATCCACTTCCTCCGCTTCGGTGGGATGAAGTCGGCGATAATACTCGTTCGGCTTGGCGAGATCGGTCTTGTGATGGAGCAAACCTTCGAATCGATCGTGGCGGCTCAGCTCAAATTCCTGGTCCATCTTGATCGCGTCGAACGGACAAACCTCCACGCAAATCTGGCAGCTCATGCATACGGAGACGTCGATGTCGAAGATCGCGGGATAAAACTGGGGCTTGCCGATGAAGTCAGGCTTCTTGTCCTTGCTCTTGACGATGTAGATGCACTTCGGCGGGCATTCCTTCTCGCAAATCTGGCACGCCACGCAACGCAGCCCGGCTTGCGGATCGCTGCCGTCGAAAATGAGGATCGGGAAATTTCGTCCGTTCTCTTTCGGTGCAAGTTTCTCGTCAGGATATTGAACTGTTGTGAGGCGCTCGGGATCGTAATAGCTGCCCACGAAGTTGCGGGCAGTTTCAACGAGACCTTGAATGATTCCGGTGCCGAGCATGGTTCAGTTTCGGGTTTCGGGTTTCGGGTTTCGGGTTTGGAATCGTCGAGTGTCCGAGATCGCCTGGGGCAAACTCGAAACTCGAAACTCGAAACGGTTAAACGACTTCATCGATCCACCTCTCCCAACACGATGTCGATGCTGCCAAGGATGATCACCACGTCGGCGACGTTGTGGCCGAGGCACATGTCTTCGAGCACAGTCAAATTAATCAAGCTCGGCGGGCGCACGTGATAACGATACGGGTTCGGGCTGCCGTCGCTGATGAGGTAAAAGCCGAGTTCACCTTTTGGTCCCTCAATGCGGCCGTAAGCTTCGCCGGCTTTGGGACGAAAGCCGCGGAGCTTCGCCTTGGGATCGATAATTGGTCCTTCTGGAATTTCAGCGAGCGCCTTGTTGAGAATCTTGATCGACTCGCGCATTTCGAGGACGCGAATCATGTAGCGATCGAAGACATCGCCGTGATCGCCGATCGGCACACGGAAATCGAAGCGGTCGTAGATGCCGTATTTGTCGACCTTGCGGATGTCGTAGCCGACGCCACTGGCACGAAGCACCGGGCCGGTGATGCTGGCGTTGATCGCGAGTTCCTTCGACAACACGCCGACGCCGTGACTGCGCGCCAGCATGATTTCGTTCCCACTGATCAACGCTTCGAACTCGTCGAGGAACTTCGGGAATTTCTCCACGACCTTCTTCGCTTCATCAACCCATCCCTTCGGCAGATCGCAGCGCAGGCCGCCGAATCGCATGTAGTTGAACATCATACGCGCGCCGGTGAGCGACTCGAAAAGGTCGAGAATTTTTTCGCGCTCACGGAACGCATACATGAGCGGCGTGCCGAGCGCGCCCATGTCCTGGAGCAGGAACCCGACGAGCGCGCTGTGATTAATCAGGCGCGTCAGCTCGGCGACGATCACGCGAATGTATTCGGCGCGTTCGGGCACTTGCAGTCCGGCGAGCTTTTCGACACTGAGCACGTAAGCCCAATTGTTCGTCATCGAACAGATGTAATCGAGACGGTCGGTGTAAGGGATTGATCCGAGGTAGCTCGTGGTCTCGGCGATCTGTTCGTGGTTGCGGTGCAGGTAGCCAAAAACGGGCTTCAACTTCACGACGCTTTCGCCGTCGAGCACCACGTCCATGCGGAACACGCCGTGCGTGGACGGGTGATGCGGACCCATCGCCACTTCGAGCAAGTCACCGCCGATTTCGTCCTGCGTGCCTTTGGGCTTGATCGTGTATTGCGGCGGGCGAGAGGAACCGTTGCCAGCCCCAATGGAGGCCCCATTGGACGAAGACGTTTTCGCGACTTCCTTTTGAAGCACGCCGTAATTGGCGGAGAAAGTTTCGGCTCGGGTGCTCATCTCAATTCACGCTCCCAAATTCATCCGAATCGATCTGCGGAACGCCACGAGCCGCATGCCAAAACCGGATGACTTCGACCATGTCGGCCTTAATCCGGTAAACAATGCGATAACTGCGAAAGATAATCTCTCGAAACGGTTCGCCCACTTCGGGAACCACGCGACCGCGCTCGGGAACCGTCGCGAGCGACAACGCCTTCTCGACGAGTCGCACGCCGAACCGCTCGGCGACGTCCGAACCTGCATGTCTTGCGATATAACGCACAATGTTTTCCAAATCGCGACCGGCACGCGGCGCGAAAATTACTTTGTAGCTCTTGCCCATCCGGGAATGCGTTTGAGCATATCCTCTGCACTGAGGCTTTCGCCTCGGTCCAACTCCGCCGCGCCCTCTCGGACGCCAGCGACAAACTCCAATTCCTGCGCGATCTCCATCAACGAAGCTTCGTCAGGCAGCTTCCGAATCACTTCGATCGCGAGATCCTTGCTGCTCATGGCTTCACCTCCGCCACCGGCGCTGCCGGGTAATGTTTCTTCGCCTTGTCGCAAACATCATCGTGCGGCGTGGGCTCGTATTCGTAATCGTCCGGCTCGACGTAATCTTTGCGCATCGGATGATCCTTGAATTCATCCCACATCAGGATGCGGCGAAGGTCGGGATGACCATCAAACTTGATGCCGTAAAGATCAAAGACCTCCCGCTCCTGAAACTCGCATCCGCGCCAGATGGGCGTGAGCGACGGAACGTGAACCTTGTCGGTGCGATTCTCCGTGCGCAGGCGAATCACCACCGGCCCGTGACGCAACGCCATCGAAAACAAGTGGTAAACCGATTCGAGGTAACCGGGCTTGGCGAAGCTCTCTTCGACTTCCTTCTCCACGCCGTCGATGAGCTTCTTCACTTTCACCTTGGTGACGGCATCGAGGTAATCCACGCCAGTGACGCACGAGGCGTAGTCCAACCGAAGCTCCGAATCATCGCGCAGAAACTTCGCCACCGCGACGGCGTGAGCGTTGTCGATCAACAGCGAAATCTGATTCGACGGGCTGGCGTTCGCGACGAGGTCCGCGCGAGCGCCGGGCACGGCCTGCTCGATTCGCGATTTCAGTTGTTCGGTTGGCGGCAACATGGCTTCAGCACTCGCGTTTGATCAGGGGCGGCTCCCACAACGCGGGATTGTTCGGCGGCTCGAGGTCGTGCTCGCCCTGTCTCGGAATCGGAAACTCGCTTGGCGCATCAGCGCGCAAATGGCGCGGCGCGTTCTTGCCCGTGAGCGCATCGTTTTCGATTTTCTTCTGCAAAGTCATCAACGCGTGCAACAGAGCCTCAGGCTTGGGTGGGCAGCCCGTGATGTGGACATCGACGGGAATGTACCGGTCGATACCCTTGAGCACATTGTACCCCTGTTTGAAGGGTCCGCCGGAAATGGCGCACGCGCCCATGGCGATGACGTATTTGGGCTCAGGCATCTGGTTGTAAAGACGCACGACTTGCGGCGCCATTTTCTTGGTCACCGTTCCGGCCACGATCATCAAGTCCGCCTGACGCGGCGAAGGACGAAACACTTCCGCGCCGAATCGCGCGATGTCGAAGCGCGCCATGGATGCGGCAATCATCTCGATGGCGCAGCAGGCGAGGCCGAAATTCAGCGGCCACACCGAGTTCTTCCTGCCCCAGTTGTACATGTCCTGGATGGTCGTCGTGAAGATGCCCTGCTTCTGCAGCTCGCTTTTGAGTCCTTCGTCGATCATTTTTTCATCCACAGATGGCGCAGATGGCACAGAAGCAATTGCGAAACTCGCGATTCAAATATCGGTGTAATCTGTGTCATCTGCGGATCACTTCCAATTCAACACGCCCTTGCGCCATGCCCAGACGAGTCCTTCGACCAACAGGAGCAAAAATACTGCGATGGCAATAAACGCTCCGATCGGAAGTGTTTTGAACGCCACGGCAAATGGCAGCAGAAAAATCGTCTCCACGTCGAACACCAGAAAGATGATCGCATAGAGGTAATAGTCACTCTTGAACTGTACCCAGTCCTTCGTGTTCGACTCCAGGCCGCACTCATAGACAGCGTTTTTGCTCGGGCCGGGTTTGTGTGGAGAGAACTTTTTTGCCCACAGCCATGCAATCGCCAGCGGTGTCACCGAGAAGGCGGCACCAGCGACAATGAAGATCACCAACAATAAATACGGGCTATCTTGCATTGAGATTCAACGATTCAGGTCAATGTCCGCGCTGGCAAGAACGAAGTCCGTTCCCAGCCCAGGTTGACGCGGTCCAATGTGCGTTTTCGCCATAGTGACGCCTCCACAGAACTTGCAAAGGGGTCGCCATGTTTTGCGAATCAACTTTTTGCGCTCGCAGCCGTCTGGCGCCTCTCTGAAGCGGCGTCCGACCAGCGGCGCGTGACAAAGCTTTCCAGCGCCTCGATCCACCGCGGGTGCTCGTTCATGCACGGGATGAGCTGTAATTCCTTGCCACCCGCCTGCACGAAAGTGTCGCGCCCGCGAACGCCGATCTCCTCGATCGTCTCCAGGCAGTCCGAGACGAACGCGGGACAGATCACGAGCATCTTCTTCACGCCTTCCTTGGCGAAACGCTCCAGCTCGAAATCAGTGTAGGGCCGGAGCCATTGCTCTTTCCCGAGACGCGATTGAAACGCGAACGAATACTTGTTCGCCGGCACGCCGGCCTTCGCCACGAAGTCGCGCATCGTCTTCAAACATTGGGCGCGATAACAGGTCTTGTGAGCTTCGCTCGGCGTCTCGCAGCAACTGCCAGACTTCATGCAATGACTCCCGGTCGGATCAGCCTTTTGCATGTGGCGTTCCGGCAGCCCGTGAAAGCTGAACAGCAAATGATCGTAGCCACCGTCGAGTTGCTCGCGCGCGCTGGCCACGAGAGCGTCGATGTAATCGGGATCGTCGTAATACGCCGGCTGCACGTGCAGCTTCATGTTCGGGGCGAACTGGCGCACGGAATCCTGCACGCGCACAACCGCGGTCTCGAAGCTCGACATCGCGAAGTGCGGGAACAGCGGGATCATCAACGTCTCGGTCACACCTTGCGCCGCGAGATTCTTCACCGCGTTGTCGATGGAGGGATTCTGGTAGCGCATCGCCAGTTCGACCGGGATCGAGAGGCGCTGCTGCAAAAGCTTTTGCACGTTCTTGCTGATCACCACGAGCGGCGAGCCTTCCTTCGTCCAGATCGTCGAGTAAGCGTGCGCGGATTCGATCGGCCGCTTCGGCAGGATCGCAAAGTTCACCACGCAAAAGCGAATCGGCCACGGCGTGTCGAGCACGCGCCCGTCCATGAGAAATTCGCGCAAGTAGCGGCGAACATCCGGCACCGACGGCGAATCCGGCGAACCAAGATTAACAAGGAGAACAGCGCGTTTGGTCATGCGAGTGAAAAGGAATGTGGTGAAGGTGGATTGGGTGACCGAGCGCTTGCCAATGTTTCTGGGTGTTGACGGAACTCAGTCCTCTTCCCCCTCACCCCAACCTTCTCCCTTGGGGAGAGGGGGAACGTGGCCGCGTCACAGATAATTCCTGCGGGGACGGGCTTCGACACCGTCTCTCGCTTCATGAAAGAAAAGCGGGATTGGCTCAAGCGACTCTGGAATGAAAGCAACGCCGCGCCGTGTGCTCCCTCTCCCCAAGGGAGAGGGCCGGGGTGAGGGGGAAGAGCACATCGCCCCAACCGCGACTTCCGAATCATCAATGACGCTCTCGCTCTCATCACTTCGCCACCACGGCTTCGTCACTGCCGTGATGTCTGAGTTTGGAATTCAACGCCCGCGCCGCGACAAACGCCGCCAGGCGTTCCGCCGACTTGTGCCCCGCCACGATCGAATCCCCAAGCGAGATGCCGTCGCGAAAGTGGCCGCCGAGAAACAATCCAGACGATGCCTCTTCCAACTCCGTCATGAACTCGCGGTATTTGCCGAAGCCGACGTTGTATTGCGGGATCGCTTTTCGGAACGCGAAGTGATGCGTGAACACGGGCTTGCCGTTCACACCGAGCAACCTCTTCAGGTCGGCGAGCGCGAGTTCCATCTGGCGTTCAAAACTCGTCGTCGCGAGATCCGGAGCGCGTGTGCCGCCAATGTAAGTCGTGATCGTGACGTGTCCTTCCGGCGCGCGGCCCGGGAAGAGCGAAGAGGAAAATAGCGCGCCGAGAATACTGAATCGTTCGACTTCTGGAATCAGCACACCGAAACCATCGAGCGGATGCGCGACATCTTCGCGGCGAAAACCAAACACCAGGCTCGCGACCGGCGCGTATTCGATCTCACCCAGCTTCGCGAGTGAGTGACCGCTGTCGGTTTGCAGCTTGATTTCGGCGAGCCGATGGGACGGCGATGCCAGCAACACCGCGCTGTGTTCGTGATCGCACGTCGAAGCGCCGCACGTCGTGACCGTCCAGCCATCGGCGGTTTGCTTGATCGATTGCACCGGCGAGCCAAGTCGCACGCTGTCGTTCAATTCCTTGTGCAACGTGTCGGTGAGTTGTTGCAGTCCATCGATGAACGACATTTTCGGAGCACTCTGCTTCGAGACTTCCTTGCTGCGCTTGCGTTCGCGCGCGCCGAGGAACTGGCCGAGGATCAGCGAGCCGTAGCGTTGTTCGATCGCGAGCAATTTCGGGAACGCCTGTTTCACCGACAACTTCGCAGGATCGCCCGCGTACACTCCCGCGACGAAGGGATTGATCGCGTAATCGAGAAACTCCTGACCAAGCCGGCGCAGAACGAACTGTGCGAGACTTTCTTCCACGTCCGCCGGCGAGCGGCGAATGAACGGCTCGGCAAACAAACGCGCCTTCGCACTGGCGGAAAACAATTTGCTGCCGAAGAATTGTCCCGGCGATCCCGGCATCTCGACCGGCTTGCCACCACGCACGAGAAAGCGTTTCTCCGCGCGCGGATCGGAGTAGAGACGCTTCGATTCGAGGTTCAGATCACGGACGAGGTCTTTGATGAGTGGCGACGTTTCGAGCAGGCTATTCGGCCCGCACTCAGCGAGGAAGCCATCGCGCTTCACGGTCTGGATCACGCCACCGACGCGATCGCCGGCCTCGTAAAGCGTGACCGGAATCCCGCGCTGCTTCAGCTTGAAGGCCGCAGTCAGCCCGGTGATTCCACCGCCAATGATGGCAACTGAGTTCATGATCGTATAGCCGTGTCGGCGAAAGTGTAGGTGCTGGAAAATTCGAACGCGCTGTTCCCCCTCACCCCAGCCCTCTCCCTCAGGGAAAAGGAGAATGGTTCAACAGTCTGGAGACAATCCGAAGCGCCTCGTTTGCTTAAACGACGGGATGCGTGACTCCCTCTCCCCAAGGGATAGGGCTGGGGTGAGGGGGAAGGAGACGTGATCAACCCCACACGCGCCGCATCGAAGAGCGCTGATGAATGTTGGCTTGATCGCATCGACACATTCACCTCACACCGTCCGCGAAAACCGGCGCTCGCCTTCCTTCGGCAAATACTCATCAAACCGCATCGCGATGTTGCGGATGAAGAGGCGGCCCGTCGTCGTGACTTCAATGCCGAGCGGCGTGCGCTTCAGCAAGCCATCCGCTTCGAGATCGCTCAGTGAATCCAGCTCGCGCGCGAAATGCTCTTCGAAGTTCAGCCCGAGCTTTTGCGACATCTGTTGGAATTCGAGGCCGAGATCGCACATCAGGCGCATGATCGTGGTGCGGCGAATCTTGTCTTCCTCCGTGACGAGATAGCCGCGCGCCACAGGCACCTTGCCCGCGTCGAGCGTGGCGTAGTAGATCGGCACTTCCTTGATGTTCTGCCAATACGCGTTCTCCGTCTGCGAAATTGCCGACATGCCGAACGAATAAATGTCCGCGTGCCCGCGCGTGCTGTAGCCCTGGAAATTCCGGTGCAGCGACTTGTTCCGCTGCGCGATGGTCAACTCGTCCGTCGGCTTCGCGAAGTGATCCATGCCGATGTAAACGTAGCGATCGTCCGTCGTCAGCTTCTCGGTGGTGAGCTTCAGGATTTCCAGTTTCTTCTCGGGCATCGGCAACGCTTGCTCCAAAATTTTCTGCGCCGGCTTCATCCACGGCACGTGCGCGTAATTGAAAATCGCGAGCCGATCCGGATCGATCTCCAGCACCTGGTTCAACGTGTTCTCAAACGTCTCCATCGTCTGGAACGGCAGGCCGTAGATCAGATCAATGTTCAGCGAAGTGAACCCAAGTTCGCGCGCCCAACGAATCGTCTGCTCCGTCATCTCGCGCGGCTGAATGCGGTGGATGGCTTTCTGAACTTTCTCATCGAAGTCCTGCACACCGAGCGAGGCGCGATTGAATCCCACTTCCGCCAGCGCCGCCAAATGATCGCGCTTCAACCGCCGCGGATCGACTTCGCAGCCCGCTTCCACATCCGGCGCGATGGTGAAATTCTCGCTAATGATCGCGCCGAGTTCGCGCAACTCATCAGGCTGGAAGAACGTCGGCGTGCCACCGCCGAGATGAATTTGAGTCACCTTGCGCTTCGGATTGATCATCGAAGCCATCTGCTTCACTTCCTTGCGGAGGTAATTCAGATACTCGCGGCTCTCGCTGTGTTTCGTGGTGATGACCGTTGTGCAGCCGCAGAACCAGCAGAGCGTTTCGCAGAATGGCAGGTGAAAGTAGAGCGACACATCGCGCTCGGTTTTGTTGTTCGCGATGATTTCGTCGGCCAGTTGCGGCCACTTCACCGTGTCGGTGAACTTGGTGGCGGGCGGATACGACGTGTAGCGCGGGCCGGCCACATTGTATTTCTGGACCAACGGAATATCGACGTTCAACTTGCTCATGAGAAGTTCCGCACAGTGTTCACTACGGCGGCGATATTTGCCAGCGAAGCGTCAGGCGGCACTCCGTGGCCAAGGTTGAAAATGTAACCGGGACGGCCGCGCATTTTTTCCAGTATCTGCTGCGTGCGCACTTCGGCTTCGAGAGGCGTGAGATGCACGAGCGACATGGGATCGAGATTGCCCTGCACCGCGATGTCGCCCGGGAACGCACGGCGAACGAGTCCCAGATCCATCCCGTGATCGATCCCCAGCACCTGCGCGCCGATATCGAACATCATTTCCCAATCCCGCACTCCCTTCGCGAACGCGATCACCGGCACTTTGTGATCGAGACCGCCAATGATCTCGCGAATCCACTTGCCTGAAGCCGCCTCGAATTCGCCGTAAGGAACTTCCGAGCCGAGCGTGTCGAAGATTTGCACCGCATCCACGCCCGCGCTGATCTGCGCCTGGAGAAACTTCGTCACGCCAATTGTGAGCTTCGCCATCAGCGCATCGAACAGCGCGCGATCCTTGTCGAAGAGGCGAATCGCCTTCGTGAGCCGCGTGGAACTGCCGCCTTCGAGCATGAAATTCGCGAGCGTCCACGGTGATCCGGCGAAACCAATCAGTGCCGTCTTCCCGCCGAGTTCCCGCTTGATCAGCTTCAACGCCTGAATCGCGTAATCAAGTTTCTCCGCCACAGCGTTGGTCGAAAGCCGGTCCACATCGGCGCGCGTGCGAACTTTGAAATCCATTTCAATGCCGCCCGTCTCGCGAAAGCGATACGCCTGGCCCATGGCTTCCGGCACCACAAGAATGTCGCTGAACAAGATCGCCGCATCGAAACCGAATCGCTTAATCGGCTGCAGTGTGACTTCAGTGGCGAGATCGGGCGTGCGCACCAGATCAAGGAAGGAATACGTCTCCTTCAGCTTGCGATACTCGGGCAGACAACGCCCCGCCTGGCGCATCATCCAGACCGGCGGACGATCGACGGGACGGCAGTTGCACGCCGCGACAAAACGCTCGCGGCTCGTGGTGATCGCGCGGTGCGCCGCGTCGGCATCCCGGCGGGTTGCCGCGACGCTCTTATCTTTGGTGCTCTTTGGCGTGGCCATTAATGACATAAAACCTTGCGGCTACCATGTGATCCCACCGCCGCACTAGCTCACCCGGTATTGTCACGCTCGGGACGGTTTTTGACCAGCCCTGAAGTGCTTCACATTGATGTGGACGCTTCAAATCGCAACGCCGTACGGTGTGGCCGTGGAATCGCCCGCAGTGTTTCGTCACGAATTTACCGTGACCGCCGACGCCATCGACACCAACAGCCACGTGAACAACGTCGCCTTCGTGCAATGGATGCAGGACGTCGCGATCCGGCACTTCGCAGCGCTCGGGGGCGTGGAGCCGATGCGCGCTGCAGGCGGCGCGTGGGTCGTGCGATCCCATCACGTCGAGTATCTGAGTCCGGCGTTTGCAGACGAACGCCTTCAAGTTGCGACGTGGGTTGTGGACGTGAGCCGCGTCCGCTCCACTCGACGATACGAGTTCTGGCGCGGCGACAAGTTGCTTGTCCGAGGCGAAACCGATTGGGTGTTCGTGAACGCAGCGAGCGGAAAGCCGTCCTCGATTCCCGACGCGATCAAACACGCGCTGAGTCGCGCAGCAGTAGCGCAAGGCTCCAGCTCTGCCTGACCCATTTCCACGACAATTGAAATTTCCGGCGGTCACTCCAACTCTTCACGCAGAGCTGGTGACCTGGGCTCGGCAAAAAGAAGGCCGCCTGCCTGACACTGGGCCAGACAGGCGGCTTGGGGGACTGAGGAAATTTCTCGCGCTTACTTTTTGAACTTACGGACGTGGGCGATCAGATCCTTGATATCGGCGTCGCTCAGGTCTTCGGCGGGTTTCATCTTCACCGTGTCGCCGTCCTTGATGCCATCTTTGATGCCCTTGAAAGCGGCGTCATCCTTGAGCGCAGTTTGGTATTCGGCGGTGGTCATGTCCTTCGCGCCGGTTTTCTTGCCCATCTTCGTGTCGCCCTTGCCGTCGGCGCCGTGGCACTTCTGGCAATGCTTCTCCCAGTTCGCAGCGGCGTCGCCAGCGGTCGCAGACAATGCGCCAACCGCAAGTATCGAGAGAGTAATTAGAATCAGCTTTTTCATAATGAGACTTCGTGTTTGTTCTTTGAAGCCCGGGCTGCTCCCAGCTCCCGCCAGAGCCAAGGCTTGTTTACGTGTCATTAAACTACGGTGAGGCGTCCCGGGTGCATCACTGATTTTGCCCAACATTGAGCATTCTTTGCGATGGGTAAATCAATCGAAGCGGGGCATTGAAACGCGAAGGTCACCTTCGCGCGTGATGCGAAGAAGGTTACCGCACTTTGCGTTTCGGCGGCGTGCGCAGCAACTTGCGCATCTGGGATTGAATCGGCGCCCCCGCACCGTAGGCGCTCGCGTCGTGATCGTGGCTGTGGCAGGTGAGCGTGCAGTTTCCTGAAAACGGGCTGGAGCGGTTGAACTCAATCCTGGAACTGAATGCCGAGACGTACGCGGTATTGAAATTGATCAACGCCGGAGCGCTCGCCACCCCGTGCGAATCGTGACACGTGGTGCAGGACGTCTGCTCGTCCACGACGTGAAGTCTGTGCGGGAAGCTTTCATCCGCGAGGATGCTCGTGCGGCTGTGGCACTTGTAGCACATCGCGTACGCCGCCGGGCTCTCGGCCTGGTTGTCCACGAACACCATCTCGCGTTCCAGGATCGGGCTGAACTGCGAACCATGCGGACCGCGCGCGCCAGTGCCGCCTGCACCGGGCCCTTGATTGTTATTGTGGCAATCGCTGCACGTCATTGTGCTGGTGACCGTCCACGGCGAAATCAAACTCGGCACACTCGAATTTCTGCCAACCGCCTCGATCGGATGGAACGAAGCGTTTGCTCCCGCGAACTGAAGCCGCTTATTCGTCTCCGCCACCCGGCGCGTCACCACGGCCGGCCCCTTGCCGATGCTGTCGCCGTGACACCGATAACAAAGCTGCGCTTCCTTCGTCACAGGATTCACGACCGTTCCCAGCGAGCTCACGCCCCTTACACCAACAAGTGATCCCGCAGCGTGCAGTGATCCCGGATCGCTCGCCTGCGCCGCGTGCGCGTTGTGGCAATCCACGCAACCGACGTGGCGCGTGGGATTGATGAAATCCTCGGCTTCATCATGCAGATGCCCGGTGGTGATGATGGGATGCGCGCTAAACTTCTCGAACTCAGGCTGAAGATTTTTCACCGCCACATTCCCGTTGTGACACGGCAGGCAATTCTGTTCCGCCACCGCGGAATTCAATAACCGCGGCTTCGTGCCCGCATTGTGCGATGCGTGACAACTGGCGCAGGCATTCGCCGCGACGGTGGGCTCCGAGGTGTGCGGCCATGGGTTGATCCCCTGCCCGTTCCAGGTGGCCGTCGAAATCTTGTGCGCCGAATCCTTCCACCGATTCGGCACGTGGCAATTCAAGCACAGCGCCGATCCGGCGTTGTCCTGCACGAGAAATTTCCCGAACTGGTCGTTGTGCGGATCGTGGCAGGACGTGCATTGAAGCTGCCGGTCATGGTCCA
>JBBRBM010000063.1:0-29215 GCA_038205745.1 Verrucomicrobiota bacterium | reverse complement strand
TTTCATTGATCGGACGCCGGTCGAGCACGGACAGTTTCTCAAACGCGGTGTCGCGCTGCTATTCGCGGCCGTGGCCGTGTGGCTTGCAGCACCACAGAGCGATGGAGCCGTGATCTTATGGCAGCCATATCAGCCGCGCGTCGTCGAAGCGGCGCGCCAGGGTGGACGTCCGGTCATGATCGATTTCACTTCGCGCAATTGTCCGCCCTGTGCCGAGATGGAGCGCAACGTATTCACCCGCCGCAAAGTCGCGCGCGCCGCCGAGCCGTTCCTCGCGTTGCGCGCCGATATGACGGAGATGGACGCCGCGACGCAGAAGCTCGCCGAGCAATTTCAGATCGAGGCGTTTCCCACCATCGTGTTCCTCGGGCCGGACGGAAAAGAGCACGCGAACCTGCGGCTCGTCGGTTACGAGCGCGCCGAAAGTTTCGTGCAACGACTCGAACAGGCGCGTTGATCACGCCAGGCTGCGCAGCGCACGCCGTGTTGCGTGAAATAAAGCGACCGGCGGCACCGTGATCGTAATCACGCCGAGGAGAATCACGGCGGCGCCCCACAACATTCCGCTCGTGAGCGTTTCACCGAGCAACAGCCAGCCGAGCAACACCGCGATCACCGGATTCACGTAAGCGTAAGTCGATACACGAGCCGGAGTGCTGGCTTTCAACAGCCAGACATACGCGCTGAATCCGATCCACGAGCCCACGACAATGAGATAACTGAGCGCGAGCAAGGATCGTCCGCTGATGCGCGACCATTCGGTCCGTTGCGGTTCTCCGATCACGAGCCCGACCAGCAACAATCCCGCGCCGCCGCAGATCATTTGCGCGGCGGAAGTCATCCATGGTGATGAACTGCGTGGCGCGTGTTTCGAGTAAAGCGATCCCGCCGCCCAGCAAATGCCGGCGACGATCACGGCCGCCGCGCTGACCCATTCTGCATCGGCGTGAGCTGTACCGGGTCGCGCCCGCACGAGCAGCACGACCCCGGCGAATCCCAGCACAATGCCAACGATCGTCTTGAGTTGCGGGCGCTCGCCGCGTGGACGCATCCAGTCCAGCAACGCAAACCACACCGGCGCCAACGCAACGAGCAGCGCGGTGAATCCGGAACTCAGGCTGCGCTCGGCCCAAACCACCAGACCATTGCCGCCCACCAGCAAGAGCGTGCCGGTGATCAGCGCGTGTTTCCATTCTGCACGGGATGGTTTGGCCGTTCCACGCAGGGCCAGCCACGTGAACAACGCGCTGCCTGCGATGACGAAGCGAACGCCCGCCGAGAGAAACGCGGGAAGCGTTTCAACGGCGACGCGAATGGCGAGATACGTGGAGCCCCAGATCACGTAGATCGCAGCGAACGCGGCGATCAACATCCCTCGTGACGGTTTCATTTCTGTGTGCATGTCGTTTGGCACTGCCGAACAAGCGAAGCGCAGCGGGAACAAAAAAACCCGCCGTGGCTGCGGCGGGTTCGGAAAGAGTGTTCAGTCGTTTACCTCATTCTCGAAATCCGCCGGCGCCTTGCGGCGCGCCTGGCAACGTAAATGGGCCAAAGCATGGCGTTCCCACACGGCGCAATCGCCGCGTGAATCCCGTTCTGCATGGCTCGCTTCGAGAACATTGACGCGCGGAGATTCATGGCGAGTTTCAATGCTGTCAATCCCGGAACCGCGAGGTTTTGAATTGAGTGATTGAATGTGTTCAGTTGTCAGTGGCGTAAGTCATTTCATGTGAAGCCCTCATCGAAACCGCCGGCAAACTTCGGACGCATCGTCCGCATCGCGTTCATCACCATCATTGGCGTTTATCTCGCGATGGCGGTTGGTTGCAGTGTTTTTCAACGTTCGCTTCTCTACTTTCCAACACACGACTCACCGGCAGCGATGGAGCGCCTGGCGCAATCCGTTGGCTTCGAGCGTTGGAAGAATGCGGCGGGCGAATCCATCGGTTGGAAGCGTCTCGCACCGGCGCGACCTGCCGGCGGCGAAATGCTGATCACGCACGGCAACGGCGGCGCCGCGTTTCATCGAGTGGACTATGCAAAGCCACTGCGCGATGCCGCGCGCCTCGACGTCTTCATCCTGGAATATCCCGGCTTCGGAGATCGCGCCGGCAAACCAAGCCAGAAGTCATTGTTCGACGCCGCGGAGGACGCGTTCCAATCCATGCCGCACCGCGCGCCCGTGTATCTGCTCGGTGAATCACTCGGCACAGGCGTCGCAGCCTATCTCGCGGGCAAACATCCGGCGGAGGTGGCGGGAGTGTTGCTCTTCGCGCCCTACAACAATCTCGATGCCGTGGCGCAATATCACGTTCGCATTCTTCCCGCGAGATGGCTCATGCATGATCACTTTCGCTCCGAGGAATTTCTTCAGTCGTATCACGGCCCGCTGGCGATTGTTGTGGGCGGAAACGATCGCGTCATCCCGGCGAAATACGGGCGGCGGCTCTTTGATAATTACCAAGGACCGAAACGGCTGTGGGAGATTCCCGAAGCAGGTCACAATTCGCTCCAGCCTGCGAACGCCCCGTTCTGGCACGAGGTCGAAACGTTCTGGCGGACGAAGCGATGAGGGGTTGAGCGAACTTCGTTTGCCAACTTGCGCCCGGGATTGGCGTGTGGCTGACTTCACGTCACTTCAATGCGTTCGCGAGGAGTGATCTTAAAAGTGTGCGCCGCGGCGGCCTGCGTCGCCATGGGTGTGCTGCTCGATCGTATCGTGCTCCCGCGCTCGTCAAAGGTCAGCGTGGTCAGCACGAGTTCGGCGACTAACTTTAATCCAGCGCCGCCGCCGCGCGTGAACACCGCAAGCAACGCGCTCGCATCCACCGCGCGCGACAAATCCACCGCCACCCTCAAAGGCGACGAGTTGAATGCGGCCATCGCCAATGCGCTCGCGAATTGGCGACGACGCCACGCGGGAGAGCGCGCTCGGTGCCTTCGTGAACACCGTAGCCACGATCGACCCGGCAGTCGCGGTGCGCTGGGCCGAGGTGATTCGCGACGAGGAACTTCGCATGGCGCAGTTTGAAAATATTGGCAGCAGTTGGCTTTCGATCGACAGGGTGGCAGCGCGGGCGTGGATTGAGAAATCACCGTTGCCCAAGGACGTGAAAGAGCGTTTGCTCGCGCACGACGGCGGAACAACGAACGATGCGTTGCGTTAATCGGGCACGATGCCATCGGAGCGCCGGTCTCCGACCCGGCGCGTTTTGTGGACATCAGTTCGCGCCGGGTGGAAGACCGGCGCTCCGTTTCAACCGCATGGTCACGACTCAGGGCTCAGTCGCTCGATCAAAACTTCCGTCGTTGCCGGCTTCGACTTGTCGACGCGGGTGAAGAGTCCGCGCCAGAATCCGAGTCCGTAGAAGACGTGCGTGAGGAACAAAAGCGGGAAGCTGCACAAGCTCCGCACGATGCCATGGCGCGGCAGTGCCTTCAAAACTTCCACCAGCAGAACCAGCCAGTACAAGAGAATCGGCAGGTACGCGAAAACCGCCAGCCAGTCTGGTCCCGTGAACATCAACACGTGAACAACCACGAAGTACACCACGAACAACGGCGGCACGAAGTTCAACGCGGAGCCGGGCGTGGGATGCAGTCGAAATTGTTCCGCCCGGCCACGTCCGTACGTCATCAACATTTTGATGAATGCCTTCAGCGTAGGGCGCGGGCGGCGATGCACCATCACGTCGGGATCGTAGATCAGTTTGCCGCCGGCTTTTTGGAGATCATCCATCAGCGCGTTCTCTTCGTTCGGATAGAGCGACTCGTCAAAGCCGCCGAGTTTGAGAACGGGCGCGCGGCGGGCGAGGAGATTGCACAGGATCAATTCCTTCTCGCTGCTCGCGCGCGTTTGGCCAACGCGATCGTAGCGCGCGCGGCTGGGTCCGAAGGCAATCCAACTCGCCAGCGCAACCGCGAACACACGCTCGATGAACGGCGCGTCTGCCGGACAAAGATTCGGGCCGCCCACCATCTGCACTTTCGCGTCGCGAAAATGTTCCACGGCGCGGCGGAGAACGTCTGGGCCAGGCTCCGAGTCGTCGTCGAGGAAGTAAATGATTTCGCCGCGGGCCTCACGAATGGCGCGGTTGCGTTGAATCGCCGGCTGCTTTCCGCGCGCGACGATGATCTCGATTTTATCCTTCGGATATTCGAGACGGCGCGCGGCTGCGACGGCTTTGATTTCCGCCTGGCCGGGTTTCGTCGGCACGATGATCGTGACGAGAGGAAGCTCGCTTTGCACTGGAGTGAGCGTAGGCGGACGGCGGCGTTCAGTTCAACCCCAGCCGGGACGGCCAGTGGACGAGCGGCAGACGAGACGTCTGCCCCACTAGCTGGCGAGCGCGGCGCGCAGTTCTTCGAGGTGGCGTGGCACTGCCTTCCACGGATCTTCGGCAGCTTCGTATTCGAGCGCGACGTAGCCCTGGTAATTCGAGTCGCGCAGCAGTTTGGCCACGCGCTTCAGATCTGACGGTTCGGCGGTCTTTGAACTGCGGCGTTTGATTTCCACCTTCACCTGAACGTTCACTGCGTAAGGCGCGCATTTGGCGAGGTCGGCGTATGGATCGTCGGTGTTAAAATTTCCGGTATCGAGGTTGATTCCGAACCACGGACTCTTCACCGCGCGCACGATCGCGAGCAAGTCGGCCGGATCAGCCACGATGCCGCCGTGATTCTCCAACCCGAGCACGACGCCGCGTTGGCCTGCGTAGTCGCAACATTCCTCGATGGCTTCGATGCAAAGCTTGGTCGCTTCTTCCTTCGTCGCATCCTTGGGTTGGGTGCCGGCGAAAATGCGGATGTGCGGCGCGTTGAGCAGCGCAGCGTGGTCAATCCATTTCTTTGTGTCGGCGATCTGCTTGTCGCGCGCTGCGCCGGGTTTCAGCGTGAAGGTATTCCCGACCGCCGAGCCGCTGATCGGGATGCCGCGGAGAAAGGCGTGCCGCTTCAGCTTCAACAAAAACTCGTCCGTGATCGGCTGCGGAAAATAGTAACTCGTGACTTCCGCCGCACAGTTTTGCGCGCCGCAGAAATCCACGAAGTCGAGCAAGTCGATCGTCTTCACGTCCGCGGCGGGCTTCTTGCCGTTGGTGTCCTTGAAGAAATTGCGGAACGAGTACGCCGCCAGGCTCAGCATCATCCTCGGGGCGCCCTTGCGCGGAATCGGCTCCATGCCATGCGCTGCGAATGCTCCCGCGCTGAGCCCAAGCGCGGTCACGGTGCTGGCGCGGAGAAAATCACGTCGAGTGGAAAGCTTTTGCATGACCAAGTTGAACATCAACTCGGGGAAAAAATCAGCAACAGATTGGATGCGCGAAAAGGGAGTCGAACTGCCTCTTAACCGGACCGATGCAGTTGGACGGGGAGCGCACGCGCCCTCGCGGAACACCAGGCGAGCGGCGGGCACTGGGAACCATTGGGTTGTCGCGCCTGTCGCCGACCGGCGAGGGCGCCGGTCGGAACACGCGAGGGCGCGTGTGCTCCCCGAAACGAAATGCATCGTTCCGGCTTAAACTACGCTGCGCGTTTAATCGCGGGTAAAACTGCTGCCTCGGACGTTAACGGCGTCACGGCCGCGACCAGCGGCAGCCTGACTCGCGCCACCGTCAGTCCGTTCACTTCAGAACTGAGTTCGATGGTACCGCCATGTCCGATGACGATTGATTGAGAGATGCTCAACCCAAGCCCGCATCCTTCGATGGTGTTGTTGTGCGAAACATCACCGCGGAAGAATCGGTCAAAGACCCGCGGCAGAACCTCCGGCGGAATTCCCGGCCCTGTGTTCGTCACGGTCAATTCCGCAGTGCCGCCGGCCGAGCGTAAGGCGAACTCCACCCGGCCGCCGGGTTCGTTGTAGTTCACGGCGTTCGTGGCGAGATTCAATAGAAGCTGGCGCAAGCGACCTCGATCGCCGCGCACTTGCACAGCTTCACAAGTGTTCATTTGCACAAGCAACCCATGCGGTGTGCCGAGCACCTGCGTGTCCGCAAAAATGTCGCGCACCAATTCGTCGAGACGCACCGGATCCCGGGCGAAGCTGAGTCGGCGCGCGTCCAGCTTGGCGAGGAAGGCAAGCCCATCCACGATTTTAGTCAGGCGTTGAATTTCATCCAGTTGGTCTTCCAGCAAGTCACGATGTGGTCCATTGGACTCGCCGCTGCGCAAGGCCGTTTCGATTTCCGCGTGCATCAGCGTCAGCGGAGTTTTCAACTCATGCGAGGCGCTCAACGTGAAATCCCGCACGCGCGCAAACGATTGATCGAGGCGCGCCGTCATTTCATTGAAGACCTGCGTGAGACGATCCAGTTCGTCGCCATTGCCAGTGGGCGGCAGATGCTGCGACAGGCTGTCTGCGTGCAGTCTTTCCACCGCTTCCGTGAGCGTAGTAATGGGGCGCAGGCTTCGCCGCACCAACCACCCGCCGCCAACAATCAGGACGATCAATGTCGGGACACCATAAAAGAGCACGACTTCGAACACCTCTTCCCAGGCGGGTTCGGCGATGCCTTTGCTGTGTATCTGGCGCAGTTGCTCCATCCACTCGTAGTGAAGCACGGCAGCCATCAGCGTCAGCGAAACGATCAAGGCCCCGGCGTACCAACACGTGACTCGCGTGCGGATGCTCAAGTTGGCTCCTTCAGTTGATAGCCGACGCCGCGAACGGTGTGCAGCAGTTTCGTTTCGAAGTCAGAATCGATCTTGTCCCGCAGCCGCATGATGTACACGTCCACGAGATTGGTGCCGGGATCAAAGTCGTATTCCCAAACGCTTTCGACGATCGACATGCGTGGACAGACGCGTCCCGCCGAGCGCATCAGGAATTCGAGCAGCCGAAACTCGCGCGAGGAAAGTTCCATGCTCTGGCTGCCGCGCGTGGCTTTGCGCGAGATCGTGTCGAGGGTGAGGTCGGCCACTTTCAGCAAGCCGGTTCTGCTTTCGCCGGCACGTCGCGACATGGCACGGACGCGCGCCACAAGTTCGGCCAGCACAAACGGTTTTGGCAGATAGTCATCCGCACCGGCGTCGAGGCCCTCGACACGCTCGCTGACATCGCCGCGTGCGGACAACAGCAGGACCGGGGTGGCGTTGCGTTTCTCGCGCAGTTGCCGCAAGACGCTCAGGCCATCGAGGCCCGGCAGCATGATGTCGAGCACGATCACGTCGTAGGGCGTTGATTCGCATGCGGCGAGAACGCCCGTGCCATCGTAAAGCACGTCGATGGTGAACGATTCCTCCTGCAACGCCTTTCGGATGAACGAGGCCGTCTTCTTTTCGTCTTCTACAATCAGGACACGCATGGCTTTGGTTCCGGCAGGATATACTCATGTTCGGGGCGTCGCCGGAAAGTGAATCTTCTCCCTGCGTGGTGACGAAATTGTCATTCTTTTCTTCGTGCAGGACTTGCGCCGGTGCAAGATAACCCCGCCAATCGCCGTGACAGATCGAGTGTTCCGAACGCAACAAACTATCCTTTTTCTCGCCGTGTGCGCACTTCTTGCCGGGTGCGCCCGCTTCGAGAACAAGCCGCTCTTGCCCGAGGCGACTGCGGATTACCTCGAAACGCGTTCACTCAGTGATACGAACTTCAAAGCGTTCCTCGAAACGAACCTCAATCGCACGCTCGCCGAATGGCCGCTGACGAAACTGGATTTCAATGCGGCGACGCTCGGGGCCTTCTACTTTCATCCCAATCTCGACGTAGCCCGCGCGCAGTGGGCGTCGGTGCGCGGCGGGGAAACCACCGCCGCTGCGCGTCCCAATCCCGTGTTGGGCGTCACGCCGGGCTACAGCGCCAATGCACCCAAGGGCACGTCGCCGTGGTTCCCGAGCGTCACCCTTGATGTGCCGATCGAGACGGCAGGCAAACGCGGTTATCGGATCGCGCACGCGGAGCATTTGTCGGAGGTGGCGCGGCTGAACATCTCGACCGCCGCGTGGCAGGTGCGGAGCGGCGTGCGGGTGGCGATGCTCGATTTCTCTGCGGCACAACGTCGGGCTCAGTTGCTTCGCGAGCAGGTGGTGTTGCGTCAACGAGTCACGGAGTTGCTCGAACAACGGCTCGTTGCGGGAGCGGTGAGTGCGCCGGAAGTTTCGCCGTCGCGGATCGCTTCCATCAAGCTGCGCGCTGATCTGGCGGACGCGGAACGACTCGCGGCAGAGACGCGGGTGAAGATTGCGGAAGCGCTCGGGTTGTCTTCGCGATCGATCGAGGGCGTGGAGTTCAGCTTCGACTGGAGCCAAACGGCGGACGCGGCGCTGCTCTCATCGGACGCGCGTCGTGCGGCGTTGCTTGGGCGCGCGGACATTCTGGCGATGCTGGCCGATTACGCGGCCAGCCAGTCGGCGCTCCAACTTGAGATCGCGAAACAGTATCCCGACCTGCATTTGAATCCCGGCTATCAATACGATCAGGGCGAGAACAAGTGGCAGCTCGGACTCTCGGTTGAACTGCCCGTTCTCTATCGAAACCAGGGCGGCATCCGCGAAGCGAAGGCCAGGCGCGACGAGGTGGCCGCGCGATTCCTCGCCCTTCAGGTGAAAGTGATTTCGGAAATTGATCGCGCGCTGGCCGCCCGCGCTTCTGCGATGGAGCAACTGAAACAATTGGAAGAACTCACCCGCGCCCAACAGCAAGTGGTGGAACAAACGGAAGCTTCATTCAAAGTCGGCGCGGCGGATCAGTTCGAACTGGCGAGTGCCCGCGTCGAGTTCGCTGCGAGCGAAATGGCGCGTCTCGACGCTCTTACGAAACAGCAGCAGGCGATCGGCTTGCTGGAAGACGCCTTGCAACGGCCCTTCGAGGGACTTTCCACGGTGGAACGCGACCCGAAGCTTCAGGCGGCAACAGACCAATGAAAAAAGTTCTCTTTGGAATCATCGTCGGCCTGCTCATCGGTGGCGCGGGCGCGTGGCTTTTTCTGCGTCATCACGAACCGGTCGCCCCGGCGGAAAAGCCGGCCGAGAAGAAAGAAGAATCCCGCGTGCAACACGGCACGAACGGCGAAACGTTTCTCAAGCTAGACAAGGAAGCGCAGGAACACGCCGGCTTGAAGATTGCGGCGCTCGAAGCCGCCGAGTTGAAGCCGGAGTTAAAAACGTTTGGCCGCGTGATCGATGCTTCGGCGCTTGCGACGGCGCTCAACGACATTGCCTTGGCGCGCGGGCAGGTCGAGGCATCGACCAAAGAGGCGCAGCGTCTCAAGACTCTCTTCTCGCAAAACCAAAACGCATCTGCGCGAGCCGTCGAAGCTGCCGAAGCGACGCTCAAGCGCGACCAACTGACGCTGCAAGCGGCGGAGTTGCGCCTCGTGACTTCATGGGGGCCGGCGATTGCCGCACGCGCAAATATCGACGGGTTCGTTCACTCGCTGCTGACACAGGAAGCGGCGCTCGTTCGAGTGGATGTTCCCGCGTCGGACAAACTCGAGGGCGCTCCCACCGCCGCACGCCTCGCGTTGCTCTCCGCGCCTGAGACGCCGATGGATGCCGAGTTCATCGGTCCTGCGCTCACTGCCGATCCGCAAACGCTTGGCCGCGGATTTCTGTTTCTCGTGAAAGCCAAATCACTTCCCGCCAATGCCGCTGTGATCGCCTGGCTGAGTTTGCCCGGTGAAACCGGGAAGGGCGTGATCGTGCCGCGCGATGCGATCGTGCGCCACGAAGGCGAGGCGTTCATTTACATCCAGACCGGCGGCGAGACGTTCGTGCGCAAGGAGTTGGAACTGGATCACCCGTTGGAAAAGGGATGGTTCACCGAAGATCTGAAGCCGCGAGCGAAGATCGTCGTGACCGGCGCGCAGCAGCTTTTGTCCGAGGAATTGAAAGGCGGAGGCGGCGAGTAATGCTGAAGGCCCTCGTCCAGTTCTCCCTCCGCTTCCGTGGCGTGGTCGTGGCGCTTGCGTGTTTGCTGCTCGGCTACGGGCTCTACGTCACGTATCACGCCAAGCTCGACGTCTTCCCGGATTTCGTTCAGCCGCAGGTCACGATCCAAACGGAAGCGCCGGGGCTTTCACCGGAACAAGTCGAGGCACTTGTCACGCGGCCGGTCGAGATCGCGGTGAATGGTCTTGGCAAAATGGAATCGCTGCGGTCCGAGTCGATCCAGGGATTGTCCATCATCACAGCGGTTTTCGAGGAAGGCACCGATGTGTTCCTCGCACGCCAGCAACTCGCGGAGAAGCTTGCGGAGATTAACGGGCAGATGCCGCTCGGTGTGAAGGCGCCGCGCATGACGCCGCTCACTTCAGCCACGATGGACCTGCTGAAGATCGGTCTCGTGGCGGAGAAGCTTTCGCCGATGGAGTTGCGCACGTTCGCCGACTGGACGCTCAAGCCGCGCATGCTTGCGGTGCCGGGCGTCGCCAAATGCAGCGCATTCGGCGGCGCAGTGCGCCAGCTTCAAATCCAGGTTGATCCGGAAAAGCTGCGCGCCTACGACCTCGCGCTCACCGACGTGCTGGGCGCCGCGCGCGTTTCGACCGGCGTCACTGGCGCGGGATTCATCGAGACAAAAAATCAGCGAATCCTCATCCAGACCGAAGGACAAGCGCTCACGCCCGAAGCGCTCGGGCAAGTGGTCGTGCTCGCCGGGACCAACGGCGGCGCGATTCGTTTGAACGACATCGCGCGCGTGGTCGAAGGCGCGGAGCCGAAATTTGGCGACACGCTCGTGCAGGGGAAGCCCGGTGTGCTGATGACGATGTCGAGCCAGTACGGTGCGAACACGATGGAAGTCACGCGCGCGCTCGAAGCCGCGCTCGCCGAGATGAAGCCGGTCTTCGAGAAAAAAGGCATCACGCTTTATCCGGCGTTGCACCGGCCGGGCACGTTCATCGAGGTCGCGCTGAAACATATTCGCGCCTCGTTGTTGCTTGGTGGTGTGCTGGTCGCCGTCGTGTTGTTCCTGTTCCTCGGCCATTTCCGCACGGCATTCATCTCCGTGACCGCCATTCCGTTGTCGTTGCTCACGGCGATTGTGCTGATGGATCGCTTCGGCATCAGCCTGAACACGATCACGCTGGGCGGTCTTGCGATCGCGATCGGCGAAGTGGTCGATGACGCGATCATCGACGTGGAAAACATTTTCCGCCGCTTGCGTGAGAACCAGACGCTCGCCAAGCCTCGCTCCGCATTCATCGTGATTCTGGACGCATCGCTCGAAGTGCGGACGGCGGTGGTTTACGCCACGTTCATCGTCGCGCTGGTGTTCGTGCCGGTGCTGACGCTGAGCGGATTACAGGGCAAGTTCTTCGCACCGCTCGCGCTGAGCTACATCCTCGCCATCATGGCGTCGCTCGGTGTGGCGCTCACGCTGACGCCGGCGCTGGCTTACATGTTCTTCGCGCGCGGCGTACGGAGCAGCAAGGAACCGCGCCTGCAAACGTGGTTGAAGAAAATCTACGTCCGGATGCTGGGGTTGATCTCACGATGGCCGGCAGTTTTGATGCTCTTCGTTTTCGTGGTTTGCCTCGTGGGTCTGGTCGCTTTGGTTTCGCAGCGGAACACCGGCGAATTCCTTCCTGAATTTCGCGAAGGCCATTTCGTTCTCCAGGTCAACGCCGCGCCAGGCACATCGTTGCCCGAGATGATACGCATCGGCGGACAGATCACGGAAAAACTTCTCGCGGACAAACGCATCGACACGGTCGAGCAACAGGTCGGTCGCGCCGAGCAGGGCGAAGATCCGTGGGGCCCGCATCGCTGCGAGTTTCACGTCGAGCTGAAGCGCGGCTTGAACGGCGAGCAGGAGGAGCAGGCGATGAAGGATATCCGGACCTTGCTCGACGAGGTTCCCGGAATTTCTTCCGAGGTGATGACCTTCCTCGGTGATCGCATCGGTGAAAGCATCAGCGGCGAAACTGCGTCCGTAGTGGTGAATGTTTTCGGCGATGACCTCGATGTGCTCGACACGAAAGCCAAGGAGATCGCCCATGTGCTCGAATCGGTTCACGGCGCCAAAGACGTTCAGGTCAAGTCACCGCCCGGGACGCCGCGGGTGGCGGTGAAGCTGCGCCCCGAGCGTCTGATGCAGTTTGGCTTTCGCCCCGTGGAAGTGCTCGATGCGATTCAAACAGCGTATCAGGGCAGCGTCGTCGCGCAGAGTTACCAAGGCAATCGCGTCTCGGACGTCGCGGTGATTCTTGCCGAAGATTTCCGTCACGATCCCGAGCGCATCGGCTCGCTCGAACTTCGCAGCGCGCAAGGAATTCGCATGCGCCTCAGCGACGTCGCGGATGTCTTTTCCACATCAGGTCGTCACTCGATCATGCATGAAGGCGCGCGCCGGCGTCAGACCATCACGTGCAATCCTGAGGGCGTGGATGTGGCCACGTTTGTCGAGCAAGCCAAGAGATCGGTCGCGGCGAAAGTGAATTTGCCTTCGGGAGTTTATCTGGAATTCGGCGGTGAGGCTGAGGCGAAAGCAAAAGCCCAGACCCAACTTCTGCTTCACTCCGGCGTCGCGGCGGTTGGCATTCTCATGTTGCTGGTGATCGTGTTCGGCTCGTGGCGCAACCTGCTCCTCGTGCTGGTCAACGTTCCGTTCGCGCTCGTCGGCGGTGTGCTGTTTCTCTTCGGCATGCAGATCATCGAGGGCGAAGGAATGCTCTCGATCGGCGCCATGGTTGGCTTCGTCACGCTCTTCGGCATCACGATGCGCAATTCGATCATGATGATTTCGCACTTCGAACATTTGGTTGAAGTGGAAGGTATGGCGTGGGGACCGGAAGCGGCTTTGCGCGGAGCGTCCGAGCGGCTGATCCCAATTTTGATGACGGCGATCGTCACCGCGCTGGGTCTGTTGCCGCTCGCGATCGGCGCCGGTGAGGCGGGACGCGAAATCGAAGGCCCAATGGCGATCGTGATTCTCGGCGGACTGATTACTTCGACCGTGCTGAATCTCCTCGTGCTCCCGCCGCTCGCGGTGCGTTTCGGTCGGTTCCAACCAAAGTCCGAATTGTCTTGAGCGCACTCGGGTGAGGCGGCGAAAACCTCCGCATTAAGACCTCGGATTTTCAAAAAGCTCTCGTGCCGATGGCCCGCTCGCTCCCTGGAAAGATGAATGCGGTATCGGCAATGGCGCTTTTCGTGTGGGTCATGGTCGGCTGCAAGTTGCCGCCGCCGGACTCCAGCCGCGTGTCGGCGGCGGTGGAAAAGCGTGTCGGCCACACGGTGATCAATGCCTCGCCGGGATCGTTCACACTGCCGCCGGATGTCAGCCTGGACGATGGCCTGAGCGAGAACGAATCGGTGAGCATCGCGCTATGGAACAACGCCGCGTTTCTCGAAGGCTTGTCTGATCTGGGATTGTCGCGCGCCGACCTGGTGCAGGCGGGAATGTTCCCCAACCCAACACTCTCGATGCTCGTGCCCTGGGGCGCCAAAGGCCTGGAACTCACCGCGAAGTATCCCGTGGAAGCGCTCTGGCTGCAGCCGAAGCGCGTGGCGCTGGCGAAGGCGAATTACGAACAGACGGCGCAGCGGCTCACGCAAACCGCGCTGGATTTGGTTCGCGATGTGAAACTCGCATTCGCCGACGTGACCCTCGCGCAGGATCGTCTGCAATCCGCGCTGCAAACCGTCTCCGTGACCGCCCGCATCGAAAAGCTCTCCCAGGCGAGGCTCGAAGCGGGCGACACGAGTGAACTCGAGGTGAGCACCACGCGCGTCGATGCGATGCAGGCGGAGGAATTGCTGGCCCGCGCGCGGCATGATGAGCGTGTGGCGTCGGAGCGGCTCCGCGCGCTGCTTGGAATGGGAATGCGAGCTTTCCCGAACAGGTTCGAGAAAGCGCAGCCGATCCACGTCGCGGCGGACGTGGGCTTGCTCGTGACAAACGCGTTGGCGTCGCGACCCGATCGGCGGGCGGCGGAGCTTGCGATTGAGACCACGGGCAAACGCATTGGGCTGGCACGCCTGGAAGCATTCACTCTCGCCGCGGGTGTGAACGCGAAAGACGTGAACAAAGAATTTCTCGCCGGCCCCTCGGTCGATTTCGCCGTGCCGATCGTGAATCAAAACCAGGGCGGCATCGCGCTGGCGAAGGCGAACTTCGACAAAGCCGCGCGGCACTATTACACCGTGCGCGACAAGATCGTGCTCGAAGTCCGCGAGTCGCACACACGATTCTTGCAAGCGCAGGAGAGTTTCGGCAAATGGCAGAAGCAGATTCTCCCGCCGCTCGAAGCTGCGGTGCAACAGGCGCAAAGGGCTTACGAGGCCGGCGAAATTTCAGTCCTGCTGGTGCTCGACAACACACGCCGTCTCGAAGACGCACGCTCGAAGGCTGCGGTCGCGCGCGCTGACGTGCATCGGGCCGCTGCTGAACTCGAACGCAGCGTGGGCGGACGCTTGCCGGAAACTTCTGCAGGAACAAAGCCATGAAATTTCGATTTTCCAACGCCGCTGCACATCCTCTCGCGATTCTTGCGACAACCTTTTTAACGGCGCTGGCATCCGTAGCTGCGGAGCCAAAGCACCCGCCGGCGACGATCACGAATCCGGTGAAGGAAGCAGACCTCACCACGATCACACTCACGCCGCAAGCAGAGCAACGGCTTGGCGTCGAGACGTCGCCCGTCGAGCGCCGCAAGGTGGAACGCTCACGCGTGTTCGGCGGCGAATTGATCATGCCCGCTCAATCGACGACGAACGGGCAGAACATTTTTGCGGTGTTGCCCGGGATTGCACCGGCGGAATTGATTCGCATCGCCGAGGCGCAGATCGATGCCGATGCTCAAATCGATCGCGCCAGGGTGACGCTCGACGCGGCGAGGGTGACGCTGGAACGCGCGGAGAAATTGGTCGCGGAAAAGGCCGGCAGCGTGCGCGCGGTGGATGACGCGAAGGCGCAGGTCGCGCTCGCCGAATCCGGCGTGCGCGCAACGAACGCGCGGCGCCAACTGCTCGGCGCTCCATTACTCGACTTCGCGAACCTGAAAATGTTTTGGGTGCGCGTGCCGGTCTACGTCGGCGATGTCGCCCGGCTCAACACGTCTTCGGAAGCACAGGTGGGTGACCTCGCCGCCGCACCGGGATCAAAGACGTTTTCAGCGAAGCCAGTGAAAGCGCCGCCTTCCGCGAATGCCGCAGCTTCCACCGTGGACTTGTTTTACGAACTGGCCAACGAAGGCGGCACGTTTCGTTTCGGCCAGAAAGTCGGCGTCAGCATCCCATTGCGCGAGCCGGAGGAAGCGCTGGTGGTGCCGTGGTCGGCGGTGGTGCATGACGTGAACGGCGGCACATGGGTTTACGAAAACACGGCGGCACAGACATTCGTGCGCCGGCGTGTGCAGGTGCATCGCGTCGCGGGAAAAGAAGCCGTGCTCGCCTCGGGGCCGAAGGTCGGCGCGAAGGTCGTCACGGTGGCGGCGGCCGAGTTGTTCGGCACGGAATTCGGCCCGGGCAAGTAAACACCCATGATGACCTGGCTCATTTCTGCCTCTCTGCGCCAACGTGTGCTCGTGCTCGCGCTCGCCTGCGGGCTCGTGGTGTTTGGCATTCGCGCGGTGCGCACCACGCCGATGGATGTGTTCCCGGAATTCGCGCCGCCGCTGGTTGAAATTCAAACCGAGGCGCCCGGACTCTCCACGGAGGAAGTTGAAAGCCTCATCAGCGTGCCGCTCGAAAACGCGGTCAACGGCGTGGCGTGGCTGAAAACGCTGCGCTCGAAATCGGTGCTCGGTCTTTCCTCGGTCGTCTGCATTTTCCAGCCGGGCACGGACCTCATGCGCGCGCGGCAACTCGTGCAGGAGCGGGTGGCGACGGTTGCGCCGCGTTTGCCGGCGGTGGCCCATGCGCCGGTCCTGCTATCACCGCTTTCGTCCACAAGCCGGGCGTTGAAGATCGGCGTTTGGTCAAAGACGGTTTCGCAAATGGACATGTCCGAGCTGGCGCTATGGACGATCCGGCCACGGCTCATGTCCGTGCCCGGTGTGGCGAACGTGGCGATCTGGGGCCAGCGCGATCGTCAGTATCAAGTGCTCGTCGATCCGGAGCGGCTCGCGTTGCACGGCGTCACGCTTGACGCCGTGGTGCGTGCCGCCGGCGACGCCGCGGTGATATCCGGCGGCGGTTTCGTGGACACACCCAACCAGCGTTTACCCGTCCGCCATCTGGCGCTCATCGAAACTTCGGAGGATCTCGCGCGCACGCTGATTCATTTCACCAATGGCCTGCCATTGCGCATCGGCGACGTCGCGCAAGTGGTGGTGAATCACCCGCCGCCGATTGGCGACGCCGTGATCAACGACGGTCCCGGGCTGCTGCTCATCGTGGAGAAGCAGCCGTGGGGTAATACGCTCGACGTGACTCGCAACGTCGAGGCGGCGCTGAGTGCATTGAAGCCCGGGCTGAAAGACATCGAAATCGACTCCACCATTTTTCGTCCGGCCACATTCATCGAGCGATCACTCGCGAACCTCGGCCATGCATTGCTGCTTGGTTGCGCGTTGGTGGTAATTATTCTCGTCGCGTTCCTGTTCGATTGGCGCACGGCGGTGATCAGCCTGACGGCCCTCCCGCTGTCGCTGCTTGCGGCGGCGGTGATCCTCTACATGCGCGGCGGGACGATGAACACGATGGTCATCGCCGGCCTTGTGATCGCGGTGGGCGAAGTGGTGGACGATGCCATCATTGATGTGGAGAACATCATGCGGCGCTTGAGGCAGAATCGGCTCCTCGCCATTCCACTTCCCGCATTCAAGGTCGTGTTTCAAGCATCGATCGAAGTGCGCAGCGCGGTCGTTTACGCCAGCCTCATTGTGGCGCTGGTGTTCCTCCCCGTTTTCTTTCTGGATGGTCTGGCGGGAACGTTCTTCCGTCCGCTCGCGCTCTCGTATGTGCTGGCGATCCTTGCGTCGCTCATCGTCGCGCTCACCGTGACGCCGGCGCTGTGTTTGATTCTGTTGCCGAGCGCTCGCGAACGCCGTCAGGACGCGCCACTGGTGCGCGTATTGAAGCGAGGTTACCGCGCGGTGCTGCCCAAGCTCACGGGGCGCCCGTGGGGGGCGGTGGTATTTCTCGCGATTGCTTTTCTGGCGACCGGCATCGCGTTGCCACGGCTGGGCGAGGAGTTTTTGCCGAACTTCAAGGAGACCGACTTCCTGATGCACTGGGTCGAGAAGCCCGGCACGTCGCTTGAGGCGATGACGCGGGTGACGGTCCAGGCGAGCAAGGAACTCCGCGCGATTCCTGGCGTGCGCAATTTCGGTTCGCACATCGGACGCGCCGAAGTGGCGGATGAAGTCGTGGGACCAAACTTCACCGAGCTTTGGATCAGTCTCGACCCGAAGGTCGATTACGACTCGACGGTGCATAAAATCCAGGAGGTGGTGGACGGCTATCCCGGGCTGTATCGCGACCTGCTGACGTATTTGAAGGAGCGCATCAAGGAGGTGCTGACCGGTGCGAGCGCGACGGTGGTGGTGCGCATCTTCGGCCCGGACATGGCAGTGCTACGCGACAAGGCGCTAGAGGTGAACCAAGCGATCGCGGATGTGAAAGGCGTGGCGAACCTGAAAGTGGAACCGCAAGTGCTCGTGCCGCAATTGCAGGTACGCTTGCGACCGGAAGCCGCGGCGAATTTCGGACTCACGCCCGGCGTGGTGCGGCGCGCGGCGACCACGCTCGTGAAGGGGCTCAAGGTCGGCGAGGTTTACAAGGAGCAAAAAGTTTACGACGTGACGGTGTGGGGCGCGGAGAAAGTGCGCTCGGACATCCAGTCCTTGCGCGAGATGCTGATCGAAACTCCCGGCGGCGCACGCGTGCCGCTGGGGGACGTGGCTGATATTGAAATCGTGCCCACGCCCAATGAAATCAAACGCGAAGGAGCATCACGCCGCATCGACGTGACCTGCAACGTCGCAGGCACTGACCTTGGCAGCGTGGCGCGGGAGATCGAGAGGCGCGTGCGGGCCTTGCACTTCGACCGCGGTTACCATCCCGAATTCCTCGGCGAATACGCCGCGCGCCAGCAATCGAAGAATCGGCTGCTGCTCTTCAGCGCGTTCTCTCTGCTCGGCATTCTCGTGTTGCTGCAAGTGGACTTTCGCTCGCCCCGCCTGGTGTTGCTCGTCGCTCTCACGCTGCCGTTTGCGCTCATTGGCGGAGTCGTTGGCGCCTTCGTGGGTGGCGGCATTCTATCGCTGGGATCACTCGTTGGCTTCGTCACTGTTCTCGGAATCGCTGCGCGCAACGGCATCATGCTCATCAGTCATTACCGGCACCTCCAGGAGGAGGAAGGTGAGCCGTTTGGGCTGAACCTGGTCCTCCGTGGCGCTGAAGAACGCCTCGCACCGATTCTCATGACCGCATCGTGCGCCGCGCTCGCGCTGCTGCCGTTGGTCATCCGCGGGAACATTCCCGGTCACGAGATCGAATACCCGATGGCGATCGTGATCCTCGGCGGGTTGGTTACTTCGACGTTGCTGAATCTATTCCTGATGCCGGCGCTGTATCTGGCGTTTGCTCGCGGCAAGAGACCTGACCGGTCTCACTTGGCATCGGGCATGCCGTAAGTCGTCGTGAGGTAATTCACGATCGCTTCCACGTTGTTGGTCTGAATCGGCGCGGCGTATTTCAATCGCATCTTGTCCACGGTGGCTTGCCATGACTTGCGCGGCATCGGCGGCTGAGTGCTGATGTAATCCGCCGAGTGACAGAGCGAACAATTTGCGCTGACGACTTCCAACTTTGGACCGGGACGGAATTTCGCCGTCTCCTTTGGCAATTCCCATTTGTCCGCAGCGCGAGCAGCGAGCACAAGCGTCAACAGAACGAAACCAAATTTCATCTTCATGCGACCTCCACGCGTACTGTTTCGATGACGTTGCGCATGTAACCCGATGGATTCCATCGCGCCTCTGTGGACTGTGTTTCCCCGCGCGCCGTCGTTGCCCGGACTTGCAATTGCTGCGCGCCCGCCTGTTTCGGCGTGAACGCAATCGTCCATTCACGGAAAGAATATTTGCCGAAATCTTTGCCGAGTTGCGCGTCTCTCCACGTGCGCCCGCCGTCTGGCGAGAACGCGACATCCTTGATTCCCGAACCGCCATCGAACGCGATCCCTTTCACCAGCGTCTCCGCGCCGAGCTTCAACTTCGCGCCATCCGCGACACTCGTGATGAAAGACCGCACATTGTAGCGCGCGATCGGAACGGTCTTCGCCGCCGTGGTGCCCGGCGGCACGCAGGCGCAATCGTTGTCTGGGATGCGATAGCCCGTGCCCATGAAAAATCCGTCGAACGTTTTATCCAGCACATCGATCTTGTTCACGTGCTTCACCCAATACGTGCCATAGTAGCCGGGCACGACGAGGCGAAGCGGGTAACCGTTCAACCATGGCAAGTCTTCTCCGTTCATCTCGAACGCGAGCATCACCTCGCCGTCACGCGCGTGGTCCACGTCGAGAGCCTTGATGAAATCCGGCGTCTGCGGCTGCAATGGCCCGTCGAGACCGTTGAAGGTGACTTGTTTCGCGCCCGCTCCCACACCGGCTTTGTTCAACACATCTTTGAGTCGGACGCCGCGCCAGCGCGCGTTGCCCATGGAGCCGTTTCCGAGTTGTCCGCCCATCACGCGCGGCTTGGAAAAGCCACGGCTGTTGCCGGAGCATTGGTTCACAGCCACGAGTTCGACGTTCTCAAACTGCTGCTTCAGATCAGCCACGGACAGCTTGAGCGGCGTTTTCACGCCGCCACCAATCGACAAACGAAATGACGCGGGTTTCAACAAGCCCGGCGGCGGCGGAGAGAGCATGAGATGATACCGCACGAAGAACGCGTCGTTCGGCGTGAGCACGCCCTCGTTGAAAGCCGCGAACGGCGTCTCAAGTTGCGGCGGGCGTGTGGTGTGGCGGATGAGCGGGCGCTTCTGCGGATATTTCACCAGCGGACGCTCACCGTTTTCAAACGGAAGTGTGACCGTTTCCGCGCCGACACTATTCCATGTTGCCGCGCCCGCTGCAGCCATCACAGCGGTTTTCAGGAAGGCGCGCTTGCTGAACTCATCGTTGAACACGTGCGCAAACTACCGATGGTCCGCTAAAAAGAAAAGGCCCGGCCGAAATTTCGCCTGACAATTCGAAGCGCAGCACGTAATGCATTGGCGCGATGGCAAAGCACGCATCGTTACGCATACGTTTTTCCGGGACACTAACTGAACATCACATGGCTAAATCATCTGCAAAAGCATCCAAGGCTCGCTACATCATGATCGGGGGATTTCTGGGCGCGGGGAAAACCACCGCCGTCGGCAAGCTCGCCCGGCAACTTAGCGATCAGGGCTATCGCGTGGGACTGATCACGAACGATCAAGGGCGCAACCTGGTGGACACCACGATGCTTCGTTCGCAGGGGTTTGCCACCGAGGAGATTTCCGGGGGCTGTTTTTGCTGCCGCTTCAACTCGTTGATCGATGCAGCGGAGCGTTTGACGGCCAGCAATCGTCCCGAAGTATTCGTCGCCGAGCCGGTGGGAAGCTGCACCGACCTGGCAGCGACGGTGACGTATCCACTACGACGCATGTATCGGGACGATTTCACCGTGGCGCCGATCAGCGTGCTGGTGGATCCAATCCGCGCGCAGCGCGTGTTCGGGCTCGCGAACGGTGGAAGCTTTTCGGAGAAGGTTCTCTACATCTACAAGAAGCAGATCGAGGAGGCGGACATCCTCGTGATCAGCAAGTCTGATCTGCTGAGCGACAAACAACTCGACGAGTTGAGGAGTGCGATCGCCAAGACATTTCCCGGCAAGGAAATCATCACCGCGTCATCGCGCACCGGCCACAACCTCGACGCGTGGTTCGCGCGCATCCTCGACACGAAACAATCCGCGCGCACTGCGATGAAAGTGGATTACCAGATTTACGCGGATGGCGAAGCGTTGCTGGGCTGGCTGAATTGCACCGTTCAACTCAACGCGAAGAAGGCATTTGACTCGGACAAATTCTTGAAACATCTCGCGTCCGCAATTCAAAAGCGGCTGAGCGCGAAGAAGTCCGAAGTCGCGCACATGAAGATGACGTTGAGCCCGGAAGGCAGTCTTTCGGGCGAGATCGCGGGGATCAATCTGGTGCGGAATGATTTCGTTCCTGAGCTGTCGTTCGAATTGGAGGCGCCGGTCAAAGCGGGCCAGTTGATCATCAACTTGCGCGCCGAAGCTGCTCCGGACGCGCTCGGCACCGCGGTGCGCGAAGGGCTTGAAGCCACCGCGAAAAAGTTCCCAACGCTCAAAGTGACCGTCGATCATCTGGAGCATTTCCGGCCCGGCAAACCCACGCCGACGCATCGCATCGAGCAACTCACTGCGTAGGCAATCGCTCACAAGTATGATTCCAAAATGGCTCACAGGAGAATTCTTCGGGACGTTTCTCCTCGTCTTCTTTGGCTGTGGCAGCGTTTGCGCCGCAGTGCTGACGGGCGCCCAGGTCGGCGTGTTTCAGGTTGCCATCGTTTGGGGGCTGGGAATCACGACGGCGATTTATCTCACAGGAGCATTGAGCGGCGCGCATTTGAATCCCGCCGTCACGCTCAGCATGGCGGTGTGGTCGGATTTTCCGTGGGGCCGCGTGCTTCCTTACATCGTGGCGCAAATGGCCGGGGCATTCGTGGCTTCAGCGGTGTTGTTCTACCTCTTCGGCAACGCGCTCACCACTTTCGAGGCGACCAATGGAATCACTCGTGGCGCGGAAGGCAGTGAAGCCAGCGCGATGATCTTTGGCGAATATTATCCCAGCCCGGGCGGCCGGCCCTTCACGACCGAAGCGCGCAAACGCATGACGACGCCCAGGGCGTTCGCGGCGGAAGTCGTCGGCACGGCGGTGTTGTTGCTCGTCATTTTTTGCGCAACTGACGAACGCAACAAGGCGCGTCCGCAAATTCTTACTGCTGCCACCATCGGACTCACAGTGACGCTGCTCATCTCGTTGCTCGGACCGCTGACGATGGCGTGCTTCAATCCTGCGCGCGATTTTGCGCCGCGGGTTTTCTCTTCGCTCGTGGGATGGGGGCGCGTGCCCTTCGAGGCCAACGGCACAGGCTGGTGGTCTGTTTATATTGTTGCTCCGCTGCTGGGTGGCTTGCTGGGCGGCGGTATCTACAGAGCTTTCTTCAAAGGGGCGTATTTCGATTCAAACAGTTGAACTCAATCGACAAATGAAACTCTGACTCCCAGCACCGGGTGCAGGAGGACGCGATTCGGAAGTTCTGACCGATCGGGTTCCGTTGACCTCCGCGTAAGCCGCCCGCGTCATGCGGGCGGCTTTTTCTTGCTCCCTTAAGTCGCTCAAACGTGATTCGGCTGCCACGCGTTTGTAACAAACATGGACGTCAATACGGATGAATGAATACATTGGACGTCATGGAAAGACCTCCGGTGGAGATAGAGGAAGCGGTCTATCTCCCCAACGACCTGAGTGACTGGGTCGCAAAATCACAGTTGCGCGAGTGGATCGTCGAACGCGTGAACTCGTTCAACTGGAACAACCCCGAGCTGACTGAACTGCTACGGCGGAATCCTGAATATGAACCCAAGGCGCTGATCAACACGATCGCGCTGGCTTATCTGACTGGAACTTTCAGCGGTGAAGACGTCGTGCGCGCCTGCTCGCGTGATTCGGAGTTTCGATCGGTTCGGCCGAAACTGGCGCCGCGGGCGGAGGAGTTTTCAACTTTCCGAAAGCTGAATCGCTTCCTGATCATGGACGTGCTCCATCACGTGACGACGAAAGCGCTGAGGAGCCAGTTCATCGACTTTGACGATTTCGCGATTTTCCCGGCGGGATTGCGCCGGATGGTCATCGAAAACGTCAGTGAGCGTCTCGACATCGCGCGGCACATGGACCGCAGCCAGGAAATGTAAATAAGGAGCGCAGGGCTCCGGCTCTGCGCGAATGCCCGCGTCAGGCAGAACGGCATTATTCGCTTTCTGCCGAACGCGGCGCTTTCATTCACGCGCGAAACTCTTTAGTTGAACCGCGTGCATCTGGCGCACTTACGCCTTCGCGATTTCCGCAACTACGCGCGGCTCGACGTGGATTTCACGCCGGGCTTTCACGTGCTCATCGGGGACAACGCGCAGGGCAAGACCAATGTCCTCGAAGCGATCTATCTGCTCGCCACGCTCCGCAGCTTCCGCGGTGTCGGCAGCGGCCAGATGGTCCGGCACGGCGCCAGGGGCTACTTCATCGGCGCCAAAGTCGTCAGCCGTGGCGAGCACGAAGTGAAGATGTATTGGTCCACGGCGGAGCGGAAGCTGGCGCTCAATAGCCAGCCGGTCCGCAAGCTCAGCGACTATTTCGGCGTGCTGCGTGCGGTCGTGTTCTGCACCGAGGATTTGCAACTGGTGAAAGGTTCAGGTCGCGGACGCCGGCGCTTCCTCGATCTGCTGCTGGCGCATTCTTTTCCGACTTATCTGCCGACGCTCCAGCGTTACGCGCGTGCCCTTCGTTCACGCAACGCCTTGCTGAAGTCGCGCACGCCCGATCCGCAAGCGCTCGACAGTTTTTCCCGCGAACTCATCCAGGCGGGCGAAGAGATCACCCGGCTGCGTCACGAGTTGATCCCAAAGCTTTCGCCGCTCTCGCGGCTCGCCTATCGCCGCATCTCGAATGACGCCGAGGAACTGCGCATCGAGTACCAGCCCAGCATCAAGCGCGACTTCGCCGTGGAACTGGCGCAATCACGCGACCGTGAACGCGCTTATCGGCTCACGATGATCGGGCCGCATCGCGACGACGTGCAGCTTTTGTTCAACGACAAATCCGCCGCGCAGTTCGGCAGCGAAGGCCAGAAGCGCACGCTCGCCATCGCGCTCAAGATGGCGCAGGCCGAATACCTCACCGGCATTCATGGTGTGCCGCCCGTGTTGCTCATCGACGACGTGATGGGCGAACTGGACGCCAAACGCCGCGCCGGTCTGCTTCCGCTGCTGGAGCGGGCGCACCACGCGCAGGGCCAGGTATTCATGACTTGCACCGAGGAGAATTGGCCGCGCGAACTTGGGCGCGAATTGAAACGGTGGCAGGTCACCGCGGGCGCTGTTTCCCCTGACTGAAATCTTCCTCGTTATTTTTCCGGCCCCCGCCCATCGTCCGGCTTGGATGCGGGTGGACCGTTTGCTGGGTGAGCATGGTCTGGCGGGAGACATGGCCGAAGCTCGCCAGGAATTCGAGCGGCGCATGGAAACGCGGCGGGCGCAGGAAACCGACGATGCGGAATGGGAGCCATTGCGGCGGGGATGGTGTCTGGGCGGAACGGGCTTCCGGCAGCGTGGCGAGGAATGTCCGGCGGTCTGTGTCATCGCGGAAGATGGCTTCGCGATGGTCGCCGCGGTTCAATCACGTGATAATTCGCGCCGGGATATTGCCCTCGAAGTTTGCGCGCCATGAGTGGAAGCCTTTGCGAGCAACGGCTGAATTGTCCATTGTCGGGACTGACAATTGACAATCGGTCCGGCGAAGACAAAAGCAGCCGGCACCAGCGCCATGCGGCGCGAAGTGTTCAGGGAATCACTGGAACTTTCTCCACAAATTCATTCGCCAGATTTGCTACTGTCACTCCCACCGACTTGGAATCTTTGACTGTGCATAGATCCCAAGCAATGCTTCCGACGCCCAGCCATTGCCCAATCGAAAGGAAACGAACCACCCTGCCCACATCATGCCAATAGCTCAACTGGGCGGAACGCCCACCAAAGTCGAGGTTCAGGCTGACAGCTATCCCACGAACTGAGGCCGAATACTGCCATTATGTCCGAAGCTGCGCCAAGCCTAGTTGAGGCGAGCGGGCCGCAAGCTGCCCGGTTCGGTGGACACCAATTGCAGGCGGTTGCCCACGCAGTCGTAGCTGTAGTCGAGCGGCGAAGGAATGGTCACGCCGAAGAAGAGCGTGAGGGCGAAAGCGAATGCGGAGAACACCAGCGCGATGCGGGGCGCAGTGTTCAGGTGCGGGCGTTCAACGGCGAGAGGAATCTGGCGCGGCGAATCGTTGACCGGGTTCAACCGTCGCCGTTGACTCGTGGCGACATAGCTGGAGCAGTCGCATCCCTGACCGAGGGCGAACCGGACGAGCAGAGTGAAAGAATCTCCCACCACGCCCCTGGATGACCGGGACAGCGCCACGAGGCGGGCAAGGCATTGGGGTGTTCAGTTTGATTGTAGGTGAGCTTTGCTTCCTTCGTATTGCGTTCGTAACCGAGAAGCTGCTCCAATGCCGAATCATTTTTTGCAGGCACGCGCGCTGCATTGGTTGGCGCGTACAGTTCAAATCACATCCCACGGTAAATGATTTCCAGCGTCATCACCGCGTACGCTGTCACGAGGTTCGGATCCTTTTCCCACCAGCGGCCGTTGTCGTTTTGGAATGAGCCGTCTGCTTTTTGGAGATTGATCAGGCGCATCGCGACTTCACGGCGCCAATCCACTTTGCCGCCCTTCGTGTCGAGAGCATCGACGTCAGCAGTGTTCAGCGCCTTCGTCATGAGATGGAGGTAGTAGTAGAATCCTTGCTGGCCCATGCCGGGATTTTCTTCCAGCGAGTAATTCGATTTCAGCCATTCCATCACGGCCTGCACTCGGGCGTCGGATTTCTTCACGTCGGCGTAAATGTAGCTGAGCAAGCCCGCGTAGCTGATGCTGCCGTAGGAGCGGAGCGCGACTTTGCCATTCGCGTTCGTCACGCTGGGAGCCTTGCTGCTCGCCGGGTCGTAAACAAATCCACCGCGGTCCTTCGCATCGGTCGAAACCCACTCCTGTTTGTTCACGCCGGGAAGGTTCTGGCAGTTCTGGATGAACTGAATCGCCGCGGCCCAGTTCAGGTCTTTGGCGTCTGCCAGCTTTTTGTCTTCAACAAGATGCTTGCTATAATAAAGCGCCTCCAAAGCCACGAGCGTGTTGTTCATGTCCGAACGCGTCGCCTCGTGGCTGTAACCCACGCCGCCGTCCCACGGTGAATCGGTCTTCCCTTTCTCGTCCGTGTCCACTTGCCCACCGGCGACGAAACTGCGCGCTTTGCGGAGCACGGAATCGTATTTCGGATCGTGAGCCGCAAGCAGGCCCATCATGGAAATCGACGTGTTGTAATTCGCGAGGTTCGTCCCGTAGATACCGCCATCCGGCTTCGCGCAACTGAGGACGAAGTCGTAGCCCTTCTTCACCTGCGGCAAATTTTTGTATCGTTGCTGCGGCTCGCCGCTGAACGCAGAAAGCGCAAGCGCCGTGACGCTCGGGTGATCGGGAGTGGACCACCAGCCATTGCTATTCTGCGATGTTTTGAGGTAATCGAGCCCCTTCTCGATCGCGCGCTGAACTTCGTTTTGGAATGACACATCGCGCGGCTTCAATGTGTCCGCCGCAAACGTGGACTGCACAACGAGCGCGGAAACGACAAAAAAGCGAACCAAGCATTGCATGAACAAGTGCCAGACTGCTGCGCCGCTAAAATTCTTCACGAGGATTTTGCCGGCGCCGTTCCCAGCCGGATCGTGAACTCGACCGGTGTGCCCGTCGCCGGAAGCAGCTTCGTGTTCGGCTCGTGAAGGTCATCATTGTCGCGGCCCGGTCGCGGGTTGTTGATCAGTGCATCGGGATCGATGTGGATGGAAATCAGCGACCCGTCGCGTTGTGCCGTGAACATCCCTTCCGAAAAATTCGAGCCGTTGTAGATCCACACCCCACGTCTCAGCGGTTTTCCGGTTGAGCGATTCAGGATCAGTTCTTCGAGTGGGTGACGAATCAGTTTACCGCGTTCCTTCCAAGAAACTTCCACCGTCACCGGATCGCCCGGCGGCGTGACCGTAAGGTCTTCTGGAAACGCATTGGTCATGGCCGGCTTCACTCCGAGCAACAACATCGCCACATGAATGTCCTGCGCCCGCGTGTCCGTTCGGAACATCGTCTCGTGGGTTTTCCCGATCTTGTGGACGACGGCGTATTCCACCGCGAGTTCCGAGACGATGTTCGCTACCGCCTCAAAGCTGATACTGCGTTCCACCTTGTTCAACCGCAGCCCGCCGAGTTGGAACACGCCGGCACCGAGCGGACGCAGCGAGACATTCGTCGAAACCGGCACCGTTGAATCGTCGGCCCGTGCGAGCGCGCATGTGCAAAGCATCACCACGAACCAATAGGAGAACGGAATCACGCCGCAGAACATCGCACGGCGTCCCGGCCCGACAATAAATTTTCCGGCGCTCGCATTGCACAGTTGCGTGGCGGCGTCGGCTGCTTTACGAATCGCCCATGCGTTTTCTCCGGCAGTATCGGTTCGTGCTGCTGTTCTTCGCGCTGCTGATTTTCTGCAGCTTCATGTTCATGTACCAGGTCAAGGCGAAGCAAACGAAGCACATGGAGCGACGCGAGGCATTCATCCTTCTCCAAGCCCGCGGCTACACCAACGAGGCCACCCGCCTCTACCAACGACTCCTCCGTGAAATGCCGGAACTGAAAAACAAGGAACTGCTCGACGATTTTCAGCGTACCTTGCTGCTCGTCGATCCGTATTCCACTCAGACCAACAATCTGGTGTGGAATTACCACTGGACGATCAGCAACGAGCTCGACCGCCGCTCGGAAGGAACGCTGAAACGCGCGCGCGAACTGGCGCAAGAGAAGTAGTGCGGCGTTGACACTGGGTTTTTCAACCCATACGTTTGGCCCACTTTAACCCTTTGAAGGTTTAGACATGTTGCTGCGACTCAGTTTAATCATCGCCATCCTAGCCGGCATCGGCACCATCGTGGTGACCCAGATGCAGGCCCGTAAGCAGATTCAGACCGTCATCGAGGTGCGGAACGAAAACATCGAGGGCCGAGCAAAGGAGAAGAGCCGTGCCGAAAAAGCGGAGAAGACGCTCGCCACCACCTCCAACGTGCTGAACCAGACCAAAGCCACCCTCGCGAAGACCGAGGCAGAGCTGAACAACACCAAGCAGCAGCTCGCCGCGTCCCAATCCAATTTGCAGAAGACCGAAGGCGATCTCCGCGCCGAAGTGACCAAGCGCAAAGATTTCGAAGCACAGCTCGAGAAGTTCCGCCAGCTTGGCTACACGCCGGAACAGATTGTTGAACTGCGAAACAGCTACAAGGGCGCAACCGATGCGATTGCTGCGCTGGAGGACGAGAAAAAGATTTTGGCCCGGCAGGTTCTGGAGTGGAAAAACAAGTACTTGGCGCTCGTCGGCGGCGACGAGTTCGCTCCTGATCTTCCAAACGGCACCAAAGGAAAAATCGTTGCAGTTGATCCAAAGTGGAACTTTGTCGTTCTCAACATCGGCAAAGACAAAGGAATCCTCGAACGAGGCATTCTTCTCGTCCATCGCGCCAGCAAGTTTGTCGGAAAAGTCCGCATCGCGGAAGTAATGGAAAACCGCTGCATCGCCAACGTGATGCCGGGCACGAGCCTTAACGAGATCCAGGAAGGTGACCAGGTTCTCTCACTGCAATGAAACCGCTCTCATTTCTTCTGATCTGTGCTGCGTTGACGTTTCTCTTCACCGGCTGCGCCACCACCGAACCGGACAACGTTTCCGAACGTCCGTGGAATGCGCAAAAGGGTTGGGAACACGGTTTGCCGAGTGCGATCAACGAAGGGCGTTGATCTCGCGCGCCGATTCACGCCTGCGGCGAAACGAAAACTTGCATTCGATTTCGTCGTGATTACTTTTTCCGCCGCATCGTTCATGGACGCTTAGCTCAGTGGTAGAGCATTACCTTCACACGGTAGGGGTCGCAGGTTCGAAACCTGCAGCGTCCACCATCTCCAGAATGACAGTGAGGCTGCTGGTCCATTAGCCAAAGCCCTCGCCTGACGTTCGAAGCCCGGCGGCGCCCTTGCGAAGCATTCGTGTATGGAGCATCGTTCGCTCGTTGTTTCCAACAACCCCAACTGAATGAGTGGTTTCGTGTCGCCTCTTCGCTTTCGGATTTCCGTCGCACTGTTGCTTCTTGCGAGTGAATTTACGTGTCTGGCGGCGACTTTCCGCCAGATGTCGAGCACATCGCGCGCTCCCATCAGCAACCCCAGAGCGATCAGTCCGAGCATGGCCGCGAGCGGGTGTCGGCGGCTGGTGGCGCTGCGCGGGTCGGGCACTCCCCCAAAGGCCTCCCGCAGACTGTGGAGCTGGCTGACTTTGAGCGGGCTGCGTGCCCCGCCCCCGTCGCCCTAGGCGGCCTGGCAGGCTTGGGGCAGCTCTCGTGCGCACATCAACACGCACGCG
>JBBRBM010000062.1:0-29482 GCA_038205745.1 Verrucomicrobiota bacterium | reverse complement strand
CTGGGTATATCGATCGTCAGGAAAGTGAAGTAGCGCGAACGAAGAGCTTGGAGGGGAAGGGTATTCCAAGCACATTTGACTTCGAGGCGGTGGTCGGGTTGGGCTACGAAGCCCGCCAGAAGTTGACGAAAGTTCGCCCATCTACGATCGGTCAGGCTTCGCGGATTTCAGGGATCTCTCCAGCGGATATTAGCCTGCTTCTAGTTCACCTGCGACGGCACGGTACAATCAGAACGAAAGAGGATCTCGAAGTGCCGGGTGGCTGTAGCCGAACCCCCAGTTAGCTAACACAGTGGCACACAACTGCGCCATCGTGGCGCAACAGACCACAGATTTGGTTGGCATCGAAATGCTTTAAGCTACTCACAGGCAATTGCTTACGTCGCCATTGCCTAAGCAGGCACCATCGTTGCTAATAGCGCTTGCAGATTTAGCCCGACTGAGCGGTGGATCCTGCTAAAAAATTTTATGGCGAAAGTCTTAGGCATTGATTTGGGAACGACCAACTCCTGCATGGCGGCGATGGAAGGTGGAGAGCCGGTCGTATTGGAGAATTCCGAGGGAAAGCGGACGACGCCCTCAGTTGTCGCTTTTACCAAGAGTGGGGAGCGCGTCGTGGGGGAGGCGGCCAAACGTCAAGCGGTCACCAACCCGCGCAATACCGTTTACTCCGTGAAGCGCTTCATGGGACGCAAGTTCGATGAGGTGCAGGAAGAACTTAAGCGCGTGCCTTACAAGGTCGTGCGCGCCAGCAACGGCGATGTGGCGGTGGAAGTGGAAGTGGACGGCAAGCCAAAGCAGTTCAGCCCGCCGGAAATCTCCGCGATGATTCTTGCCAAGTTGAAGGCGGACGCGGAAGTGCGCCTCGGCGAAACGATCACACAGGCTGTCATCACGGTGCCCGCTTACTTCAATGATTCTCAACGTCAGGCAACGAAAGACGCCGGACGCATTGCCGGTCTCGAAGTTCTGCGCATCATCAATGAGCCGACGGCAGCATCGCTCGCCTACGGCCTCGACAAGAAAAAGGACGAGGAGATCGCGGTTTACGATTTGGGCGGCGGCACGTTCGACATCTCCGTGCTAGAGATCGGCGACGGCGTCTTTGAGGTGAAGGCGACAAACGGCGACACGCACCTCGGCGGTGACGATTGGGACAATCGCATCATGGATTGGATCCTGGATGAATTTAAGAAAGAGGCGGGAATGGACCTGCGCAAGCAGCCGGATGCATTGCAGCGAATCAAGGAAGAAGCGGAGAAGGCAAAAATCGCGCTGTCGAGCTCGCAGCAATACGACATCAACCTGCCGTTCATCACGGCGGATGCGAGCGGACCGAAGCACATCCAGAAAAGCTTGAGCCGCGCGAAAATGGAGCAAATTTGCGATGACTTGTTCGAGCGCACCATCGGCCCGGTGACGGCGTGCTTGAAGGACGCCGGCATCTTGGCAGAGAAGATCGACGAACTCGTGCTTGTCGGTGGCATGACCCGAATGCCGCGTGTGGTCGAGACGGCGCGCAAACTGGTAAGCAAGCAGCCGCATCAGGGCGTGAATCCCGACGAAGTCGTGGCAATCGGCGCAGCGATCCAGGGCGGCGTGTTGAAGGGCGAAGTGAAAGACGTGCTGCTCCTCGACGTGACCCCGCTTTCGCTGGGCATCGAGACGTTGGGCGGAGTGTTCACAAAGCTGATTGAGCGCAACACCACGATCCCGACGCGTAAATCGGAAATCTTCTCCACCGCGAGCGACAATCAGCCAGGCGTTGAAATCCACGTGTTGCAAGGCGAACGGCAGTTCTCGCGTGACAACAAGACGATTGGAAAGTTTCAGCTCACCGACATTCCTCCGGCCCCGCGCGGCATGCCGCAGGTCGAAGTCACGTTTGACATCGACGCGAACGGTATTCTCCACGTGAACGCCAAGGATTTGGGAACGGGCAAGGAACAGAAGATCACGATCACCGCGAGCAGCGGTCTATCGAAGGACGAGATCGAGAAGATGAAGAAGGACGCCGAGGCGCACGCCGAGGAGGACCAGAAGCGCCGCGAGGAGATCGAGACTCGCAACGAAGCCGACAACGCGGTTTATCGCACCGAGAAATTACTCAAGGAGAGCGGTGACAAGATCGCCGGCGATTCGAAGAGCAAGATTGAGACGGCGATGAACATCGTGAAGGAAGCGCTGAAGGGCAACGATTTCGCCGCGATCAAATCCGCGAGCGAGAAGCTCAACGAAGCCTGGCAGGCCGTCTCGGCCGAACTCTACAAGGCGGCGTCGGAGAAGGCCAAAACCGGCGCGGCACCGCAAGGCGGCACCGAAACCGGTTCCACCAGCGAACAAGCTGGCGGGAAGAAAGACGAAGGCGTCATCGACGCTGAGGTCGTTGACGAAAACAAAAAGTAATTTAACGGGCTGCGGTTCGTTCAGTGAATGAGCCGCGGCCCGCATGACTTTTCCCGACAGCGCGTGCTGTGGGATTTGCTTCACGCGAAACAACAAATAAACGCAACAACATAAAACTATGGCAGTTAACTTGAAACCTCTCGGCGACCGCGTTCTCGTGGAAGCAGCCGAGGAAAAAGAAACCAAAAAGGGCGGCATCATCATTCCCGATACCGCCAAGGAAAAGCCGATGGAAAGCGTCGTCGTGGCGCTGGGCACCGGCAAGACGGATGACAACGGAAAGAAAGTTCCGTTCGAAGTCAAGAAGGGCGACCGCGTGCTGGTGAGCAAATATGGCGGCACCGAAATCAAGCTCGACGGCAAGGAATATAAGATCCTTAGCAGCGACGACATCCTCGCTGTGATCGAGTAATCAGAAACCAAAACAACTACTATTTTTCAAAAACTATATGGCAGCTAAAACACTCGTATTCGATGAAGCCGCGCGGCAGGCCCTGCTCCGTGGCGTGGAGAAACTCTCACGCGCAGTCAAGGCGACGCTCGGACCTAAGGGCCGCAACGTCGTTCTCGACAAGAAGTTCGGTTCCCCAACGGTGACCAAGGACGGCGTCACGGTCGCAAAGGAAATTGAACTTGAAGACCCTTATGAAAACATGGGCGCCCAGATGGTTCGCGAAGTCGCGAGCAAGACGAGCGACACCGCCGGCGACGGAACGACCACGGCCACCGTTCTCGCCGAAGCGATCTATCGCGAAGGTTTGAAGCACGTCACCAGCGGCGCGAATCCTATCTCGCTCCAGCGCGGAATCGCCAAGGCTGTTGAAGCCGCCGTGGCCCAGCTCGACAAGGTCGCCAAGAAGGTCAAAGACAAGGAAGAGATCAAGCAGGTCGCGACCGTTTCGGCGAACTGGGACGAGGCCATCGGCGAAATCATCGCTGACGCCATGGACAAGGTCGGCAAGGACGGCACCATCACGGTCGAAGAGAACAAGTCCATTGAGACTACGCTCGACGTCGTGGAAGGCATGCAGTTCGACAAGGGCTATCTCTCTCCTTACTTCGTCACCAATGCGGAGACGATGGAAGCGAAGCTCGAAGACGCCTATGTCCTCAACTTCGAGAAGAAGATCAGCAGTCTCAAAGACCTGCTCCCTCTCCTCGAGAAGGTCGCCAAGATCGGCAAGCCGCTGCTCATCATCGCTGAAGACGTCGAAGGCGAAGCCCTCGCGACTCTCGTGGTGAACAAGCTCCGTGGCACCCTGAACATTTGCGCTGTCAAGGCGCCTGGCTTCGGCGATCGCCGCAAGGCCATGTGCGAAGACATTGCCATCCTCACGGGCGGCAAATTCATCAGCGAAGACCTCGGCATCAAGCTCGAGTCGCTCGAACTCACTGACCTCGGCCGCGCCAAGAGCGTTGTCGTGGACAAGGAAAACACCACCATTGTCGAGGGCTACGGAAAGAGCTCCGAGATCCAGGGTCGCGTGAATCAGATTCGCCGCCAGATCGAAGAGACCACCAGCGATTACGATCGTGAGAAGCTCCAGGAGCGCCTCGCGAAGCTCGCCGGCGGAGTGGCCGTCATCAATGTTGGCGCCGCGACTGAATCCGAAATGAAGGAAAAGAAGGCGCGCGTCGAAGACGCGTTGCACGCGACCCGCGCAGCCGTCGAAGAAGGCATTGTTCCTGGTGGTGGCGTGGCGCTCATCCGCTGCTTGCCTGCGATCGAAGCGCTCAAGCTTTCGAACGTGGACGAACAGATCGGTGTGGACATCGTCAAACGTGCCGTCGAATCACCGCTCCGCACGCTGGCCCAAAACGGCGGCGAAGAAGGCTCTGTGATCGTTCAGGAAGTCAAGAAGCGCAAGGGCAACGAAGGCTACAACGTCGCGACCGGCGTGTATGAAGACCTCGTCAAAGCCGGCGTCGTGGACCCGAAGAAGGTCACGCGCAGCGCGCTCCAGAACGCCAGCTCCATCGCGGGCCTGCTCCTCACCACCGAGTGCCTCATCACCGAAGCGCCGGAGAAGGACAAGAAGGGTGGCGGCGGCGGCGACCATCATGGTCATGGCGGCGGCGGCATGGGCGGCATGGACTACTAAGATTAAGTGGAGACCGGCTGCCTGCGTTCACGCGCAGGCGGGAGGAACCGGCAAACATCCAGCGAGGCTCGCGCAAGCGGGCCTCGCTTTTTTCTTTGACGAAGGGGTGTTCACCACAGAAATGACTGATGAGATCCGTTTCCTCTGTGCCTCCATGTTGAATCAAAACTCCAGACGCTGACCGAACTCCGGCACGACCACTTCGGCCCTCGGCTTCATCACGCGCAGCGTTTGACCAAACGCCATCGCCTGCTCCTCTTCGCCATGCACCACGGCGATCTTTTTGATGTCGCCCGAAATCCCTTCCACGTAGCGGCGCAATTCGGTGCGATCCGCGTGGCCAGAGAAAGCATCGAGCGAGGCTACTTGCGCCCGTACTTCGTAAGGTTCGCCGAAAATGTTCACGGGCGAGCGTCCTGCCGCGATCGCCGCGCCAAGCGTGTGCTCTGCGCAATAGCCGACGAAGAGGATCAGGTTTCGCGCGTCGCCGATGTTGTGCTTCAAATGATGCCGAACCCGGCCCGCCTCAGCCATGCCCGACGCGCTGATGATGATGGCGGGATCCTTCAAGTCGTTGAGCTTCATGGAATGCGCGACCTCGCGAATGTAAGCGAGGTTCTCCATGCCGAATGGGCTCGCCGTCTCACGCAGGAAGCGATAAGTCGATTCGTTAAAACACTCCGGGTGGAGACGGAAAACCTCGGTGGCATTCACGCTCAACGGCGAATCGACGAAGATTGGCACGGGCGGAATCCGTCCGGCGCGCGTCAGTTGGTTGAGTTGGTAAACGACGGTCTGTGTGCGCCCCACTGCGAATGCGGGGATGATCACCTTGCCACCGCGGCGAATCGTGTCGTTTAACAACCGCGCCATCTCCTGGACTGCGTGTTCCTTCAACGAATGATCGCGCCCGCCGTACGTGGATTCGACCTGAAGGAAATCAACGTTCTCGACGGTCGCGGGATCGCGCAGGATTTCGTCATTGCCGCGCCCGACATCGCCGCTGAAAAGGAAACGGAATTTGCGCGTGCCTTCACGCACATCAAGAACCACCTGCGCGGAGCCGAGAATGTGACCGGCATCGCGGAACGTGACGGTCACGCCATCCGCCACGGGCATGGGCCGGTCGTAATTGAAAGCGACGAATTGCTGCAACGCACGCTCGGCGTCCGCGATGGTGTAGAGCGGGTCCACGGGCGGCAGACCTTTCTTGGCGTGCTGCCTGGAGACAAACTGCGCGTCGTCCTCCTGAATTTTGGCCGAGTCCGGCAACATGATTGCTGCGAGATCCCGCGTGGCGAATGTGCAGTAAATGTTTCCCGCGAAACCTTTCCGGCAGAGATTCGGAAAATTTCCCACATGATCGATGTGCGCGTGGCTGAGAATTGCGCACGACACTTTTGAAGGGTCGAATGGAAAATTGCGATTGCGATTAACCGACTCGTCGCGATGTCCCTGGAACAGCCCGCACTCGAGGAGAATCTGTTGACCATTCAATTCGATGAGATACATCGACCCCGTGGTGGTGCGCGCTGCACCGTGGTACCGAATCAGCATGTGCCCCAGCGTGCCGCCGCCATGACGCTGGCGCAACAGGTGTCTCGCGAAGACCGCAAAGTAGGCGAAGGGAAAATGAAGTGTCAGAAAGTTTCCCTTTCTTCGCGCTCTTCGCGAGACATCCTTCCTGATTTCCGGTTTGCGAACCCCGCGCCCTCTCCCCGTATGCTCGCAAATCGCAAATCGTAAATCGTACATCGCGCACGCGCTGCTGTTTTGCTCCGGCGCCGCCGCGCTCGGCTATCAGGTCATGTGGTCACGCGTGTTCGCCACCGGCCTCGGTCACGAGACGCCATCGATGCTCGCGATCGTGTGCGCCTTCATGTTCGGCATGGCGCTCGGAGCGTGGATGCTGGACAAGCGAATCGATCGCAGCCCGAGGCCGGGGCGCTGGTACGCTGTTCTCGAACTGACCATCGGCGTGTGGGCCTTCGCCTCCGCGGCGCTGATCCCGACCGTCAACGAAGTGACGCTGAAGCTGATCGGTGTGGATCCATCACCACTGCGTCACTGGCTCGTGGTGTTCGCTCTCCCTGCATTGGCCCTCCTCCCTGCGACGGCGGCGATGGGAGCCGCGTTCCCGGCCATGGAACGGTTCGTCGCGTCGTTCCACGCAGGACCGAGCGTGGCAAGAGTTTACGCCGCGAACACGTTCGGAGCCGTGGCAGGAATTCTCATCAGCACATTCGTGATCGCGCCGAGGCTTGGCTTCACGATCACCCTCGGCGCTCTGGGCACGTTGAATATTCTTTGCGGGATTGTGGCGTTCTTGATCACGCGTCGCAGCAGTCGAAGTGAGGAGACGCACCACACACCCGTTCCCTCGGATGTTCTGGCCACAGGACGTTTGCTCGCCACGACGATTTTCACCGGCCTGCTCGGCATCGGATACGAAATCGCTGCCACGCGCGTCCTGTCGCAAGTCCTGGAGAACACGATCTACACCTTCGCCGCTGTGCTCTCCATTTATCTGCTCGGCACAGCCACGGGCGCTGCGCTCTACCAGCGCTTCGGGGCGACGCGCGATTCACGAGCGGCGCTCAGCAGCCTGGTGTGCGGCACGGCTTTGGCGTGCATGCTCGGCGTGTTCACGCTTTCTCGCGCTCCAACGCTTTACCACTTCGCGCGGCAACTCGGCGACGCGAGCGGCGCGGTGCTCGTCGCCGAAATGTTCGTCGCTGCCGCGGTGTTTCTGCTGCCGACCATGCTGATGGGCGCGACCTTCAGTCACGTGGTGCAACGGCTGCGCTCGGCGGGATGCGGTGTTGGTCGCACGGCGGCGTTGAACACACTGGCCGGCGCTTTCGCGACCGTGATCTTCGGCATCGTGTTGCTGCCTGTGCTGGGTTCGAAGTGGACGCTTGTCTGCGGCTCGCTCGCATACGCCGCGCTTGCGCCGGCGATCAGTCGAGTGAATGCATTTATGCTCGCCGTGGCGGCTCTCATCGCCTTCGCCTTGCCGACGAATCTTCACATCGTGTCCGTGACGCCGGGCGGAAAAGTCATCGCGTTCAAGGAAGGCGTCATGGCTGCCGTGGCCGTCGTGGAAGACGCGCGCGGCGATCGCGTGCTGCGCGTGAACAATCGTTTTCAAATGGGCGGCACCGCGGCGGCGGATGCGGAGTGCCGGCAGGCGCACATCCCGTTGCTGCTCCATCCACAACCGCGTCGTGCGCTCTTCCTCGGCATTGGCACCGGCATCACGCTCGGCGGCGCTGCGCTGCACACGAATCTCGTCGTGGATGGTGTTGAATTGGTGCCTGAAGTGGTGGAGGTGATGCCGCTCTTCGAGCCGCACAATCGTTCACCGCAACATCGAACGAACTTCACGCTGCACGTCACCGATGCGCGTCGCTTTGTCCGCACCACCACGAACCTTTACGACGTCATTGTCGCCGACCTCTTCCATCCCGCGCGCGACGGCGCTGGCTCGCTTTACACCGTGGAACATTTCGATGCGATCCGCCAACGGCTCGCCATGGACGGATTGTTTTGCCAATGGCTGCCGCTGCACCAACTCGACGAAACGATGTTCGGCATCATCTTGCAGACATTCTCGACCGTGTTCCCGGACGCGCAGATTTTTCTTCTGCGATACAACGTCGATGCTCCAGTCGTCGGTCTCGTCGGCACGTTTTCGCGCTTCAACTACAGGCCCGATTGGCTCGAACAGCGAGCGATGAACGTCGAGCTGCATGATGAACTGAAGCGACTCGCGCTTGGCGACTCGCTGCGATTGTTCGGTCATTTCATCGGCAATGCGTCGTTGCTGGTCACGGTGGACAGCGATGATCTCAACACCGACGACGCACCGCTCGTCAGCTTCGGAGCGCCGCGGTTCGTTTACGAAAAGGATGCAACGCCTTACCGCAGCCTCATGACGCTGATCACTTCACTCGATCGAATGGAGAATTCTGAGCGCGTCGCCGTGTGGTCAACGATCGCGACGAACGAAGCATTTCAGAACCAGCTCTCCGCCTTCACTCGCGCGCGTGACGTGTATCTTCGCGGACTGGTGAGCGACTACGAAGGCGATCGCGCGGCGGCGATCAAGGCGTACGTGGCGAGCGCTCGAATGAATGCCGAGTTCACATCCGGATACGCGCAGTGTTTGAGCATCGCGGGCTTACTTGCGAATTCCGAGCCGGCGAAGGCGCGGGCGATTCTGGAACAGTTGATCGAGGCACAACCGTCGCGGCCGCTCGCGCGGGAGATGTTACGAAGGCTTGCACCCCCTTCGCCGTGATCGTGTTACCGTCGGCGATTGTATTCGTCGCGCGAGTATTTCGTTTCCGCCAATGCGGCCGCATGTGCGCGCAGCTCCGAAGGCAATTCGCTTTCGTGCCACTCTGCATCCCAATTCTTCTTCGCGGACTCGCACATCGCACTTTCCCACGCGGTGCGAATGACGCCCGGCGGCTGCGGCTGGATCGAGCCTTGGATCAGCAATCCCGTCTTCGTTCGGCGCTGTGCCGCGCCTGCGATCTTCTTTCCGAACCAAAGCACATCGAACTTCTCGTATCCGGCGAAGCATTGACCCGGAAGGTCCTTGCGACAGCATGGCGCCAGTTCGGTCGGCACTTCCAATCGCGCGAAGGAATCGCGAATCCATTCGTGCGCGCGCGCGTAGCTTTCGGTGGCGCGTAGTTCATACCACGCGTGAGTCGGCGGAATGACGATGCTGTAAGTCCAATCCGCATCGTGCGGCACGAGTCCGCCGCCAGTGGGACGGCGCACGAGCGGACGGAGATGCGTGACGCGCTCGATCTCCGAGATCCTCTGAAAATATCCGAACGACGCTGCCTTCTGTTGCCACGAGTAGAAGCGCAGCACAGGCGTGTGCAACCGCGCGGCGAATTCCAGCAATGCCTCGTCCATCGCCATGTTGAAGGCGAAGTCACAAGTGCCCGAATCGATGAGGAGCCAGCGTTCCATCACTTTTTTGCCACGCCGATGCGCGGGCAGAGTTCATGGAGTTCGCAGTTCGGACAATCCGGCGAGCGCGCGAAGCAACGCCGACGCCCGTGCCAGATCAACAGGTGGCTGAAGAGACACCACTGGTCGCACGCCACGAGCGGTTGCAGTTCCGTTTCGATTTTCTCGGGCGCGTTTTGCTTTGAGAGACCGAGTCGGTTCGAGAGCCGCGCCACGTGCGTGTCCACCACGATGCCGACGTTGATGTCGAAAGCATTGCCGAGCACCACGTTCGCCGTCTTGCGCCCGACACCGGCGAGCGCGGTGAGTTCCTCCATCGTTTGCGGAACCTTGCCGCCGTGCTTGCCGCTCAAGTCACGCGCGCACGCCTGAATGTTTTTCGCCTTGTTGCGATACAGGCCGATGCGACGGATGTCGTTTTCGAATTCGCTCAGCGGCGCATCGGCGTAGTCCTTGGCGCTGCGATATTTTTTGAACAACTCAGCGGTGACAATGTTCACCTGCTTGTCGGTGCATTGCGCGGAGAGGATCGTGGCGATCAACAGTTCGAGCGGATTCGTGTGAACGAGTTCGCAGTGCGCGTCGGGATACGTCTCGTGTAGCCGGGCGATGATCTTCTTCGTGCGCTCCGTCTTCTGTTGAGCAGACTCGCGGGGCATGTCAGAGGCGGCGCGGTCCTGGCTCGGGTTTGGCCTTCGGCGGAAATACGACGTCAGCAAAAACTGCCGCCAATGAGATGGAGATTTCGAGCGACGGCAAAGCGAGGGTGGTATCAAGACCGATCGCATCGCGCAGCACCCATTCGTTCGTTTCGCGACGAAAGAACTGCTCGATGCGAGGTTCCTCCTGGCTGATCAGCAGGTATTCGCGCAAGGAAGGAATTCGGCGATAATGCTCGAACTTCCTGCCTCTATCGTAGCTTTCGGTCGATTCCGAGAGCACTTCGACGATCAGCGTTGGGTTCGTCAGAGTGTCCAAGCGCTCGTCCACGAACTTCGGTTCGCCACAAACAACAGAGAGGTCGGGATACGTGTAAAGACCCGACGCTTCGATCTTGACGCGCAGATCACAATTGTAAGGACGGCAATGACGGTTCTCCAATTTCCTGCCCAATTCGATTGCCATGTTCGTGGCAATGCAACTGTGCCACCGAGTCCCTCCCGACATCGCGAACACCTCGCCATCGTAGAACTCGCTCTTCACATCCACGGCGGCGCGTTCGAGGGTGAGGTATTCGGCCTCAGTCAGTCGAGGAGTTGTTTGCGGAACGGCCATTGGACTCAGCGTAGGGAAAAGGGCCGTTTTCAAGATGAGTGCTCGACGAGTTCCGGCTCGCATGTTCGCTTGGGAGCGGCGATCGGCGTACCATCCACCGCCTCCGGATACTCAAACACGCGACCCTCGAAATTGCGGATCACCACGCGATCGTTGTTGTGGCTCAACACGTAGCCGGGATTGATCGGCACTTTTCCACCGCCACCCGGAGCGTCGATCACGTATTGCGGAATGGCGTAACCCGTCGTGTGGCCGCGCAGTTGTTCCATGATCTCGATGCCGCGACGAACGCTGGTGCGTAAGTGCCACGAGCCGGTGATCAGATCGCACTGGTAAAGATAATACGGACGCACGCGGCACATAAGCAGTTTGTGCATCAGCGCCTTGAGGATCCAGGGATCGTCATTCACGTGCCTCAGGAGCACAGATTGATTTCCGAGCGGGATGCCGGCGTCGGCGAGCCGGCCGAGTGCATCGCGGACTTCCGTCGTCAGTTCACGCGGATGGTTGGTGTGAATGCTGATGAAGAGCGGATGATACTTCTTCAGCATCGCACAAAGCTGCGGCGTGATGCGTTGCGGCAAGAAGATCGGGATGCGTGAGCCGATGCGCAGGAATTCCAGGTGCGGAATTGCACGCAACTGGCTGAGCAACGACTCCAGTTTTTCATCGCTGAGCAAGAGCGGATCGCCCCCGCTCAGGAGCACGTCACGAATCTCGGGATGGTTCCGGATGTATTCGATCTGCTTGTCGAATTCGGGATGAAAATCGTAGCCAGTCGCATTGCTCACGAGGCGCGAGCGCGTGCAGTAACGGCAGTAAGCCGCGCATCGATCCGTCACGAGAAACAACACGCGATCGGGATACCGATGAACGAGTCCAGGCACCGGCGAGTGCGAGTCTTCACCGCACGGATCGCTCATCTCCCAGGATGCCGCGCGTGTTTCTTCGATGCGTGGAATGACCTGACGGCGAATCGGACAGTTTTCATCCGTGGGATCAATGAGATTGAAAAAATACGGCGTGATCGCGAGCGCCAGTTTTGTGTTCGCGAGCTTGGCGCCGGCTTCTTCCTCGGGGGCCAACGGCATCAGGCGTTGCAAATGCGCGACGGAAGTGATGCGGTTCTTGAGCTGCCACCGGTGATCGTTCCAGTCGGTTTCGGAGACATCGCTCCAAAAGCCGCGTCCCGCGGAGTGAAATTGTTTCAGTTCAAGGAACTGTGCTGGTTCAGGGTCGTCTCCTTGGCCCACTGAGTTGTTACTCGCCATTGCGAGCGCACTATAGGTTTGGTCATTGAGGTGTCAAGGGAGCCACCCCGGCGGTGTCCGCAGGGGTCGGAACCGGCATTTTGAGCTGGCTTCTGCGCTTGTCCAAAGCGCTTAAGCTAGTGATCACGTCGGTGACCAGCGCCCTGACCTGACGGGAGGAAGGGTCGCGGTCCACCATCTTTTTGGAGGAACGAATCGTGAGGTAACGCTCGATCGCGATGCGGTAGTCGTCAGTGATTGCGACGAACTCTTGCGGCACGCGCACGCGCAGGGCGGACAATTGGTTGACCTTGTTGCGCAAAATCGGCTCCTGCTCGCGAAATGCCCATTCGCTGATCAGCGTTTGCAATTCAACGGGGGTCACGTGCGGCAACTCATCGCGCGTCAGCCGCACCTGCATCGGTGTGTAAAGCACGTCCTCGAGCCGTGCCTGGCTTTCACGGGCGGACCACTGCACGGACGTCTCGCGGCTTTTGGCCTGCACGATCACGAGCGACCACCATTTCTCGACATCGAGCATGCGCGTGAAGTGCGCGTCGAAGGCGCGGAGAAACGCCGTCTGCCAGTTCAGACTCTCGGGCAGCAACGCGAGGGAGGCGGACAACGCGTCCGCGCCGCCACGCAATCGCAGCAGCTCGCGAACAAATAAATGTGCCGACGTCCGATACGCCTCATCAGCCGCGCGATCGTTCATGTCGTACTCAGGCCAGTTGAGTTGATCCACCGTCAGCGGGCCATGCGCCTGAACCTTGGCGCGCAGGAAGGGCAGCGCGTTTTCATTGGTACGTTCGCGGACAGTGTATGAGTACGGCTTCAACGGCGTGAACGTGCCCGATTGGCCCGCGTTCATGGTGTTCACGTGCAGCGTGAGACCAGCCAGCGGGCCTTGCATGAGGTCTTCCGTGATGCCGTCGAGGAGCCACGGCGGAAGCTGGACCGATTCGTCATGAGCGGCGTGGTTTGCGTATTCAAGAAGCAACGCCTCAATGAGCGGCTCGATGAATTCGCGGCGCGTCACCTGATCCGGCATTTCGATGCGATAACGCCAGCCCTTGCCGCCCGACGGAATCGCCTCGACGTAAGGCTGCTGCTTCTTGCCGATCGTTTGGTGGATGTTGATGAACACCGGGTCGCGCCAACGAGCGCTCCATCCGAGTTCCTGCTGCAGCGCTTCGCGCACCCGTTCGCATACGAGCGAGAGCAACGCAGGATCGACGTAGATCAGGTTATCGGGCGCGGCGATGGCGGTTGAAGTTAAAGGCCGGCCCCGAACCGTGAACTGTTTGCTGCGCGTGGTAAGAATGATCGGCTCGGACGCCACCACAGCGACGACCATCGCGAGCAGGCACGCCGTGGCGACACTGCGGAAGAACCACGGTGTGCGGCGAAACATTGTGCGCGCTCCAAACATTTGGGATCGCTCAACACGTCCACCCTCCGGGCGTGATGCCACGCTTTGTGCAGACGCTTTGCTGAGGCGTGGCTTTTACACCATGCAGCGGCGCCGCGCTATTCTTTCTTCCCGCCGGATGGCTTGGGCGTTTCTTTCTTCGCTGGCGCGGGTTTCTCTCCGCCAGAGGTTTTCGTGTCACCGGAACTTTTTGATTCACTTGATCCACCGGAGGCTGCGGTGGATTCCTTCTTCGCCCCGGCCTTGTAGTTTTCGCTGCGGTAATCGGTGATGTAGAATCCGCTTCCCTTGAAAATAAGTCCCGCGCCGGCGCTGAGTTGTTTCTTCACGCGGCCTTTGCCCCACTTCTTCAGCTTGCACAATTCCTTCGGGCAAACGGTCAGCGGCTTGTCCTTGATGGACTGAACCTTCTCGAAGTGGTGTCCACACTTCTCGCAGGCGTACTCGTAAGTCGGCATGGAACGTTGTTTAACGGCGATGTGAAATCGGCGTCAAGGCTTGCAGCGCCAAATGGTGCGTGGCTACAGCATGGCCGCTGTGAAATGGGGATAACGATTAGTGTTCCTTCCATACGGCACTTTTCGGCAAAATCCTTTGACGACCCCAAGGAATAGCTGGTAGTTCAACGCAGCCACACCATTAGTGGGCTGCTCCTTTTTATGCGCTGTCCGAAATGCGGATGTCAGGACGATAAGGTCATTGACTCGCGAGCCTCACGCGAGGGGGCAGCCATCCGCCGACGCCGCGAATGCCTCAAGTGCGAACATCGCTACACCACTTACGAGGAAATCGAAAAGCCGCGGAAGATCACGATCATCAAGCGCGATGGACGCCGGGAGGATTTCGAGCGCGAGAAACTCGTCACCAGCCTCAAGCGCGCCTGCCAGAAGCGTCCGGTCAGCGTGGAGCAAATTGAAGAGGTGGCGAAAAAGATTCTGAACGACCTCATCGACACGACTGACGGCGAGGTGGGCTACCGGGAAATTGGGGAGCGAGTGATGACGGAGTTGCGGGCCTTGGACAAGGTCGCTTACATCCGTTACGCGAGCATTTACCGGAACTTTGAGGAGCCGGGTGAGTTCCTCACTGAAATCAAGAAACTCGAGAAGCCGCATGATACGCTTACGATCCGACTGCCTGGAGTTTGAGCTGAGCAATGGCGAAAAAATTCCCTGCTCCGCACAGACCGTCACCGTCGAGCTGATGGGGACCGCCATCGAAGAAGTCGAGCAGCACGTGGTGGAGAATGCCGCCGCCGCCGTGCTGCACTATTTCCGCGAAGATCTGAAGAAAGAGTCCGTTACTCTCACCGAATTCACCGCCGCGCTCGAAGTGGCGTTGCGTGGACTGGGCCTGAACGTGGCGTGCGATCACCAGTCGCCGGTGATTCACGCCATTCATTCCGACCTGCGCCTGCTTGCCGCCGAATCCGGGAAAGCTTTCGAACTCGGCTTCTTCAATCGCCTGCGCGCCGAGCTTCGCCAGAATCTCCGCAAGTCGCCCACAACGCTGCGCTTCTCCGGCCTGCGCAGTTGCGTGAAGCAACTCGCCGGCGCACGCCGCTGGAGTCCGCGCTGCCAGAGCCTGAACGATCACATCGTCGATTACCTGCGCAATTGCGTGGTGCGGGAGAATTTGGTGCAGCCATGTGATTTGGTGGTGAGTTGAACGAATGCTCACTTCATGAGGAACGCCAATATTTTCATCGACGTGGACCTCACACTCGTCGACGCCGACGGTAGACTCTTGGACGGAGCGAGAAGAGCTCTATAGCGACTACGCGACGAAGGTTGTCATCTCTTTCTGTGGTCAACCGGTGGAGCTGATTACTGCCGCAAAGTCGCTCATCTCTACGGCATGACTGAATTATTCGAGGGCTTCACTGCCAAACCCGACATCATCATCGACGACATGCCGTCAACGTGCGTGGCTCCATTCGTCTACGACGTCGCGCATGAGAAATCTTGGTCTGCTCTCGCGGAACGGATCATCGAGAAGCATATCGATTCAGCGTTGCCTCTGCGCTGCGAGACACGCGCTTGCTCGCAATGCTTCACCGAATATAGTCCCCGGCATGGCCACCATTGCCGAAGTCGAGAAACTCGCTGTCGATTTACCCGAGAACCAGCGATCGCTTCCAGCCGCACATTTGCTTGGCTCCGTGCCCGCCGTCCTTCACGACGAAGATGAAGGCATCGCGGAGGCTCTGCGCCGCGATGCAGAGATGGATGCTGATCCTTCTGCGAACATGTCGCTGGAGCAGATTGATGCACGGATCAAGAGCCGGCGGCGAAACTGGTGCGAGTTCGCGAACCTGAACCCTTCAACTTTCAACCTGCAACTCCCTACTCCCCGCGCCAGCTTCACACCAGGACGCTCTTCGAAAGAATCGTCGCACGACAGATTCCCGCCGAAATTTTTTACGAGGACGACAACGTCATCGCCTTCAAGGATGTGAATCCAAAAGTCCCGGCGCAGGCGCTCATCGTTCCGCGAACGTTGCAAATACTGTTGCCGACGGAAACAGGGTGCGCCGCCTGATTCTGGCATTCCACCCACTGGTCAATGGCGAGGCGATCCTCAGCCAGACGTTCCTCGATCCACGTTCCCGCTCAGAGGCGAAATTCATTCGTGGCGAAGTTTGCCGCTGATCTCGCAAATGCGGCGCCGGGTCGGAGGGCATTCTTGCATTTGATACCATCTGCGTTACCTCTCTGCGCCGCCAATCCGCCCGTGGACAGGCGCATTGCGTGGCGTGGGCAAAACAATCTTTTGACGCGCCTTCGCAACTTTGACTAGCGTCCGGTGTAATTACGGGAGCGACTTGCGGAGTCCTTGCGGACGGCCACCCATGTCATTCGTGTCTCTAAATAACGTTTTCGCCGAAGCTGCCAACACCAGTGCGCAGCAGATTGCCGACTGGGCAAAAGCCTGGCGCGTGGCCGTCGAAAGCGGCTCTACGGAGACGCTCGTCGACTTTATTTGTCGCGAGAGCGGGATGTCCGAAGAGCATTTCCTGAGTCATCTCGCCACGGTTTTGAAGTGGCCGTTCATCGACTTGCGCAAGACGGCTGTGCCGACTGAGGCGCGCAATGCGATCTCCACGAAGGTCGCTTTCCAATACAACGCGATTCCATTCGACGCCCAAAACGGCACGCTCCTGATCGCAGTCAGCAATCCGTTCGACACGGCGATGCTGAACGCGGTGCAGTTCGACGCAGGCAAGCCCGTGAAGTTCGCGCTCGCGACGAAGGGTGAGATCGAGAAGGCGTTGAAGAAATATTACGGCGTCGGCGCTGAAACTCTCGACGAACTCGCGAAGGACGACGACGAGCCGATCGATCTCGACATCGGCGACAAGGAAATCACCGAGGGCGACCAGGAAGCGTCGGTCATCAAGTTCGTGAACCAGATCATCTGGGAAGCGTACAAGGATCGCTCGACGGACATTCACTTTGAGCCGGCGGAAGACGAGTTGCGGATTCGTTACCGTATTGACGGCATTCTCCACCAGACCCCGATGCCACCGCAGTTGAAGCGGTATCAGGCGGCGATCATCTCGCGTATCAAAGTGATGAGCGGGATGAACATCTCGGAGAAGCGACTGCCACAGGACGGTCGTATCAACGTCCGCATCAAGGGCGAGGAAATCGACATCCGCGTGTCGACGGTGCCGACGGTTTACGGCGAATCGGTGTCGCTGCGTTTGCTCACTCGTGGAAAGATTTTCCTCACGCTCGACAAGCTCGGCTTCGATCCGAAGGAAGAATCCGCGCTGCGCGAAATCATCGTGAAGCCGCACGGGATCCTGCTGGTGACGGGACCAACCGGCGCCGGCAAATCGACGTCGCTTTACGCGTTTCTCAGCACGATCAATTCGATCACGAAACGCATCATCACGATCGAGGAGCCGGTTGAATACGAACTCAAGGGCATCAACCAGATCGCGGTGCGCTCCGACATCGGGCTGACGTTCGCGGTTGGTTTGCGTCACATTCTCCGCCAGGACCCGAACGTGATCATGGTCGGCGAAATTCGTGACCTCGAAACCGCCGAGATCGCCATCCGCGCGGCGCTGACGGGTCACTTGGTGTTCAGCACGCTGCACACGAATGACGCACCGAGCGCTTTCACTCGATTGATCGACATGGGCATTGAGCCGTTTCTTGTCGCGTCGTCGGTCGAGGCGATCATGGCGCAACGTCTCGTGCGCACGATTTGTCCGAAGTGTTCGGCGCCGCAGAAGGTGGAGCGCAGCTTTTTGCGCAAGATTGGATTTCCCGAAGACGAGATCGACACCACGGTCTTCCGCAAGGGAGCCGGTTGTGAAGCGTGCCGTCAGTTTGGTTATCAGGGGCGGCTCGGCATTTACGAACTGTTGCTCGTGACGGAAGCCATTCGCCCATTGGTCATGAACCGCGCGCCCGCATCGACGATTGCCCACGAAGCGATCAAGCACGGCATGCGCACGTTGCGCATCGACGGCTGGACCAAAGTGAAAGCCGGCATCACCACCCTCGAAGAAGTGCTGCGCGTCACCCAGACGGAAGAGCACATGAAGTCACTCGTCGAGGACACCGCCACTCAGATGTGGGTGAAGAGCTGATATGGCGCGTTGGCAAGCGGCGAACGTATTGCGGTCGGCGGGCGAGACGAAGCGTCTTTGGCAATTCACTTTTCGTGGCGACAATCCGCAACTCTCGCGCGAGGAGACAAAGCTCCAAACCGAATCACTGCCGACCAAACTCTTTTCCAAGGATTGGCAATCACTTTACCAGCCGCGCCTGAACATCGCGTGGCTGCCGGCGGACAAAGTTTTCCTCCGCGTCATTCAGCTCCCTCCCGCCGACGCGCTTCAGGAAACCGTGTCGATGCTGGAATTGCAGTTGGAGAAACTTTCTCCGCTGCCCGTCGCGCAAATCGTCTGGACGTTCGAGCTGTTGCCGAAGAAGGCCGGCGAAGGTCAGACGGCGGTGGTACTCATCGCTGCGCGGAATCACGTCGAAGAATTTCTTGGCAAGCTCGAAGGACAAAGCTATCTCGCCGATCGCCTCGAAGTTCCGTTCATCGATCAATTGCTCGCCGTGCGCGTGGATGCCGACGGCGTGTGGATTTATCCCGGCCTCGGTGCGGATGCGAACACGTGCGTGGCTGCCTGGTGGTTTGGCGGCGTGCTGCAAAACGTGTCATTGCTCCACTTGCCGCCCGCAGAAGAACGCGGCGATTTCGTGCGCGAACAACTCGCGCAGATGGCGTGGGCAGGCGAACTCGAAGGCTGGCTGACGGGACCCACGACGCGTTTTCTCATCGCGGACGAAGAGACTGCGGCTCTGTGGCGTCCGTTGCTCGAATCTCCCGAGCAACCGCTGCAAATCATCGCGCCGATTCCGGAAGTGGACATCGCTTCCTCCACCGCACGCCGCGCTGCGCGTGACGGCGTGAAGCCACCGCTCGTTCCACCGGAGTACACCGCACGTTACAAGCAGCAGTTTCAGGAACGCATCGGGATGCGGTTCATCGGCGCGGTCATCGTGATCTACCTGCTTTTTTCGGTGATCTACATCGCCGCTTTGGAGTGGCGGAAATCTGGCGTCGGCAAGATCGAGCAAGCCAAGCGCAATCTCGAAGGCTCTTACACGAACGCGCTCCAGATGCGCGATCGCGTGCGCGTGATGGAAGACCAGTTGAACCTCCAGTACGCAGGATTGCGCTGCTACAAGGCCGTGGCTGAAGCGTTGCCGGAGGGACTGACTGTGGAGAGCATGACGTTCCAGCGCGGACGGACGTTTTCGGTTTCCGGAATCAGCGATGCCGGATCGCAGTCGGCCGTTCACGATTTCAACGACAAGCTGCGCAAGTACATAGTCGACGGCCAGCCACTGTTCTCGAAAGTGGCGGCGCCGGCTTTTTCCACCCGAGGTGGTCAGGCAGTCTGGAATTTCCAGTGTGACCTGAAGAACGCCGAGAACGAATGAACTCGTTTTTCGACAAGTTGAATTTGCGACCCGGCGAGCGGCGGCTGGTTGTCATCGTGGCGCTCGTTGTGTTTCTCGTGGTCAACGCCTTCCTGGTCTGGCCCCGGTTTCTCGAGTGGGGCAAGGTGACCAACCAGGAGACTGGCGCCGTCGCGACGCGCAACCAGTATCAGCGCGAGGTGGACAACATTAAGAAGTATCAGCTTCGCCTCGCCGAGCTGGCGGAGAAGGGCGCGTCCGTCGGCACCGAAGACCAGGCGCTGAAACTTTCCAGCACGCTTTATTCTCAAGCGGCGCTCAGCGGAGTGAACATCATCAATTCCACCGTTCCTCGCGCCACTGGCAACAGCGGCGGCAAAACAAACATGTTCTTCGACGAACAGACTGCGGTGGTGACATTCATCGCCGACGAAAAGAGCCTCGTTGATTTTCTCTACAACCTTGGCGCGGGCGCCTCGATGATTCGTGTGCGCAGCATGCAGCTCAGTCCCGATCCGCCGCATTTCAAGTTGCAGGGCAACCTCACGCTTGTGGCGAGCTACCAGCGCACCACACCGGCCCGCCCGGCAGCGGCGACGACGACCACGACTCCGATTCCGCGCACGAATAGCCCTGCCGGCGTTCGCCCGCCTGCCGTCCCGCCCAGAGCGGCTATTTCCAATGCACCACCGCAGAAGACGAATTGGTTCTCGCGCTTGTGGCCGTTCGGCAAGAAGGCTGACGCGGCGAACTCGACCAACGCTGCTGCGAAGGCAAACAGTCCGGCGAAGACCAATGCTCCGCCAAACAAATGAAAGGTCTCGTGAAAACAATTGTCGCTTTGCTAGTCGTCATCGTTTCGGTGACGTGGTCGCACGCGCAAGTGCCGCCGGCACCGGCTCCAACAGTCGTGCCGCCGCCTGTGATTTCGTCCGGGCCCAACACGAACGTGGGTCGCGCCGCGCCTTCCTTCTTCAACCGGGCGGGCATGACAAACGTCACTCCGCGAACTGCCGTTACGCCTCCGGGTTTTCCGGGCGTCACCACAGCTCCGGGCGCTCCGGGTTCATTCCCGCCGGGCACGACCGTTATTCCTCCGCGCTCGCTCGGCGGCACGAACACCACGGGCGTGTCGAATGTGGTTCCGAAAGGAATCACCGATACGATTCCCGCCGGCATGATCCGCTGGCAGGAAGCGGACATCAGCCAGGTGATGGAGTTTTATGCTGACCTCACGAGCCGCACGATTTTGAAGGCTCCGCAGACGCCGGCGAACGTGAAGATTTCGCTCGTCAATAAATCCACGCTGACCCGTCAGGAAGGCATCGACGCATTGAACACGATGCTCGGTCTCAACGGCATCACGATGGTGGAAGAGGGTGAGAAGTTCGTGAAGGCCGTGCCTTCAGCGACCGCGGGAACTGAGGCGCCCATGTTCACCACAAACGCGGCGGACTTGCGGCCTTCGAAGAAAATCGTCGCGCAAATAGTTCATCTCACAAACATCACCGCCGACGAAGCGCAGGGAGTGATTGCTCCGTTCACGTCGCTGCCGAACAGCGTCATCGCCGTGAAAGGCAGCCCGATCCTGATCCTGCGCGATTACTCCGAGAATGTTCAGCGCATGCTGGAAATCCTGGCTAAGATCGACGTCTTGCTGCCGAACACGATCGAGATGGTGGTGATCCCGATCAAATACGCGCTGGCAAACGATGTGGCCTCGGTGCTGAGCGGATTGTCCGCGGGCGGAAGCACCGTGTCATTCGGATCGTCGGGCGGTGGCGGTGGATTGACCGGCGGTGGCGGCGGTATGACGCCGGGCGGTTTTGGCGGCGGTGCTGGGGGATTCGGCAATACAGGTTTTGGCGGCGGCGGTCTTGGCAACAGCGGCATCAATCGCAGCAGCGGAATGGGCGGCAGCGGCCAATACGGCAGCGGCAGTCGCGGCGCCAGCGGCCTCGGCACGACGGGTGCCGGACGCAGCGGATTCAACAGCCGTCTCGATTCTGCTGTGCGTCGCGCCACCACGGCAGCCGGCAGCGGCGGCGGGCAGGGCGATATTCAATTGATCGGCCAGGCGAAGATTATCGCCGATGAACGATCGAACGCGCTCCTCGTCTTCGCGGATCGCAACGATTTGCCGATGATCACGAACATCATCAGCAAGCTCGATGTGGTGCTGCCACAGGTGCTGATCGAAGCGCTGATCCTGGAAGTGAACATCGGCTCCGGCCAGCAGCTCGGCGTGAGCATGTCGCAGAATCAGCAGAACAACGGCAAGCTGAGTACCGTTGGTGCGTCACAGAATGGCAGCTTCATCGATCCCAAGACCATCGCGGGAAGTTTTCTCGGCGGCGGCGGAACGAACAGCGGCGGCGGTTCGGCACCGAGCGGCTTCAGCTACTTCGGCAGCTACGGAAAGGATTTCGACTTCGCCGTCACTGCGGCGGCGAACGATAGCCGCATCAACGTGCTCTCTCGTCCGCGCATCCAGACTTCGACTGCGCAGTCCGCCACGATTTTCGTGGGTGAACAACGGCCGTTCATTACCGGCAGTTACTTCTCAGACTTCAGCGGCGCGGGTTCACGTTCCCAATATTCACTGCAAGACATCGGCATCAGCCTCACGGTACAGCCCATCGTGAACCAGGAAGGGCTCGTGACCATGACGATCGCGCAGGACATCTCGCAAGTGGGCGGCACGACGAAAATCGACAACAACGACGTGCCGATCACGATTCATCGCACGGCGAACAGTTACGTGTCGGTGCATGACCGCGACACCATCATCCTCGGCGGATTCATCAGCACTACGAAGAGCAAGAGCACAGCGGGCGTGCCATTGCTCAAGGACATTCCCGGCCTCGGCATGCTCTTCCGCAGCTCCAGCGAAACCATCAACCGCGTCGAGCTTATCGTGCTCATTCGCCCGACCGTCCTGCCAACGCCCGAGGCCGCGGCACTCACGGCGTCGAGCGAGCAGGATCGCCTGCCCTCGATCAAACGCGCGCGCGCCGAGGAAGAGGAATTCAATCAACGCCAGTTGGAAAAAGCCCGCCGCGATGAAGAGCGCGCCATCCGCGAAGGACGCGGAAAGAAGTAGCCGCGCCATTCCTTGATTCTTCTTTAACGACGAAGCCTTAAAGGCGACGCAAACGCATAATTGGTTCTGGAGCACCTTTTGCGTTTTCAATCTCCAACCAATCGCTACAGTGCGCCGCAATCAGCGGCTCAGAAGCAGGGAACTTTCTATGAACGCAGTTCTACTCATCGAAGACGACAGCGCATTGCGAACGCTGTTCGCTGAACTGCTCGGACAAAACGGTTGGAACGTGATCGAGGCTTCGGACGGCGAGGCCGGCATCAGTCTCGCCAAGCAACACAAGCCAAACGTCGTCGTCTGCGATCTGCTCATGCCGCGTTGCAATGGCTATCAGGTCTGCCGCGCGATCCGTTCCACGCCGGAGTTGAGCGGCACGCGCATCCTGATGATCTCCGGCCGCGATTACGCGACGGACAAGATGAACGCGTTTGAAGCGGGCGCGGACGAATATCTCGTGAAGCCGATCGACCCCGCGGAACTGCGTGCGGCGTTGAAGCGGTTGAATGAGCCGCGAACGACGGGCAATGGAGCCACTCTTCCCAGCACGCCCATCACCGGTCCAGTGCGACTGCGTTTCTGGGGTGTGCGCGGGTCGGTTGCCACGCCGGGACCAGGCACCGTCTTTTACGGAGGCAACACGTCGTGCATCGAAGTGCGCGCGGACGGCGAGATCATTGTGCTCGATGCGGGGACGGGAATTCGCCCGCTCGGATTGAGTCTGGCGAAGGAATTTGGTTCGCAGCCGCTCGCGCTGACATTGCTGCTCACGCACACGCACTGGGATCACATCCAGGGATTTCCTTTTTTCGTTCCCGCCTACAATCCGAAGAACACCGTGCGCATTCTCGGCTACGAAGGCGCGCGACAAGGACTGGCCGCAACGCTGGGCGCGCAAATGGAGAGCCCTTACTTTCCGATCGGCATGGACGACGTGCCGGCGAACATCAACATCGAGGAGCTGCGCGAGATGGAGTTCAACATCGGCGCCGTCCCCGTGCAGGCGAAGTTCGTGAACCATCCCGGCATCTGCGTCGGCTACCGCTTGAACACCAGCGCGGGCGCCATCGTGTTCATTCCAGATAATGAACCGTTTCACCGGATGCGTTCGAAGCCGGGCGACGAAAAGTCGCTGCGCTACGCCGAGGAGCAGGACGCCAAGCTTGTAGAGTTCATCCGCGGCGCGCAGGTGTTGATCATCGACTCGCAATATGACCGCGAGGAATACGACTCACACGTGGGCTGGGGACACGCATGCATCGACGACGTGGTGGAACTCGGCGGTCGCGCTGGCGTGAAGCAGCTTTTCCTTTTTCACCACGACCCCACGCATGATGACGAGCGCATTTCGCGGATGCTCGCCCACGCACGGCAGGTCGCCTCTGGAAACGGAAATCAGATGTTGGTGGAAGCCGCTCGTGAAGGACTCGAAGTGGTGCTGAAAGCCAGTAATCAGTGAATCAGTGAATCAGTGAATCAGTGAATCAGTGAATCAGTAATCAGTGAATCAGTAATCGGTGAGGCACGTTCGAATTCATCCTCACTGATTACTGATTACTGATTCACTGTTTACTTCATCCCGTCCTACCAACACGACGAACTCGCCCTTGAGTGATCGCTTCCGCGCGACCTCCAGCAACTCCGCCGCTGTGCCGCGCAGGAACTCTTCAAACTTCTTCGTCAGCTCCCGCGCCATCACGATGCGTGCGGTCGGATAAATGTCCGCGAGTTCCTCGAGAAGTTTCTCGATGCGGTACGGCGATTCGTAAAACGCGAGCGTGCCTTCCACCGAGCGCAAAGCTTCGAGCCGTTTTCGTCGCTGGCCTGATTTGACGGGAAGAAATCCGACGAAGTGAAATTCACCACTCGGCAACCCGCTCGCTGTCAGCGCGGCAATCACCGCGCACGGCCCCGGCACTGACTCCACGCGAAATCCGGCGGCCACCGCCGCGCGCACGACGCGCTCGCCGGGATCGCTGATGCCGGGCGTTCCTGCATCGGTGACGAGCGCCACTTTCTCCCCGCGGGCGAGCCGATCGAGGATTTCTTCGCTGCGTCTGGCCTCATTAAATTTGAAGTAGCTCAAGATTGGCCGGGAGATGCCGAAGTAATTAAGGAGTTGGCCCGTTCGGCGCGTGTCTTCTGCGGCGACGACGTCACATTCGCGCAGTGTGCGCAGCGCGCGATGAGTGATGTCCTCGAGATTACCGATCGGCGTCGCGACGAGATAAAGCGTCGCGCGCGTGAGCGGTGGCGGATTCGCATCGGCGGCCGGCATACGGGGACTTTTTAGCAGGCCGGCAATGGATGCGATGAAATTTGAACAAGCTACGAGGTGAACATGCTCGGAATCTTTAAGAAGTTTTGGCACAGGACGGAGGAATCCAACGTCGTGACGGTGCCGTCGCCGTCGCCGTCGCCGTTTGCCCGACCAGCCGCGCCGTCCGCGCCGGCTGCGCCCGCCGTGCGTCGCGCCGCCCCGGCACCGGTCACCCATTCCGCACCACGGCCAGCAGCCACGCTGCGTCCGGCATCACCCGTGGTTTCGGTCACTGCAAGAGCTTCCACACTTTCCGTCCCTTCAGTTCCGGGTTCAATCACCGTCACGCTGGGCTCGATCGAGCAGTCGCTGCCGGAACCGTTGCGCCACAAGATCGCGGGCGCGCTGCACGAACTGGTCCCGGTGCCGATCAACAAAGTTCTGCCGCAACTATATCGCGGTTCGGTCTCTGTGACCGTGAAGGAGCTCCGGGAATATGCGCCTGAGCTGCTCGCGAGCTTCCATGGACATGATGATATCCCCGTCACCTTGCCGCTCGCGGATGTTCTGCGGCAGATTGATCCGAAGCTGCTGCCTCGTCGTGGATCACAAAAGCGCATCGAAGTTCCCAATGAGGTCGCGCCGATTTTCACGCAGACGTCGGACGGGATGACCGTGATTGCGCAACCACCGGCGGCGGTTCCTCAGACGCCGCGCCCGGCGCCCGGCGTGGTGCGCCCGGCGACTGCCACCGCAACCATACCGATACCCGCCGCCGCTCCGGTCGAAGCCCCGGCCAGGGCGGAAAGAATTTCGCTGTCGCCGCAGGCGCTCGCCGCACTCGCAGCGGCGGCTCCGAAGAAAACGGCTCCGGCGAAAGCTCCGGCAGTCGCGATTCCGATTCCAGAGGCGGCAGTGCCCATTGCCGCTCCGCATTTGCCGCACCTGCCATCAGCAGCGACCAGCACTGCGAGGCCGGCGGCCGTTCCCGTCGCCACGATTCCATCCTTTCAGAAACCCACAGCTCCGATCGGGCCGGTCTCGATGAAGGGCAGCGCCGTCTTGCCAATGCCGCTCGATAAACTCGCGCCCGTGTTGCCGCCGGAAATCTGCAAAGAACTCGGCGACGTGGATGTGAGTGCCACTTCGATCTCTCTGCCGATGGCGCAAGTCGAGTCGATGCTCAAGAGCGGAAAGGTTTTGTTCACCTGGGGCGATATCACGAGCTGGCTCACGCCGCCACTGCCGCGCCCGCCGTCGAACAGCGCCGCCTCACTGCTGATTGAATTGCCGCTGAAGATCATCGCGCCAGTCTTCATGGCGCACCATCGCGCCGGAGGCGCGCAGAAACGCGCCGATGTCGGTGAAGGCATTCCTGATTTGTTCCAGTCGGCCGACGGTGCTGCGGAACCCTCAGCGCGAGTCAAACCAGCGCAACCAACACCCGCGCCGGCCCAACCGACCCCTGCCGCTCCAGCGAAAAAATCTGCGAAAGCCACGCAGGCGGCCCAACCCGAACAACCCGTTTATCCCCCGATCGAAGCACTGCTCGGCACATCCGCAGGAAGGTTTTCTCCAAAAGAGATCATTCAGAATATATCCAAACTTCCGGGTTTGAGCGGCGCGCTGCTCGCAATGACAGATGGATTGCCGATCGCCAGCGTGATGCCGCAAGGATTGAAAGCCGACACGATGGCGGCGTTCCTGCCGCAAATGTACGGCCGCATGACTCAATACACGAAGGAGCTGGGTCTGGGCGGATTGCAGAGTATGACGCTGAATGTCGAAGGCGGCAGCTCCTGGCACGTTTTCAAGCAACCAAACATCTATTTCGCAGCGTGCGGCAAGTCTGGCGAGCCAATGCCGGTCAATCTCCTTGCTCAAATTGCCGCTGAATTGAGCAAACAACCCATGTGAATTATGGCTATCATCAATCAAGCCACCAAAGAATTGCAGGTTAAGATCGTCTATTACGGTCCTGCGCTCGGCGGTAAAACGACAAATCTCGTCCAAGTCCACGACCACGTCCAAACCCAGGAAGGCCACAAAGGCAAGCTCGTGTCCCTCGCGACCAGCTCGGATCGCACGTTGTTTTTCGACTTCCTGCCGATCGAAGCGGTCGCGATCCGCGGATTCAAAACGAAGTTCCAGCTCTACACCGTGCCTGGGCAGGTCATCTACAACACCACGCGCCAGCTCGTGCTGCGCGGTGTCGATGGCATCGTGTTCGTGGCGGATTCGCAGTACGAAAAGATGGAAGAGAGCGTGAAGAGCTTCCAGAACCTGGAGGAAAATCTAAAGGCGCTCGACCTCGACTTGAACGACATCCCGTACGTTCTTCAGTACAACAAGCGCGACCTGCCGAACGCCGCGCCGGTTGATTACATGGAGTTCCTGCTGAACAATCACGATGTGCAGGTGCCGTCGTTCACGGCGGTGGCGCACAAGTGCCAGGGCGTGTTCGAGACCCTGAACATGATCACGCGCATGTTGCTCCACAAGTTCATCAACGAGGGCAGCCGAACCGGCGTCAAACAACGCCAACAGCAGCCCGTCCACTAAACTGGGTTATGCCATTGCCGCAGCTCATCGCGGAAGATGTGCGGGAACTCGACCGGCTCCTGGGCGAGTTGGTCACGCGCACCGAAGCGTCGTCTGCGATGATCATCGACAAGGCGGGCTTCCTGATCACGCAGTCGGGCACGGACGCCGGCGTGGACAGCACCACACTGGCAGCGCTGGCCGCCGGCTCGTTCGCCGCCACGCAAGGCATGGCCTCGATCGTTAGTGAATCGAACTTCAACTGTGTTTACCAGCAGGGCGAAAGCTTCAGCCTCATCGTCCAAAACATCGAGAACGACACCTTGCTGGTCGTGGTGTTCGCCGCGCACGTGAGTGTGGGTGCGGTGAAATATTTTGCGAACGCAGGTGTTCCCAGGATCGCGGACCAGTTGCTCCGCGCCCGTGAGCGCGGCGATGGTGAGCTCGATCTCGCCATGATGAACATGGAGAACAGCTCCGAGTTCTTCCGCAAAGTCGCCGAGCAAGACTGATCAGAGCAGCACTCCATTCAGGCGCTGATTCGTTCTTGCGGCCAGGCCTGTCCCCACTCCTGAATCACAGCGATGAACATCGTTGTGCTGGATGGATTCACGCTCAATCCCGGTGACCTGAGCTGGGCAGAACTCGAAGAGCTCGGCTCGTGTGTGATTTTCGATCGCACGCCGCCTGAGTTGATCCTCGAACGTGCGCGTGATGCCGAGATCGTGCTGACCAACAAAACGCCGCTCGCACGCGAAACGATTCTCGCCTTGCCGAAGCTGAAATACATCGGCGTGCTCGCCACGGGTTACAACGTCGTGGATGTCGCAGCGGCCCGGGAACGCGGCATCACCGTCACCAACGTGCCGGACTACAGCACGCCATCGGTGGCGCAACTCACGTTCGCTCTCCTGCTGGAACTCACTCATCACGTTGGTCATCACGCGCAAACCGTGCGTGATGGCAAATGGGTGCGGAGCGCCGACTTCTGCTATTGGGATTTCCCGCTCGTGGAATTACACGGGCTGAAGCTTGGCATCATCGGCTTCGGTAAGATTGGCCGTGCCGTTGCGAAGATTGCCGATGCATTTGGAATGCACGTCATAGTCCATGCGCGCAAGAAGCCTGCCGATTTCCCGCAACACCATGTGTTCGCGGAACTCGAATCGCTCCTTGAATGGGGCGATGTCGTGAGCCTTCACTGTCCGCTGACGCCGGAAACAAAACACCTCATCAACGCCGAGCGCCTCGGCCTCATGAAGCCGAGTGCATTTCTGTTGAACACGGGGCGCGGGCCGTTGATCGACGAGCAGGCGCTCGCAGACGCGTTGAATAACGGCACGATCGCGGGCGCCGGGCTTGATGTCCTTTCGGTTGAGCCACCGCGCGCAGACAATCCACTGCTTGCGGCAAAAAATTGCATCGTCACTCCGCACATCGCGTGGGCATCCCGGTCGTCGCGCGAACGTTTGATGGAGATCGCGGTGGAAAATCTGCGCGCGGTCGCAAGCGGCAAGCCGCGCAACGTCGTGAGCTGACACGGAAAATTCGCCAGAGCATTCGTCAAACAATTTATTTCCTGCGAAAAAACTATTTCCGTTTCCCCGTCAGGCGGCCCGTCGTAACTTTGGTTCAATCCACGGTCAGAGTACGTGGATTGAGTTAATGAACAGCGGAACAAAAATTGTAACACCCGCGCCAGCCGAGTTGATCGGTGACGCGCATCCGTTGCTCGAGCAACTCGGCGCGACCGATGCCATCTCGCTCGCGAGCGATGCGGCGGGCGCGTTTCAGTTCCGCAATGTTCGCGACGTGGCGTCGTTGCGCAGCTTTCTCGACACGTATCGCACGCAGATTTTGGTTCCGCTGGAAATGCCGACGATCGTTGCCGCGCATGGACACGCCGCGCGCGGCGAAGTTCGTGAGTTGGTGGCGCTTGATGCGCGGCTCGCTTCCGAGAAAGCATTGAAGGAATTTGCGATGGCGAGTTGCCGCGTGGGGCAGAGACAACTGAGCAAGCTGCGCGCGCTGCGCGACGAGCGCGTGGTCCAGCGATTCCTGACTGCGATCGAGAACGGCGATGCGCGCGGGTGGCACACGCTCGTCTACGGCGTGGCGCTGGCGGTTTATTCGATGCCGGTGCGGCAGGGCCTTCAGCATTACGCGGAAC
>JBBRBM010000061.1:0-29786 GCA_038205745.1 Verrucomicrobiota bacterium | reverse complement strand
CACCCCTCATCCCTGCCCCTTCTCCCCGTTGAGGGGAGAAGGGAACTAGACTCGGCGCGGCGCTCTCGTTGCCCGGAAGTGATATTCGCGCCAGCCTTCAGCGTCGTGCTGGATATTTTCGCGGTGTCGCCGCAGAGTGGGTTCATGAAATTGGAAGCGCTTCACGTCGGCATGAAAGTGCGCCACCCCCAGTACGGCGTCGGCACAGTTAAAAGCATCTCGGAACTGACGGCTGAAATCCGTTTCGATGACGGCGTGCGAACGGTTTCGCCTGATGCCGCCGGACTCCAGCCCGCCGAGGCGCAGGTGGAAGTCACGGGGCTGAGTCAACCCTTGAAAGTTTTTATCGAGGAAACCGTGGGCGCTGCCATCGATGCCCTCGGCTTCGAGCGTCCGGATGCGGTTGTCGATGATCTCGCGGCGCGCTGGCACAAAGGAAACATGGTGCTTCATCCATCCGATCCCACGTTGCAGACCAAGGAAGTGCCGCTCGAAGTTTTCTTCCACAAGATCGTGATGATTCGAAACAACCTTCGCGTGCTCGAACAAAAGATCAACGCCAGCGAGAAGCTCTCCGACGCTGACAAGGTCGAGCTTCAGCAATACATCACGAAGTCGTACGGCTCCATGACGACATTCAATCTTCTGTTCCGAAACAAAGAAGAGCAGTTTGGAGGCTGACATGATCGACGACACCATCCAACGCATCGAGACACGCCTGCGTTCTTCCGACACGATGCCGGAAACCACGCGCGCAGAACTGCTGAATCTCCTCGCCACACTGAAACACGAAGTCGCGCATCTGCCCGCCGCCCACGCGGAGCAGGCACAAACCATCGCCCGCGCCGCCGACGTTTCGACCGAGCAAGCTCTCGCTCCCGAGCGGGACGAAGAACGCTATCGCGGCGCGCTGGATGACCTTGCCGGCTCAGTTCACGAGTTCGAAGACAGCCATCCCAAACTCGTGCAAGTGGTGAACAACATCGCGAACACGCTGGCGGGCCTTGGTATTTAGAGAGATTACCGGAAGCCAGTTCCTTTGATGAAGTCCGGCTGGCCCTTCGTCTGTTCCTTCGTGGCTAAGTAACCAATTGGTTAAGAAAGGGACAAAAATGAATCGCATCTTCTGCTTGCTCACGCTCGGCGCCATGGCACTGGGCGCAAACGGTCAAACGACGAACGGTCCACGAACACAACTCGAAGCACTCGAGTCGCGCACGCACGTGATGATCGTCAAGGGCTCGGCCGAGATCGGCGTCATCAGTTGCTCCGCCGGCGGCGTGCTCGTCGCAGCCAAGGAGAGCACCGATGCTTCGACTGGACAACGGGCGCTGGGAGTTTCCGTGGTGGTGCGGGGCCGCGAAGGAAAACAGGACACGAGTTACGTGGACTACGACGAACTCGATTCGATGATCAAGGCGCTCGGGCAGATGAACACGCCGCCCTGGTCCGACACGGCGATGCCACAGATCGAAGCCAATTACATCACGAAGGACGGCTTGCGAGTGGTAAGCGCGAACGCGCGCAACAACGCCGCCATGGAAGCGCTCGTCCAGAGCACCCACGCCTGTCAGGCCACGGCGTCTCTCACGATTCCGCAACTCATCACCTTTCGCAGCTTGATCGAGCAGGCGAAGGGCAAGCTCGATGGCATTCGTCCGAAGTCGAACCAGTGAACAATCCTCGGAAAATTTCTAATTTCGCACCGTTTTCATCCCGGTATGCAGGATGCGCTCGATGAGTTGCGGGTAAACGAGATTGGCCTTTAACGCCGACTGCGCGAAGTCCTCGTCCTCCGCGAGAATCGGATTCGGATTTGCCTCGATGAAATAAACTTCGTTGTTCGCGGTGACTCGCAGGTCGATGCGCGCGTAGCCGTCGATCGTGAGCAGATGATAGGTGCGTTTGCAGACCTGCTCGATCCGCTTCACGAGTTCGGGATCAAGCCCTTCGGCGAATTGGTTCTGCAATCCCCAGCGCTTGCGATATTCCTCGTCCCACTTCGCGCGGTAGGTCGCGATCTTCGGTTCGTCCGGCGGCACTTCCTTGAAGATCAATTCGCGAATCGGAAACACCTGCAGCCGCAGATTTCCCACCGTGCTCACGTAGAACTCGCGGCCTTCGATGTATTCCTCGGCGATGGCGTCGCTGTCGAATTTCTCGTGGATGAACTGCACGCGCTCCTTGAACTGATCTTCCGTCTCCACGAACGACGCCTGGGAGATGCCGATCGAAGCCTCTTCCTTCAGCGGCTTCACGAGGATCGGGAATTTCAATCGCGGTGGCCGCGCGATGCGTTTGCCGCGACCGATCGTTACGAAGTTCGGAACGTGGATGCGGTGGTAACTCAGGATCTTTTTCGAGATGCCCTTGTGTTTGCAGAGCGTCAGGCCCGTTGAGCCGCAGCCGGTGAACGGAATGCCCTGCATCTCCAGAAACGAAACGATGTTCTGATCGAAGGCGCGGTTATTTTTGAACTGGTCTGCGAGGTTGAAAATAATATCCGGCTCGAAGCTCTGAAGTTTTTGCCGCAGCAGATCGAGGTCGTCGAAGATCGCCAGATGCTCCGTCGTGTGGCCGAGACTGGCCAGCGCCGCGAGCACGTTCGCTTCGGTCTTCCAATCGTTCGTCATCAACTCGGCGCTCAAATCCTGGTTGAGCGTGGTGGGCGCGATGGCGTCGAAAAGGGCGAGGACTTTTAGTTTCTTTCTCACGACTTATTTCGTGCGTTTGAATTTTCCCGTGAACAGATAGTTCATCACCAGCGTAGTGATGTAGGCGGATACTTGCAGGTTCTGCTGCGCGTCATCGACCTTGATGTGAAGGTCGAGTTCATCGCAGCGCTTGATCAACCGCGCCAGCAATTTGTTGATGCTGAATTTTTTCTCGTTGGTCCATTGGCAGACGGAATCCATCAATTGCCGGCGACGTTGCCGCAAGTAAGTCGAGGCACGCAAGCGATCGGCGACTTCCGGCCCGGCGGTGAAGAGTTGTTTCAGATCGTTGTCGTAGAAGTCGGGATACGTGTCCTCGTACAGCTTCCGCTTGCGCGCGTAGTGCGTCTTGAGTTTTACATTCAGGCAATCGTGATCGGCGACGCGATACTCGGGCTGATGCGTCGGCGGTTTGCCGGCGATCGAGCGCATCAACTCGTCGAGATACTCCAGCTTCTGAAGGGCTTTCCAACCTTTGTAGCGCTCACGCCAATCGAGCCCCGGCGTCAGCCACACGGCAAAGGTCTCGGCGAAATCCTCATCGGGATGGCTCTGCGCGTACCAGTCATCGAGATGCACGACGTACGATCGACTGTATGGACGCGGGCGATAAAACTGCGGCGTCTCTTCCGTGGAAGTCAACCCGAAGGACTGCTGCCATTTCTTCTTCCGATAAAGCTGGAACGCGTAGGCGTAAGCATGAGCCGCTTCGTGCCGCATCAAGCGCAGAAACCACTCCGGCGTTTCGCCTTCGACTTCGAGAATCATCTTTCGTTCGAGCTTCCGCAGCCGATCGTGAACGAGAAAAAACGGAATGAAGATCGCCGGAATGCCGACCGGCACAAACCACTCATCGCCGATGTGACACGGAGGATGAAACGCGAGTCCCTTCTGCGAAAGCTCATCGTAAAGCTGGCGCACGAGCGGCTCGACTTCGCTCCCGTCGAGCTTCAGTCCGAGTTGGGAAATCTTTTTCTCGAGCAACTCGTCGTCGTTGAGATTCAACCACTCGGCTGGTTCCATGCGGCGACGGTAGCAAGGCAGGCGTGACGCTCACAAGCGCGTTGGCGGAAAGTGTTGGCGAACGTCACCAAAGCTTTTGCCTTCAATGGCGCACCTCTCTATAACCGGCGGACTTTATGAGTTCTTCGGGCGCACCCAAACAGTACAAGAAACTTCTCGCGGCCAACCGCAGCGAGATTGCCATTCGAATTTTCCGCGCGGCCACGGAATCGGGCCTTCAGACGGTCGCGATTTACGCGCAGGAGGATCGGCTCGCGGTGCATCGTTTCAAGGCGGACGAGGCTTATCTGATCGGGCAAGGGAAAGGCCCTGTCGGGGCGTATCTCGACATCGAGAGCATCGTGGCGCTGGCCAAGGAGAAAGGCGTCGATCTCATTCATCCCGGTTACGGATTTCTTTCCGAGAACGCGAACTTCGCGCGCGCGTGCGCTGAAGCTGGCATCACGTTCGTCGGGCCGCGTCCTGAGTTGCTGGACATGATGGGCGACAAAACCGCGGCCCGCCGTCTCGCGGACAAAATCAATGTCCCGACTTTGAAAGGAACTGAGGAACCGATCTCGGATCGCGCCGAAGCGTTGAAGGTGGCGAAGAGCATTGGTTTTCCGTTGATCATCAAGGCGGCGTTCGGCGGCGGCGGTCGCGGGATGCGCGTGGTTCACAAGGCGGGCGATCTCGACAACTTGCTCGACGAAGCGCAAGGCGAGGCGGGACGCGCGTTTGGCAACGCCGCGGTGTTCCTCGAGAAATATATTCCCCGCGCGAAACACATCGAAGTTCAGGTGCTCGGTGACAAACACGGCAACGTGCTGCACTTGCACGAGCGCGATTGCTCGGTGCAACGCCGGCACCAGAAAGTGGTGGAAGTCGCGCCCAGTTTCGGGCTCGACGATCATGTTCGCCATGAGCTTTGTCTCGCCGCGGCTCGCATGGCCAAGGAGATCAATTACGACAACGCGGGCACGGTTGAATTCCTCTACGACCTCGATCGGAACGATTGGTTCTTCATCGAGATGAACCCGCGCATCCAGGTCGAGCACACGGTCACGGAAGTGATCACCGGCATCGACATTGTGCGCGCGCAGATTTTGATCGCGCAGGGTCACTCGATGTTCGCGCCGGAAGTGGGTTTACCGCCGCAGGATAAAGTGCCGCGCCAGGGTTTCGCCGTGCAGGCGCGCATCACGACGGAAGATCCGGAGAACAAGTTCACGCCTGATTACGGTAAGATTCTCACGTATCGCAGCGCGGGCGGGTATGGCATTCGCCTCGACGGCGGCATGGGTTACGGCGGTTCGGTGATCACACCGTTTTACGACTCGCTGCTGGTGAAACTCACGGCGTCGGGCCAGACGTTTCCGATGGCGTTGCAGCGCATGGATCGCGCGTTGCGTGAGTTCCGAATTCGTGGCGTCAAGACGAACATCCCGTTCCTCGAAAACCTGATTCACAATCCCACGTTCGCATCCGGTCAGGCGACGACGACATTGATCGACAACACGCCGGAGTTGTTCGCGTTCAAGCCGCGCAAGGATCGCGCGACGAAGCTGCTGAACTTCCTCGGCGACGTGATCGTGAACGGAAACCCACACGCGAAGGGCCACAAGATTTCCGGTGCGACGCCACAAATCGCGGAGCCTGCATTCGACCACAAGGCAACGCCAGCGAAAGGCACGCGCGATCTCTTGCTCGAACTCGGTCCGAAGAAATTCGCGGAATGGACGGCGAAGCAGAAACGTTTGCTCATCACTGACACGGCGTTTCGCGACGCGCACCAATCGCTCATGGCCACGCGTGTGCGCAGCTACGACATGCTCGCGATCGCGGATGCCGTCGCGCGCCGCACACCGAAACTTTTCTCACTCGAGATGTGGGGCGGCGCGACGTTCGACACGTCGATGCGCTTCCTGCGCGAGGACCCGTGGAGCCGCCTGCGCGACTTGCGCGCGAAGATTCCGAACATCTGTTTCCAGATGCTCTTCCGCGGCAGCAACGCGGTCGGCTATTCCAATTATCCCGACAACGTCGTTGCTGGTTTTGTGAAGCACGCCGCCGAGTCGGGCATGGACATCTTCCGCATCTTCGACTCGCTGAATTATTTGCCGAACCTGAAGGTCGCGATGGAATCGGTGCAGGACACGCACGCGATTTGCGAAGCGGCGATCTGTTACACAGGCGACATCCTTGATCCGAACCGCGCGAAGTATTCGCTGAAGTATTACGTGAACCTCGCGAAGGAACTTGAGCGCATGGGTGCGCACATTCTCGCGATCAAGGACATGGCGGGCTTGTGCCGGCCTTACGCGGCGCAGGCGTTGGTGAAGGCGTTGAAGGAGGCGACGGATTTGCCCATTCACTTCCATACGCACGACACGAGCGGCGTGAGTTCAGCGAGTGTGCTGAAGGCGAGCGAAGCGGGAGTCGATGTGGTTGATCTCGCGATCGCCAGCATGAGCGGATCGACGAGCCAGCCGAATTTGAACTCGATCGTGGCGTCGCTTCAGCGGACCACTCGAGACACGGAACTCGATTTGGAGGCGCTCAATGAGTTCTCCGACTACTGGGAAAAGGTTCGCGAGATTTACGCGCCGTTCGATACCGCGCCGAAGACTGGCAGCGCGGAAGTTTATCTCCACGAGATGCCCGGCGGCCAATACACAAATCTCAAGGAGCAGGCCGCGAGCATGGGACTCGGACATCGCTGGCACGAGATCGCGCGCACTTACGCCGAAGTGAATCAAATGTTCGGCGATATCGTGAAGGTGACTCCGAGCAGCAAAGTCGTGGGTGACATGACGATGTTCCTCATCACGCGCGGCATCAAACCCGCCGACGTGGTGAATCTCGAACCCGGCGTCACGCCCTTCCCTGCCAGCGTCGTGGACATGCTGCGCGGCAACCTCGGTCAACCGATGGGTGGTTGGCCGAAACAACTTCAGAAGGTCGTGCTCGGAAAAGAGAAGCCGCTCAAAGGGCGACCAGGTGCGGACCTCGATCCGGTCGATCTGAAAGCCGAGAAGCGTTCCCTGACGGCAAAGCTGAAACGTGAAGTGACCGAGGACGATTTGTTCAGCCACTTCATGTATCCGGAAGTGTTCGCGGATTTCGCGAAATTTCAGCGCGAGTTCGGCGACGCCAGCGTGCTTCCAACCGCACCGTTCTTCTACGGTCTGAAGCCCGGCGAAGAAATCAGTGTCGATATCGAGCCGGGCAAGACGTTGTTCATACGCCTCATCAACGTCGGCACCTCCGACAAAGACGGCCGCCGCACCGTCACTTACGAACTCAACGGCATGGCGCGCGAGACGCATATCGCGGACAAGTCATCGAAGGTCATCACAAAGTCGCGTCCGAAAGCTGATCCCGCCGATCTGTTGCAAGTGGGCGCTCCCATCCCCGGCATCATCACGAGTGTCAATGTGAGTGTGGGCACGAAAGTCTCGAAGGGAGCCAAGCTCTTCACGATGGAAGCGATGAAAATGCAGACGACGATTTACGCGCAGGTGGATGGCGTCGTCAGTGAAATCAACGTGGCCGTGAGCGACAACGTGGAGAGCAAGGATCTGCTCGCGAAGTTGCGCGCGTAGCGAGGGATGGCTGCACCGTCTCTCGAAAAATGAGAAGCCTTGCGCCACCAAGACGAAGCAAAAGAGCGCCGCCCGTCTAAGTCCAATTGATCTCCACGATGTCGCCCGCCCTCAACGCCAACACTCGCGCGGCGATCTCGTCTGACTTACTGCGGATCGTTGGCCAATCGTTCGTGGGCAGGACCATGATCGCGATTTTTCTTCCGACGACCTTTTGCTGATACTTGAGATTCTGATCCGTTGTGATGAGCGCATCGAATTGCGTCTCAGCCTCCAAGAGGAGACGCCCGTTCTTCAACTGCCCCCATCCCATTTCCTGCGCTGTATGGACTGAGTGATCGGGGAGAAACTTGCGCAACGGGCGAGGCACGCAAGCGTCGAGCAGGACTTTCATGCCGCCGGTTGCAGCGTGAGTTTGTGCGCGTATTCCAGCACCGCCACCGCCTGCCCGCGCGTCACGTCGGGAAAACATTCCAGGAATTCGTCGAGGCTCAACCCGCTTTCCAGGTTGTTGAAGAGACTGTCCACCGGCACCCGCGTGCCCGTGAAACACGGCGTGCCGCTCATCCGCTCCGGATCCACCCAGATCGGCACCTCCGGCGGAAAACTCATTGGCAAACCAGTTTTCATACAGTGCTCAATTTGCCAGACCGCGCCGGATTGTCAGCGGGAAAATGCGCCCGCCAGACGGAGCGTGGACCGCCGAGTCCGCGAATCCCTACTCCGCATCCGATGGGAGAAGGTGGCGCGAGCCGTATGAGGTGTGTCTTGGAGATTGGAGAGGGTCCGACGCCACCCTCGCCCATCGGATGGGAGAGGGGCTGGGGGTGAGGGCTTCGGGTGAGGTGCTTTCTTGAACCGCTCATCCACGCTGATTCACGCTGATACAGAAGCGCCGGTCTCCGACCCGGCGAGTTTTTGTTCAAGCGCGAACCACGCGAATTACGGGAACGCCCCATTGCGATAGCTGCTCACTCAGTTGCGCGACGTGGCCGCCGGGAGTGGCGTGAATGATCACGGCTTCATCGGCCAGGGCGGCGACGAGATTGTTGCGGCGCTCCGCGAGTGCGGTGGTGGCGCGGCGGTGCGTGGCGTTGAAGCCGGAGAACAGCAGCAGACGATTTTGGGCCAGAGGTTCTTTCCATTCCACTGGGAGGCGGAAGGTTTCCCGGCTGCGGGCGGGGCAGATGATGATGGGTTGCGAGCCGCGCAGAAGGATGCGGAGACATTCCTTTTCCACCGGGGAATGGAAACCGCTGACGACGCAACGGCCCGCGTCGCGCCACTGGGCGGCTTGGTCGCAGGCGCGGAGAAAGGCGTCGCCGGGGCAGCGGGCGGAACTGAACAGCGCGGTCTTGGGTTGGGTGAGCAAGTCGAGATTGCCGAACGCGGATAGCTGGCCGGGCGAATTCGCGCCGAGGCACTCGCGAAGACGCGCAGGGTAAAGGGCGTCAGCGGGCGTGAGGCTGACCGGCTCGCCGGGGGTCATAGCCGTTCACGCCAATGTCGGTCATGCCGCGCGGCATGGATGACGGCAAAAACGACGATGGCGTCGTCGCGGACGATGAAGAAGATGCGATACGGAAAACGCCGGGCCAGCCCGCGCCGGACTTCCGGCTGTCGGCGCATCAGCAGGTAAAGCAGCGGGTTTTCGAGCGCGCGCCGGATGGCTGCGCGAACCTCCAGCGTCAGTTCCAAACCCAATCCCGCCTCCGTTTTTCATACCAAAGGGGGCCTCAGTGATGTCCGCCTCGGCTTCAGCCCGGACGATGAGGCGGCGGCTCATGCCTTGAGCCGGGCGCGAATGCGGGCTTCCACTTCCTCCCACGAACTGCCGGCGTCGGGGTCTTTCTCATAAGCGGCCAGCCGGGCGTCGAGCAACGCCTTCTCGGCGTCGGTCAGGGGTTCGTCCGCATCCAGCCACTCGGCCCCATCGATCCGGGCCAGATTCAAACGGACTTCCTGACGTTCCGCCGGTGTCAGCTTGGGCAGTTCTGCCAAAATGTCGGCTTTGCTCATGGCCGAAAATTAACCTGACCCGGCAGGGGTGTCAGTCCCCAATTTACGGAGAGGTTTCATTCAATCCTCCTCCGCTCCGCTGTCGCGACCGAGGCGGTATTTGATGTCGTTGTTCAAAATGAAATCCAACTCCTCCGCCGTGAATCCGTAGTGCCGCGCCGGATTGTCAGCGGCAAAAATGCGCCCGCCAGACGGAGCGTGGACCGCCGAGTCCGCGCGTTCCTTTTCTTAACCACGGATGGAGTCGGATGCGGATGGTTTTGGCATCCTCTCACTTCCGCTCATTCAACCCCGGCAGCGCGTTCACGATCTTCATCGTCTCCAAGCTCACGCGCACCACGCGCTTGAGGAGGTCGAGGATATAGCGGGGTTGGTGATGCTCGCGCGCCCAATCGTTCGGGTCGTTGCGGATGCCGCTGTCTTTCTCCACGGTCACCTGGTAGCGCTCCATGAGCCACTCGAGGGCGGGCTTGCCGTTCACGACGTAATCGTAGCCTTCGAGCGGGATGCCGGTGAGCGTGATTTGCGCGTTGTAATGGATGGTCGTCTTGTCCACCTGCCGGTCCTTGCGGCCAAAGTTCATCTTCTGCACAAGGAAATCCTTCGCCGGGTCGCTCAAGAGTTCGCTGGCGAATTCCTGCACGGGCCACGGCTCGACGGTTTCGTAATTCAGATGCCATTGGGCGAGGTCGCGGCCGGCCTGGCTGAAGCGCCAGAAATCCGCCGTCTCCCGTGTGAAGGGCAGGCGCGGCAGCATCTTCTTCAAGTCGCTGGCGAAGCGCGTGCGATACTCCGGCGAATGAGGGACGCCATAGATGTAGTAAAAGATGTCCTCCTTGGTGATTCGCTGTCCCGTGGCAGCCGACGTGAGGAGGCTCAAACTGGTTTCCCCCGGAGCAGTCAGAGCCTCCTTACGTCGGCTGCTACCATCGGATGAGGTTTCGTAGGCCGCGCGGAAATCGGCGAGGATGGAATCCGTGATGGCGCTGCGCCGCCGGTAGCCGTCCACCAACTCGCCTTCCGGTTCTTTGAAGACGTAGATGCTGGTCAATTCGTCCGCGACACACGCACGGAGTCCGTCCATCAAGCTGCCGTCAATAAATTTGCCGTTGGTCACAAAGCCAACAATAGCAGCGCTTCTAACCGGAGAGGACGCTGTTTTCCGAAGGTAGCTCACCGTCGTTCCGGTCGGCGGGTCGCCGACCGGGGCGGGCGAGTCGCCCGCGCCACCCATTCTTGGACGCAGGCCGTGGAAGGTTTCCTCGATGTTGATGGCGGCGATGTAGTAGGCGAGCAGGACGATTTCGTTGGCGTGCAGTTCGTGCTGATATTTGCGCAACAGGTCGGCGGGCGCGATGAGTCCGCTCTGGAGCAGGCGGACGATGAACGTGCCCGTGCCGGTGAATGGGTCTATGACGTGGACATCCTGCGCGCCGAGCGAGGAACGGAACTCGTGCTGCAAGACATCCTCCACGCTGCGGATGATGAAGTCCACGACCTCGACCAGCGTATAAACAATGCCAAGGCGTTCGGCCATCTTCGGGAAGGCAGTGCGGAAGAATTTGTCGTAAAGCTCGATGACGACGCGCTGGCGGCCTTCGGCGTTGTCTATGCCGGAAGCGCGCTGGCGGACGCTGGCGTAGAATTTTTCCAGCGCGGCGGTTTCCTTTTCCAGCGCCTGGTCTTGCAGCGTGTCGAGCATCTGCTGCATGGCGATGGACACGGGATTCTGCGCGGTGAAGGCGTAGTTCTCGAACAGCGCATCGAAGACCGGGCGCGTGATGAGATGCTGCGAGAGTATTTCAATGGCGCGATGCTGTTGGACAATCTGCCGCGCAGAAGTCGTCGCGGGAAAGGCGAGGTCGTAGGTCGTGATGTCGCTTTTGTCGTCGCCGGTCTTGGCCGTTCGTTTGCCGATGGTCGTGTCTGAGCAGACGGCGAGGCTGTGGATGGGGCGCACCGATTCGGCAGTCCACTCGCGCAGGCTTTGCGACATCAGGGAGAGCGAAGGCACGAGGAAAAGAACGTGCCCCTTGGGCGCAATCTTCTCGGCGATGCGAAGCGCGGTGAAAGTCTTGCCCGTGCCGCACGCCATGATGAGCTTGCCCCGGTCGGCTTCGGCGAATCCTTTGAGCGCGTCGGCTTGGGCGGCTTTTTGATCGTCGCGGAGTTTCTTTTGCGGGCGGAGGGTAAGGTCTTGCGGGCGCTGAAGACTGAACTTCGACCAATCAATCGGACTGGCGTCGAGGTCGTGGACGCTGAGGCGGTTGACCTGCTTGGTCTGGTGCTCGATGGCGTGGTCGGCATTCTTGCCAGGGGACAAGCTCTTCACGATGGAAGCGGTGAAAATGCAGACGACGATTTACGCGCAGGTCGATGGCGTCATCGGCGAAATCAACGTGGCCGTGAGCGACAACGTGGAGAGCAAGGACCTGCTCGCGAAATTGCGCGCGTGAGTTGGGCTGATTCTTGCAGCGTCGCGCGATTGCAAACGCGCGTGTCTCGATGAAGGGCATCAGGTCATCGCACGATCGGGAGGATTAAAATAAAATTTGATTTCCTTTTGCGGCTCGCCTGCTTAGGACTTGGATCATTCAAAGCGAGCTTGGTCTTCGCGAGGACACGCGGAGTTTTTCAGAACACAAAGTCTTGGCCAGTTGTTGCCATGAATACGAACGCACGAATGGGAAAGTTTGGGGCATTTTGTTTTCTTCTCAGCGCCATTATCGCGCTCTCTTTTGCCCGTGATGCGCGCGCCCAGGCGACCTTGTACAACGAAGGGTTCGAGGGAACATTTCCCGGGGCGTGGACCGTGGGTGACTCGAACGCGTCGAGCGGACTCGTGTATTGGGACGATGTGCTGAGTTCGTTCGGTTCGGGCGGAGTTCACTCAGGTTCGCGGAAGGGATATTGCGCTGGCATTGGCTTCATCGGGCCGAGCGCGACGCCGCGTTACACAAACAACATGCAGGCGGTGATGAGCCGGACGATCAACCTGACTGGCTTCACCGGCGCCAACGTGGAGTTCTGGTATCTCATTCCCAGCATCGAAGTGTGCTGCGATTCGCTGCGTGTTTTCGGGGACTCGAACCTTCTGTGGAGCACGAGCGCGACGCAGGCGAGCTGGGCGCGCATGACGCTTCCATTGACCGCGCTGGCCGGCGGGTCGCACACGCTTCGATTCGAATTTGTTTCTGACATCAGTGTCATTGCCGAAGGCGCTTATCTCGACGACATCCTGGTGCGCGCGCACACGGCACCTTTCGCTTCAACGCTGAACTCGTTGAACAATGCGAACTACAGCGGCTACGTGCTGGCTTCCGACACTTTCTTCGGGCGAAGCAACATCCAGGCGCAGGCTCAGTTCGCGGTCGAGAACTTCACCGGCACGAACACGACTTATTCCAATGTGCTCAGCTTCCGGCTGATGAATGCCGCGACGGGTTTGCCGCATCCGATTTACGACCTGGGCAACGCGACCACGAACGCGAGTTACACCTACAACATCACGAACGCGATCGCGCTGGCGGCGGGCACAAACACGACTGTGACAGCGAATGCGTTTATCCGCCCCGCCGCGTTCATGAGCCAGTTCGCACAGTTTTATCTCGAGTGCCGCATGATCACCAACGGCGTGCTCGCGCAGACGCTCACGACGGCGGCGCAAACTTTTTATCACTTCACCAACACCGTCAGCGGCGATGCCGCGTTGAACGTGCTCGGAAACCTGACGGGCAATGTGTGGTCGCGCACCTTCGCCGTGCAGACGTCGCCGAGCCAGCGGTCGTTCCAGGTGCAGGTGAATTACGACCTGTACCGCTGGGATGATTTCAATGCGGGCGTTTCCTCGGCGAATATTCCGGTGGTGTTCAATTACACGCTGCGCGATGCGACCGGCAGCCTTGTACCGCTGGTGAACAACAGCCAGTCGTTCCTCGACGCGCTGAACAATTACTTCATTTTCTTCTTCGCTACGCCGGAGGTGATCTCGACCTCGAAGACGCTCGACATCGAACCCGCCGTGCAACTCGACTCGGTGAACAAGCGCTATTACCTCACGGTCACGCTGGCCCACACCAATAACCCGATCAGCGGGCAAGTCCTCACCGCAAACAGCCGTGGCACGACCACGAACGAGTTGCTCCATTTCAACGGCAATCTCCTTTTCAGCTCGATCACCACGCGCATCGATAGCCTGGGCGCCGCGCCACCGGCAAACCCGCCGGTCGGAGGAGTGATCCCAACGACGTTGGGTGCGGTGAACGGCACCGTGACGGGAAGCCCGACTCACACGTTCAGTGGCGGCCCGCTCACCGTGAATCTGAATCCCGTCGGCGACGCGATCGTGACGGGTGGTTCCGTGGTGCTGAACGCGCCATCGCCGGATGTTGACAGCGTGGCGCGCGTGCGATTCCGTCGCGGGCCGGTGTCATTGAAGGCCACGGGAGCGTTTGCGGACGTCCGGGTCACGCTGCCGGCGGGATTCGGCTATCGCACCAACAACACGAGCAGCAAGGTGACTTACTCGATGATCCAGTTCATCGACGTTGCCTTGAATAGCGTTTTGGATCCCGCCTCCGATCTGGTGTTCGACCCCAACGTGCCAATTTACGCTGCAGAAGAAACCAAGCCGGCGTGGCTGCTGACCGACCGCATACTCTGGCGCATCGCGAGCGGGAAGTTCGAGATGCCGCCAGTGGGTGTCGGCGCGATTTATGTCCGCGCCACTGAATACGCGCTGCTGCAATCGGTTTCCAACAGCCTGGTCGATCCGCCGAACATGGCGGACAAACGATCGAACGAAAGATATTGGCTGTCTTTGAACGGCGTCGGCGCATTGACATCCATGCGGCCGGATAGCGGCTCGAACGCGTTGCTCACCACGGCTTTCAAATTCTCGCCGGGCGGATTCCGCGCTCACTTCCCATACGACACCTACGTGGAATGGTCCGGGTCCGGCGACATGAATGTGGCGGATGACTTTGTGTTGCCCGGGACTTCGAGCGCCCTGAATGGCGCCAAACCCGTGGCGGTTCCTTACACGAAGGAATGTCCCGGCTGCGCGGGCGCGGCACTGCCACCCGCGATGCCGGAGATCACTTCATCGAACAATTTGTTCGGCTTCACCCGCGACGGCGGCATCGTGGCCGGCGGACCCACGACCGGCGCAGTCGATCTCCAATGGGGCTACATCAGTTCGCTGCCGAACTACGCGCAACAGGCGCTCACATTCAATCAAGGCGCGTTTCACATGCCCGGTGCATTTTTGCGCGGCGATCAAAATCTGCTGCCGGACGTGCATGGACCGACGACGATTCTCTTCACTGGATTCGCCGTCTCAAACCTCGTCCGCATCGAGCGTCCGTTGTCGAACGGTTACACGGAGGGTTACTCGGATTACGCCGGGTTGAACTTCCGCTGCCTCGTCGATTCCGCGCACAACGCGAAGAGCACCATCGCCGGCACGCCGAACATCGGCTGGAAGCTCGACGCGCGTTCGAAGTACTACGTGCGCTACTCCGGCGTGACGGGCATTCACGAAGCGGTGCCGGGGACATTCCCGAGCACGCTCACGCTTTGGGGCTACAGCTTCACCTTCACGAGTTACGGATTGTCTTATCGCGACAGCCAGAACATCGACTCAGTGACAGATGGCGCAGTGAACCTGCCTTACCCGTCGGACTTCATTCAGAACTTTGAGAAGATGAAGTTCTCCTGCCTCGGAGCGCCATTGAATGCAGAGGTGCCTTTCATCAATCCGTTCAAGCTGATGTCGTACTGGCAGGCCGACTTCAAAACACACGCGATCAAATTTACCGGACCGAACAACTGCGATCCGAGCCAGGGTTACCTCGTGCTCAGCATCGAAGGTTATGCGTCGCACGTGGACAAGCCGCTCTACGGCAACGTCGGGTTCTTTTCGACTGGCGATCAAATTCCCAAATCCTTCGGGCTGGCTGGCGTGACGTCGCGGTTGAAGGTGCCCAACCTCTTCAAGATCGATGGGCCGAACAAGAGCACCTATACGTTCACGCCCATCGCGGACGCGTACTACAATAGCTACGCCGGAGCGCCGCCATCGCCCACCGCAGGCTGGCAGAACATTTTCGGCAAGTTGGATGCGCCGTTCTTCGAGGATCTCCAATTGCACCTGCAAACGAGTTGCCACACCAACGGCGTGGCGGCGAGCAACGCGCCGATTTATCTCTCCGGCGGATGGCCGCGCGCCGGCACGAGCAATCCGAACCACGGCTGGCTTGATCCGTCGGGCCGCACGCCCTTTGAAACCAATTCCTTCGATTGGACCAATCGCGGGTGGCCGAGCACGGCGCCAAGCATTGCCGAGTATCGCGACAATTCATCGAGCGAGGAATGGCATCCGCGCGCGCAGCGTCTGTGGCTTGGCGTCGTGGATTTCGATTACCCGCTCTCGTGGAACTTCACGCTCCGCTCGTTCAGGTCGTGGCAGCAGATCGAGGATGATTTCTTCGTCCTGCAAATCCAGCACGAGATCACCTACATGGATGCGAAGGAGTGTTCGCTCGATTTCGGCGCGCAATACGACGGCCTGCCCAAGATCAGCATTGCGAACCTTGCCTTCAACGCCCTCGACGAAGCGACTGGCGTCGCCCACGCCATCGTGGATGCCGCCACCCAACCCGTCCACGACCTGCTCAGCACCGGTCTCGACCAGTTGAACCAGGTGCTCGACACCCAGATGAACCGGCTCATGGACGGCGTGTTCGATCGCACGGTCGATCCCATCATCGACACGCTTTACAACACGCTTTCCAACCAGTGGGCCATCACCTGGAACTCGCTCGGCATCGCACAGAAACAGCAGTTCCTCCAAAGTGTCAGTTCCAACTCGGCGAACATTCTGATCGGCAACGGCATCGCGCCCATCGCGAACAACCTCACGACGGTGCTCAAGGATGTCGGCAGCGCCGTTGGAGAAGCAAACAACCTGATTCACCAGGTCGAGACGTATCTCGGCAACGCATCGAATGCCGTCTGCGCCATCGTTGACGTCATCAACGTCACCACGAACGGTCAGCCTTTGAGCGGCCCGGTGACGGGCCTGCTCGCGCAAGTGACGGGCAACCGGCCAATTTTGCCCGGGCTCGTGGGATCATTGGTCCAGGACATCGCGCCCGAATTCATCAATGCCGTGATCGGACCCACGCTCAGCAACGTGCTGCACGAGGTCGAGCCGCAACTGACACAGATCACGGACGCGCTCCAGACGACCAAGAGCACGATCGCGAGCGTCGAGGCGCAACTGCACTCGGCAGGCGAATTCACGACCGAGATTGACAACACCATCAAGAGTTACAGCAGCGAGTTGAGCAATGTGACGGCGCAGGTGTCGCTGCAACTCACCCAGTACCTCGGCCAGCTCAACTTCAATGTGGACAACCCGTTCACGCATATCAGCTCCGCGGATGTGAAGAAGTTCGTGCGCCAGAAAATCGAGGACGAGTTCTTCGCCACCACCGCTTCCGCCAAGGTGCAGGAGATCATGCGCCAGCGGCTCTATGACCTCGACGCCGCCATGCGCGAGCAGGTCGATTCCGTCTTTCAGCAGGTCAACGACGTGATGCGCGAGCTGATCAGCCAGTCGCTCGCCGAACTCGATAATTCGATCAACAGCGCTCTCGGCGACATCAGCGACGTGATGGGCGCCGGCAAGATCAGCGGCCACGCGCTCATCAACGGTGACTCGCTGAAACTGCTGCGCATCGACGCGCACTTCGAGTGGAAGGCACCCGACTCGATGGAGTTCAACGCGTATCTCCAGATCAAGGAATACGACTCCGACGGCACGCCTGGCTGCTCAAGTTCCAACGCGCCTTACACGGAAGTCACGATCGGCGCAGACGACGTTTCGCTCGATTGGATCAGCCCCGATCTCTCCTGCTCCATCGCGACCAAGTTCACGTTCGACGGCACGGTGCCGTTCCCGGTGAACTTCGGCGGCTCGCTCGAACTCAACGGCGACCTCAGCTTCGAGGCGTTCGTGCTGCACGACCTCGCGGCAGCCCTGGCGTTCGGCAAATACGAGAACTACATCGCGCTGAAAGGCGGCGTGCGATTCAACGGCTACGATTTCTCCGGCGCTGTTTTCTTCGGACGCACCTGCACGCTTGATCCGATCACGCTGATCGATCCAGACGTGGCCAGCGTGCTGGGCCAGCCACCCTTCACCGGCGGATACGTTTACGCACAGGGATGGCTTCCGGTCTCGGAGCTGGTGCTCGGCATTCCCGCGTCGTGCCTCTTCGAGATTTCAGCCGGTGTCGGGGCGGGAGCGTTCTACTTCGTGGAAGGCCCGACTTACGGCGGCAAGATGTTCCTTGGCGTCTCTGGTTCGTTGCTCTGCATCGTGAGCATTGAAGGCGACATCACGATGATCGGTGTGAAGCATGGCAATGATCTGCAATTCAAGGGCAAGGGACATTTCGAGGCGGAGATCGGGCCGTGTCCGTTCTGCATCTCGATCAGCAAAGACGTGAGCATCTCCTACGTGAACAAGTCGTGGCACTTCGATTGATTCTGCGAACATGAACACGCTGCATTTTTCTTTCATCCGACGTTTCGCGGCTGGCGCGGTGCTGATGGCGGCGCTGGCGGCCTCGACCGTGGCGCGCGCACAAGGCGGCATTGGCGACATCGTCTACACGGTGGGCACCGTGGCGCAGGACACAAACGGCCAGCACTGGGCTTACATCCTGTGGCAATCCACAACGCCGGCGCTCATCAGCAATCGCGTCTTCGCCGTCTATTCAAAATTCGGCGAGGCCACGAATCCGGCGCCCTACGTGCGCCGTTCCGTCGTGATGACGCAAACGGACGCGCGCGTGATCGAGCCTTTGCTGCGGCGCGGTGCGGCCCTGGGTGATGACTTGTTCAAATTGCAGGACGACCTGCTGCAAATCTTCGGCAACCTCATGCCGTCCAATGCCATTTCGCGCGCGGACCAGCTTTCGGCGGTCATTCGAGGCTCGCTCACCGACGCGAAGTATTACCAGAACCTGATGCTGCTCGCGCGCAATCACGCGGGCATCAACCTCGCGCTCGGCATGGCGGACGCCGAACTCATTCCCCCCGCGTCAACACAGACATTTGAAGTGCGCGTTTACGACATGATCCAGGACAAGGACATCGCGGTGATCGGGCGGGTCACGGTGACAGCGGGAAGTCCCACCGTGTTGCCCGCGCCGGGCGCGCCCGTGATCGTTCCCGAGAACAGCCCGCGCGGCGACCTGAACGTCAAGCTGCGCTGGAGCATGCCGGACCCGTTGCGCCGGCTCGGGTTGATGCAATTCGGCTACAACCTTTACCGGATGGAACGAACCTACGCGCTGGGTCACGGATGGAACGCCGCCACGCCGCCACCCATCAACGTGCTGAGCAATCTCGCCGTAACCTCGCCCAATATTGTGAAGCGCGTGAACCGCGCGCCGCTGACGCCGCGCAAGTCGTTCAGCTTCGCCGAAGCGGCGAACGTTTTCCCGCCCGCTGGTGACACGAACACATTCTTCATCATGGATGACGACGGACGCGGACGGAGCAACTACGTGAACAACGGCTGGGTGAACGGCGCGCAGTTCTTTTACTACGTCACCGCGCGCGACGTGCTGGGGCGCGACGGCTTCGTGTCGCAAGGTGTTCTCGCGACGGTATGCGACCGCATGCCGCCCATGCCGCCCCGCAATGTCCACGTGGTGAACGACTACAAATATGACGTGGGCACCATGACCTCGAACCAGGCGCTGCGGGTCATCTGGAAGCAGAACATCAACACAAACGATACGACGACGAACTATTGGATCTATCGCTGGACCAGCATCACACAGATGCACGCGCTCTCAGGCGACATCAGCAATCACCTGATCGGAGTGGTGGCGCATGTTCCGGGAGCGACATTCAACAACTACCTCGACGTGGGCCCGACGTCGCCAAAGACCGCCACCGATCTCGGAAAAACATTTTGGTACACGGTGCGGGCGGGTGACGCGGGCGCCTGCCGGCAGAATCTCTCGGGTCCCGGCGGCCCGGCCTGGGGAGTGTTGCGCGACCGCACGGGTCCTGATGCAGGCGTCGGCATCATCGAGATCAATTGTTTGCGACCGCTGACGCGTTACGTGCGCTCGCAGATATTTTCGTACCGCGAGGCCGAGCCTGAAAACTTCTACTTTCACCTGACCGCCACGCGTCTCGATCAGCGTTTCGAGTGGGCGCAGTTCTATTGCGTGATCCGCTACACGAGTTTCGCGGGCGGCACCACGATCAATCAGACGAATGATTTCGGTCAGATTTATTTCCAGGGCGGACCGAGCGCATCGGCATGGTGGACGCCGCCGCGCAGTCCGGATGGCGGACAATATTCCGTGAGCGTGGACATCCGTTGCCGCGCAGGTTTGTTTAACGGGAAGGTCTCCAACTTTGCGATCGCCAACCAACTCGAACTGCCGCCGGCGGGCACCTACGCCCAGGTCGATTTCGAAGCCTACACGATCAACGAGCGCCTCCGCGCCGACCAGAAAGACCGCGACTGCCGCGAGCACGACCCGGGCGGTCCCGGTGGCAGCGGCGTATCCGGCACTAACAACATCGGCGTGATCATCTTCCCGACACCGGGCAGCAAGGAGTATCGGATTTACCGCCGCGTCGATGACGGCCCACTCTCGCTGATCTGCGACGGAGCGATCTCGAACATCTTCGCGCTTTACGAGTGCTTCGAGAACGCCCCGCCGGTGAACGGTGGAACAATTTGCTTCTACTTTCAGTTGCTGGACGAACACGGAAATCCGAGCCCGATGGTGAACATCGGCTGCATCGACACCGCGCCCGTCGAGCCGTTGCCCATACCAGTGCTGACGAAGCTGACGCCGACCGGCAACACGAACGCCGCCGGCATGAACATCTCGTGGTTCTGCCCGCCGTATGGCGTGGACCGCTTCGAGGTGCGCATCGCCGGGTCACCGACGCCACCGGTCACCAACGTGACGTTCTCGAGCATTCTCGCGTTCACCGGCGCGCCGCCCGCCACGATGACTTACTCAAACTCGAACGGCGAAGGGACGAACGTTTTCTACGCTTACATCACGCCGAAGGCTGGACCGGCATTCGGCAACAACGGTCCGCAGTTCCTCGTGCCGGCGAACATCCAGATCGGCAAGACGTATATCGTGACGGTTCGTGCGCTGGGCAAAAACGGGAATGCCGGCGAGTTCAGCAATTTCGAGACGTTCATCTGGGGTGAAACCAATGTGCCGTCGCCACAAGTGCCGTGGCCGAAACGTCCATTGCCGTCCACGAACGCGAGCTTCTTCGCGCTGGCATTTTTCCTCTCGCCGACGAGTTCCGCGCCGGTGCTGCGCACGTCGAGCTTTGAAGGAAACGGCGTGCTCGTTGGCGCAGCGAACATCCCCCGCTCCTTCGTGAATCCCGGACGCGACGGACAGCCGCCGACCATTTCCGCGGCCACGCCTTACAACCCGCACGACGCGCTTGAGACGAATGCGGCGGGCCAGGTGATTTTCCCGTGCGCGCTGTATCGGTACCAGGTTCCGAATGCGAATTTCCCCACGGTCTCCGGCGACGTGATTCAGGTTTCGCCTTTGATGGAAAAGATCGCTTACGAGGTGAACATCGTTCCAGGCAAGCAGCCGACCACGATCATTTGGGATCCGTTCATTGCCGTGACCAGCGTTTCGGGACAGACGAGCAACGCGCTCTATCTCTGGATTCGCGATACGCAACCGCAGATCTCCGGCGCGCGTTACCGCTACGTGCTCGTGCGCCTCAAGGAGAACAGGGAGATCGATCAGTTGATCCAGTCCAACGAAGTGGAGGTGCCATGAGAAATTTCAGATTTCAGATTGGTGATTTCAGATTGGTGAGCGCAGCGATGAATCAACCCCGAACGGAAGCAGTCTTCGCGGTCGGTGGAATTGGTCGCTCTGCGGCTATTCAGTCCGCGTTCGACGGACGGCAGATCACGCCGCTGAACACGGCGACGCGTCGCGGCGCGACGAGTTCCACCACTATGGCCGCGTTGTTTGCGCTTCTCCTCTTCTCAGCGGTTTTTGCGAGCGCCGCCACGCAACCGTTCGTGTGCGACACTCCGTTCGAGCTCCAGTCGGATGGCGACCTTGACGGCGACGGGCGTCGCGATCTCATCATCGTGGATCGTGCGACGGGGAATTATCGATTGGCGTATCAACTCGCCCCTGGCACGTACTCGTGGGTGGCAGCGCGCGCCAGCGGCATTGTGCCGGCAAGTGGACTGGGCATCGGCAAACTCAATTCGCTCACGTTCGATTCACTCGCCATCACCGGGCCGAACGCGAACAGACTGAACGTGGTGGATGCGAACAACTCGACCGTGGCCGGGCTGCCGCAGTCCGTTTACATCTCGTCGCTGGGGCCGAACGCAGTCGGAGTGATCGACATCGGGGGCGGCGGCAACACGACGCACGACGATCTTTACGTAGCGAGCATTTACAACGGTGTTGCGTCTTATCGACAAACGCTGATGCGCAACGTCGGGACGACGAATCGCACGCAAATCTCCGATGCGAACACCGGTGCATTGCGCGAGGACATCAACGCGGTGCTCGTGCATACGAACCGCGCGCCGAAGCTCGCGCTGTTTCAGCGCAACGTCTCGCCGACGGCTGACATCTTCGCATTCCTCGATCTGGCGAGCGTCAGTCCGGTGTTGACGAACCTCGTCGCGACGCCAACGACTCCGCAGCCGTGGGAATATCTTTCAGCGCAGTTCGTGCTCACGAACCCGTACACGCAAATCCTGTTCTACTCGCCAACAACGAATTTTATCTACCAGTACCAGGTGAACGAACCGGCGCTCGGCACGTACGGTTTCGCGTTCACGACCATTTACACGTTGTCGAATTCTTTCGACCGATTGTTCGCCTTGCCGGGAACCAACGGCACCAAGCTGCTGGCGTTCTGGGTCGGCGGCACGTCGGCGACAGTTTACAACTTCACCGGACTGGGAGCGCCGACGGCGGTGCAGCAGTTCAACGCCGATCCGGGCGAGCATTTCACCGGCGCGGGCGCCCTGGCCAACAACGGCTTCATGGCGTACTCGGCGCCGCTCGGACAGAACACGTCGTCGAAGTTCAAGCAGTGGAACTGGAACGGCAGCAGTTATTCCAACTCGGCTTCCGGCGATCTGCCGCGGATTTCGGCTTACGCCGCATCGGGCAACGTGATGCAGTTTCAATACGAGCCATTCGTGACCAACAATCCCGTGCTGCTGCGCGTGAACAGCGCCGGCGATTGGTCGAGCAAACCGCTCGTCACGGGTGGGCCGCCGGCGATTTCCGTGAATCGCGAGACGTTCCTCAACTCGACGCAGGGCCTGGCGAATCCAGCGTTGCTGTCGCTGGGCAATGCGCATCCGGCCGCTGCATTCGGCCTCGCCAATCAGTACAGCAACATGATCTCGCTTTTCAGCTTCAATGCCCCTGCCGGCGACAAGGTAAGCGAGGTGACGATTTCGCCAGCCCCGGGCCAATACGCCACCGCGATCAAGATCGCCTTCGCGAGCGCGAATCCCACGGACTCCATCTTCTTCCGCATCGGCTCAGGCGCTTGGAACACCTGGACCGGCACCACGACCAACTGGCTGTTCACCAATGCCACCGTCCAATACTACGGCCAGCCGCTGGCGAACGCGGCAAAGTCCGCGATCAAGTCGGCGGGCTACTCCTTCTCGCAAAGCGCCTCCAAGCTCGATTCCGACGGCGACGGCGTGCCCGATTATGTGGAGCTCGCAAAAGGTTTGAATCCCACCGGCGGCAGCGACAGCGATCACGACGGCTACAGCGATCTCGAAGAGTTGCTTCACAACCGTAATCCCAACGACATCACCAGTGTCCCCACCAATTTCCCGCACCTCGACGACCAGGCGGCCTTCGACCTTTCGATCACGCCGTTGCCGTGGGATGGATTTTCAAATCGCGTCACGCTGAGTGCGACGGGCACGGCTGTTCGTGCGTATAATTTTCAGGGAAGCCTCTACGGACTGAACACCACCACGAATGCGAACAACCCCTTCACGCGCCTCACGAACATCGCGATCGTGGCTGAAGACCGATTGCTCAGCTTTGTGAGTGAGCAGCACTTCTCCATTCTGACGACGAACACCAACAAGGTTGTCGGCCGCGAATTGATCGGCATGATTCCGGTCCCGCCGCTGGTGTTCCCGGCCATCACGTATGTTTACAGCGGAGGCAACATCACCAACGCGGCGACGAATTGGATCCTGTCCGCCTCGAACACGTTGAACAACCTGCCGCGTAGCGTGCTGACGAACACCTTGAGCGTGCGCAAGAGCCTCGCGTCGCTGCTGGTCGAGCAGAAGGTGGCGCAAATCCTGGGCGCCCGCGGCAGCAATTGGTGGACGAACATCACTCTGTTCTCGTATCGCACCAGCGACCTTGGCCGCACGAATCCGCCGCAGGCCACGTTGCTCTCGCTCGAATACGCGACAACCAATCAGCCCGGCTACAAGCTCCAGACCATCTTCTCGACCATCAGCAATCTGGTGGAGAATTCTGTCAGCGTGAACATCGTCGCGTTGCGCTCGGTGGTGCAGGACATTTATCGAATCAGCAGCGTGCAGAACAACACGAACCCCGCGACGTTCGCTTCACCCATCGACGAGGTTCGTTACTTCCTTTGGAACGGGACGCTGGAATCGAATTATCTTTTTTGGGCCACAAGCGCCGGCCAGTTCGCCTCGGCACGAATTGGCGGAAGTAACATTCTGGCCGCCGTGCCGCCTCGCCCAACGACGAACGTCGTGCTGATGGTGCGCAACGACACCGTCGGCGGGCCGTGCCGCATTCTCGACCAGAACGGCGGCGGCGCCACATGGACACTGCTCAATTCCGCCGGGCTCGCCTTCAGCTTCCCGGATAATTTCCAGATGTTGCCCGGCAGTCTCGTGGAAATTTCCGGTTATACCGACGTGACCAACTCGACGTGCGCCTATCTCGCCATCGAAGTAACTTCGGCGCTTCTCTGCAGCGTTCCCATCGCCACAGACAACGATGGCAACGGCAATCTGTTGATCGATACCTGGGAACAACGTTTCTTCGGCGTCAATGGTTTCACGAATCCCTTCGGCGATGCCGATGGGGACGGCTACAGCAACCTGCAGGAGATGCTCGGGAATTCTGATCCGCTCGACTTTTATGGCCGCCCGGGCGGATCTGCGGTGCCATTCTTTGCTCCCATCGTCTCGCTCGACGAGTCTGGCGGGTTGGTGGAAATCCACTTCACCTGGCCGGCCGCTTACATCGGCAACTTCGATTTCGGCGTTCGCCACAGTCCTGCCATCGGCTCGCCGTTCTCGCCCCTGGCGGTGTCTCTGCCCATCAACGTCTCCGGCAACGAGTTCAAGGTGGTGTTCGCCGCACCCGGAACGCCTCAACACTTCTACTATCTGACGGTGGCGCTGCACTGATGGAGAAGTAATCCGTGAAACAGTAGTCGGTGTTTCACGCGGTGCCCGTCGCAATTCGTCGAGCTGCGGGACCGACTTATTCCGAACTCACTTGAAGTTATTCCTGCTCGAAATCGTCCAGATGTTCTGGTGAGCTTGGGACAATTCCTGTGACGACTTTGAGAGCGAGACTTTTTGTTTATTGGGGAGCGCTGGTTTTTGCAGCGCTTCGCATGGACGCTGCGGCTCCTGACCTTCGGCCGTTCATCGAAAAGCATTGCACCGAGTGCCACGACGCGGAGACGAAGAAAGGCGACCTCGACCTCACCGCGCTGAAGTTTGAACTGACCAGCCCGCTCAGTTTTTCCAAGTGGGTGCTCGTGCATGATCGCGTGGCGAGTGGAGAAATGCCTCCGAAGAAAAAGGCGCGCCCCGCGGCAGCGGAAATGGAAGCCTTCACCAATGCTGTCGCCTCATCGCTGGCGGGCGTGGAGCAGGAGCGCTTCGCTCGTGAAGGTCGTTCCACGCAACGGCGGTTGAATCGCTACGAATACGAGAACGCGCTGCGCGACCTGCTCCAGACGCCCTGGTTGCAGATCAGGGATTCGTTGCCGGAAGACGGCGAAGCCTTCCGTTTCAATAAAGTGGGTGATTCGCTTGATGTGTCGCATGTCCAGATGGCGCGCTATCTCCAGGCGGCTGATTACGCGTTGCGGCAGGTGATGGCCACCCACGCGGCCCGCCCCGAAGCAAAAACCACCCGCTACTACACGCGCGATCAACGCAGCTTCACCGGGCCGATGAAGTTCTCCGTGTTCAATACCGCGCCGGAGCGGGCGACGTTTCCGGTGCTCGGTTTTGAAGCTCAGGCCGATGTGCGCGCAGGCAAGGCGCCGAATACGAGCACGAACAAGGAAGTGCGCGAACTCGAAGGCGTCGGTGTCGTCGCAAGCGCCTACGAACCAATTGAGCCGAAGTGGAATGGCTTCCGCGCACCCGTCGCCGGCCGATACAAACTGCGCTTCATGGGTTACTCGGTGTGGGTCGGGCCCGGACAGAGCAACAAGTGGTTCATCCCGAACCTCGACGACATCTCCAAAGGCCGCCGCTCCGAGCCGATCACAATTTATTCGGAAACACCGCCGCACCTGTTGCGTCGCCTGGGCGATTTCGACGTGACGCCCGAGCCTGCGGTGAACGAGCTCGATGTTTATTTGCTCGCCGGCGAAACGATCCGGCCCGATGCCGCGCGCCTCTTTCGATCCCGGCCCGGTGCCACTCGCTGGCAAAATCCGCTCGCGGAAAAGGATGGGCAGCCCGGTGTCGTGTGGCGTTGGTTGGAAGCTGAAGGGCCCATTTACGATGCGTGGCCGACGGCCGGGCACAAGCTGCTGTTCGGCGATCTCGCAATGGTGAATCGAAAACCGGCGGAGCAAAATGAGAAAGCCGCGCCGGAAACAAATCGGTTCGCGAAATTCACTGCACCTTCCGGCGTGGAAGTGATTTCGAAAAAGCCAACAGCCGATGCGGAGCGGCTGTTGCGTCACTTCGTCGGCAATGCCTACCGGCGTCCTGCGACCGATTCCGAAATGAAGCGTTTCCTTCCGGTGATCCAAAAGGCGTTGAAGACCGGCAACAGTTTCACGGATGCGATGCTGGCGGGATACACCGCGGTACTCTGTTCGCCCGAGTTCATTTACCTCGAAGAGAAGCCGGGACGTCTGGACGATTACGCGCTCGCTTCGCGCCTTTCGTTCTTCCTGTGGAATTCGCCGCCGGATGCCGAGTTGCGTCAGGTTGCCGCGCGCGGTGGATTGCGCCAACAAGATATACTGCGCGCGCAAACCGATCGGATGCTCAACGATCCAAAGGCGCAACGATTTGTCGAAGCGTTCCTCGATTACTGGCTGGAGCTGCGCCGGATTTCAGCCACTTCGCCGGACGCGGCCTTGTATTCGGATTATTATCTCGACGACCTGCTTGAAGAATCCTCGCTGGCGGAAACACGCGCGTTCTTCGCCGAGTTGCTGAAATCAGATTTGCCCGCGAGCAATATCGTGGACTCGGACTTCGCAATGCTGAACGAGCGCCTTGCGATGCATTACGGATTGCCGGCGAAAGAAGGTGTGAAGCTGCGTCGCGTCCCTCTGCCAAAGGACACGGTGCGCGGCGGACTGATGACTCAGGCGAGCGTGCTCAAGGTGACTGCGAATGGAACCACGACTTCGCCTGTCGTGCGCGGCGCGTGGATCATGGAACGCATCCTTGGACAGAAGCCGCCGCCGCCACCGCCGAGTGTGCCCGCAGTTGAGCCGGACATTCGTGGCGCGACGACGATTCGAGAACAACTGGCGAAACATCGTACCCAGGAAAGCTGCAACGCATGTCACACCAGGATTGATCCGGCGGGGTTCGCACTGGAGAGCTTCGACGTGCTGGGCGGCTGGCGCGAACGCTACCGCGCGACGGGTGGAACACCGGAAAAGGGTTTGGCGAAGAGCGGGCAGAAATTCGAATTCCATTACGGCCCGCCGGTCGATGCGACTGGTGAGTTGCCGGATGGGCGAAAGTTCGCCGACGTTCGCGAGTTGAAGAAGTTGCTTCTTGGAGATGAGCGCCTGATCGCTCGCAATCTCGCCCGCCAACTCACGGTGTACGCGACGGGAGCTCCGGTGGGTTTCAGCGATCGAGCCGAAATTGAACGCGTGCTCGATCGCACTTCGTCCACGCGCTACGGCGTGCGAACACTTATCCGTGAGCTTGTGCAGAGCGATTTATTCCGCAATAAATGAGGAAGCTCAGCCGTCAATGAACCTTGCAGGGGACAATCATTTTATGAAGGGACCATTCGTTTCGACGCGGCGGGAAATGTCTCGCCGCAATTTTCTCCGTGACACCGGCATCGCTCTTTCGCTTCCGATGCTGGACGCGATGTCGCCGGCGTTTGCTGCGGTGCGCAAAGTGGCGAGCGCGACGGCGACTCCCGGTGGGAAGCCGCGCCGGATGTTCGGCATTTGCAATAATCTGGGTCTGTTGCCGGAGAATTTCTTCCCGAAGACGGCTGGGCGTGACTACGAATTGTCCCCGTATCTACAGTTGCTCAAGCAGCATCGCAATGACTTCTCCGTGTTCAGCGGCGTGTGGCATCCCGATGTGGACGGCGGGCATCCGGCGGACAACTGCTTCCTGACCGCGTCGCCGCATCCCGGCAGCGGCGGATTCCGAAACACGATCTCACTCGACCAATACATCGCCGAGCGCATCGGTTACCTCACGCGTTTCCAGTCGCTCACGCTCGGTGTGAACGTGCAGCAAGGGTTGCGCAGTTTGTCATGGACAAGTTCGGGCGTGCTGATTCCGTGCGAAGAAAAAGCTGCGGATGTTTTCAAGAAACTCTTCATCCGCGGAACCAGGGAAGAAATGGATGCCCAAGTCCGCAAGCTCGCACTCGGCGAAAGCATTCTCGACGCGGTCGGCGATCAGGCGAAGGGCTTGCAGCGGAACCTCGGCGCGCGCGACCACGAACGTCTCGATCAGTATTTCACCAGTGTGCGCGATCTCGAGAAGCGCATGGCCATGTCGCGCGAATGGGAGCACAAGCCCAAGCCGCATGTGACCGCCTCCGTGCCGCTGGATCCGGCGAGCCCGCGTGCTTACATGGAAAAGGTCGAGCTGATGTACGACATGGCGAAGCTGGCGTTCGAGACCGACTCGACACGCTCGATCTCACTCCTGCTGGACAGCGTGAACTCACCGGCCATTGACGTGGAAGGCGTGGAGATCACGGACGGCTATCACAATCTGTCGCACCACGGCAAATCTCAGGCGAAGCTCGCGCAGTTGAAAGCCATTGACGAATGGCACATGAAGCTGCTCGCGAAACTGTTCAACGACTTGAAGTCGGTGAAGGAAGACGGAGAGACGCTGCTCGATCGCACGATGATTCTTTACGGCTCGAATCTCGGCAACGCGAACACCCACGTCACCACGAACCTGCCGACGATCTTTGCCGGCGGCGGTTTCAAGCACGGCCAGCATCTCGCGTTCGATACCCAGCGCAATTATCCGCTGCCAAACCTCTTCGTCTCGATGCTGCAACGCATGGGCATCGAAGCCGACAAGTTCGCCACCTCGACGGGAACCATGCGCGGGCTCGACCTGGCTTAATGGGTCGCCGAATCGTTGCCTCGCCAGCCGGGTGCGCGTTTCGTGATTACACCACCAACTCCGACTCACAACACCGGGCACGCTTACGTCGCCGAGTTGTGAAAGCATCGCGGCGAGTTCAAGTTTCCATCGCTGCGGGTAAGCGAAGTGGCCGGTGACGATGCGAACGTAATCACGCAGCCGCTCGCCCCGGCCGAAGGACTGCGGATCCACGAGCGAGAGAATGTTCGTCAGCGTTTTGACCGCACCTGCCAGCGTGTTCTCGATCAGTTCACGCTCCGCCACCACCAATCGATATTGTTCCAGCGCACTGTTTAACACACGCGTGAGGACTTCGGTGGAGCACGGCTTCGACAGGAATTGAAAGATGCGCCCCTGATTCACTGCGTTCACGGCGGTTTCACGATCGGCGTTTCCGGTAAGCATGATCCGCACGGTGTCCGGCCAGCGCGCATGTATTTGCTTCATCCTTAAAACGGCAGTAGAGGGCGTGTGGGGCCGGCACGACGGCTTTTTGGCGCGGCGTTGAGTTCGAGTGGGACGGTTGGTTCTGCGCTCGGGCTAACCTTCACCCGCTGGGACCCGGCAACGCCGCCTGGGGCCGCCGCCACGGTTCCAAAATCCTCGCCCAGATCCGCTCCCAGCGTTGTACGGGCTTCAACTGCTCCGCAGTGTTCCCCAGTCCGCTCAAAAACAGGCTCAGGCCCGTCAACAGGCGTTGCGCCCGCGCGGCCTCGGCGTGCGTGCTGGTCAATCGCAAGCTCACCTGCCGGCCACTCTCCACCACCCGGC
>JBBRBM010000060.1:0-30229 GCA_038205745.1 Verrucomicrobiota bacterium | reverse complement strand
GCCGGGGTGTGGTTGCCGGAGGCGCTGGCGCGCAAGTATCCGAGCGCGCCGCGGGAATGGCCGTGGCAGTGGGTGTTCCCGGCGCGGGGGCTGACGGAGGGGCGGCGACGCCCGGACGCGCCGGCGCCGGGGGCGGGGCGGTGGCGGCATCATCTGTTGCCGGAGACGTTGCAGCGGGCCATGAAGGCGGCGGTGGCCAGGGCGGAACTGAACAAACGGGCGACGCCGCATACCTTGCGGCACTCCTTCGCCACGCATCTGCTGGAAGGCGGGACGGACATCCGCACCGTCCAAGATTTGCTGGGGCACAAGGACGTGGCGACGACGCAGCTTTACACGCATGTGATGGCAAAGCCGGGGATGGGGGTGCGCAGCCCACTGGATGGGTGAGGTGAAGGGCGAAGGGCGAAGGATGATCAGGGCGCGACGGAGTCTTGCCCCACCCGGGGGAACCCGGCGGGACGCCGGGGGCACGGTGGCGGCATCCGCGCGAGATGGGTGCGGGGGAGGTGCAGGCGTTCCGGGGAGTTGAGGATTGAGGGTTGAGGGTCAGGCCGACTCCAAGGATTTGCGGAGTCCGCCTAATATCCGGCTTTGTTTTTCAGCAGCTTGATAGGTGATTGATCCGGTGAGCAAGCCCTGATTACGTCCGATAGGGGCGCATCTTAACCGGAACGATTCATTTGGATGGGGAGCGCACGCCTCCTCGCGGAACACCGGAGAGCGGCGGCACACGCAGCCGTTGGTTTGGGTTTTCGCGCCCGTCGCCGACCGGCGAGGGCACCGGTCGGAACACGCGATGGCGCGTGTGCTCCCCGTGACTGTTAAACCCCGCCGCCAACACGATTCATGCGAATTGAACTCAGCGCCGGAACTGGAGGGCGCTCAAGAGCTTCCCGTGAATTCCTCCGAAGCCGCCGTTGCTGAAGATGCAGATGACGTTGCCACCCGCCGCGTTCTTCTTCAGGTGGTCGATGATGGCGTCCACGCTGGAGAGATATTCCGCGGGTTTGCCGCTGGCCTTGATGTCGCTCATCAGGCGCGCGGGGTCGAGGCGTTCGGCGGCGGGGACTTGTTCGAGGCGCGCGACTTCGGAGATGACGACGGCGTCGGCATCGGCAAAGGCGGCGGCGAGTTCGGCCTGAAAGACGTTGCGGCGCGTGGTGTTGGTGCGCGGCTCGAAGACGGCCCAGATTTTCTGGCCGGCAAATTTTAAGCGCAACGCCTTGAGGGTTTCGCGGATGGCCGTGGGGTGATGGCCGAAGTCGTCCACGACGGTGACGCCGCCGGCGATGCCTTTGACTTCCATGCGGCGCTTGATGCCGCGGAAGGTGCTGAAGGCGTCCTGGATTTGCTGGTTCTTGAGCCCGCAATGTTTCGCGGCGGCGACGACGGCCAGCGCATTGCGCACATTGAGTTCGCCCACGAGATCGATCTGGAACTTGAAGCTCGGGATCTCGAAGGTGCTCGCGGTGGGACCGAAGCGAAGATTGAAGGCGCGGAAGGCGTTGTCCTCGCCGAGGCCGAAGCGTTTGACGGGACAGAAGTTCACGTTGAGCAAGGGCGCGATGTTGGCGTCGTCACCATTGGCGAGGAGCAAGCCGCCGCGCGGGATCAGGCGAATGAGGTGCGTGAAGGATTTCTGGATCGTTGCGAGGTTGTCGAAAATGTCGGCGTGATCGAACTCGAGGTTGTTCACGATCACGACCTCGGGGAGGTAGTGGACGAACTTGCTGCGCTTGTCGAAGAAGGCGGTGTCGTATTCGTCGCCCTCGATGATGAACCATTCGCCGTCCGTGAAGCGCGCGCCCTGGCCGAGATTGTTCGGGATGCCGCCGATGAGGAACGAGGGGTTGAGCTTGTTGTGCTCGAAGACCCACGTGAGTAGGGAGGTGGTGGTGGTCTTGCCGTGCGTTCCGCTGACAACGACCACGCGCTTGCCGCGCATGAAGAATTCCTTGAGCAGCTCGGGGAGCGAACAGTAGCGGAGCTTGTGATCGAGCACGGCTTCGACCTCGGGATTGCCTCGCGACATGGCGTTGCCGATGACGACGATGTCGGGTTTGTGCGAAAGATTCTTCTCCGCGTAGGTGGGCATCACGTCGATCTTCCGCTCGGCGAGGAAGGTGGACATGGGCGGATAGACGTTCGTGTCGGAGCCAGTGACCTCGTAACCTTTGTCCTTCATGGCGGCGGCGACGGAAGCCATCGCGGTGCCGCAGATGCCGACGAAATGTACCGAACGAATCTTATCCGAAAACATGGGGCGCCAATGTTTGCGTGTGCGCGCGCAGAGGCAAGTGAAAGATGCGGAAACTCAGAGCACGTGGAGCTCGACGATGCGCCAGATGGCTTTGGCCACGGCTTCGATGGGCAACGCGGCGTCAACGGGGTAGACGCGTCGTGGTTCAGCATCGGCAATGGCGTTGTAGCCTCGCTCGACGCGACGGAAGAATTCGCGATCCGCTTCCTCGAACCGATCGCGCTGCGTGGAGCCGCGTGAAGCACGGCGTGCTTCGCTGACTTCAATTGGCACGCGCAAGAGGAACGTGATGTGGGGACGAGTTTCGCCGACGGCGATGTTGATCACGCTGCTCACGAGATTGAGATCGAGCTGCCGCCCGTAACCTTGATAAGCGATGGTGGAATCGTAGAAGCGGTCGCAGAGAACAATTTCGCGGGCGGCAAGGGCAGGGCGGATGACCTCGCGGACGAGTTGCGCACGACTGGCGTTCATCAGCAACAACTCCGTCTCGGGAGTCATGGCGTGATTGCTCGCGCTGTGCTTCAGGGTGTGGCGAATCTCTTCGCCGATGGGAGTGCCGCCGGGTTCACGGAGCAATCGAATGGTGCGCCCCCTCGATTGCAAGCCCGTCGCGAGACGCTGAATCTGCGTCGATTTACCGCCACCTTCCGTTCCCTCGAAGGTGATGAAGACGCCCTTCATCGGGCGTTAGTTCCTCTGGGGAGCGAGCGCGGTGGGAGGCGTCGGCGGAGCCGGCAGCGCGGGCTTGGCTGCGGCTGTAGCGGGCGGATCCTTTGGCAAAGTCTGGAACAAATATGCGGCGAGTGAATCGACTTGTTCCTGCGTCAGCGGGCCACCTTGTGACGCGTGGAATGCGGGCATCATGGTGCCGGCTTTTCCATCCGCAATCCACGTGCGCCAGAACTGAAGGTCACGCTGCGTGCGTGGCAGTTTCAAGTCGGGCACCATTGCGGCGCGATGCACGTCGTCATGGCAGATGCCGCAGTCAGCGTCGTAAAGTTCCTTGCCGACTTTGCCCACGCCTTTGTCCACATGGCAGGAGCGGCAGTCACCCTTGAACACCGCCTGGCGATCGTTCAACGCGATCTGAATATTCTTCGCGCGATCCCCCATGGCATTCGCGGGTGTCGCTGCATTCGCAATCGGTGCTGGCGCAGGACTGGTCGCCTGCGGGATGTCGATGCGGAGGATGAGCGACTTGAAACCGACCGAGCTTTCGACGCCGAGCGACTTCGTCACGAGCCCCATCTTGCCGGCGAGATTCATCGACACAGTGATGGGAACATTCGATCCGCCTCCGAGCGAGTAGGGCATGGATGGCAATTGAGCCGCCGTGCAGCCGCAGGAGGGGCGCAGCGCCGTGATCTGAATCGGTTCGCTCGAAACGTTCGTCGCGTAGAAAGTGAATGGTGCATTCGCTTCGCCCGGCTTGGCTTTGTATTCCTTCGATTCGCTGTCGAAGACCAGCGAGTTCGGATTTGGCGCGGGTACTGGAGCCGCAGCAATCGGTTGGGGCGCGGGCGTGGCGGGTGCTTGCGCGTGTGCGCTCACAGCCACCGCACAGATCGAAAGCAACAACATGTAACGGCTCATAGGGGGCCGAAGGTAGCAGCACTGCCCACGGGAATAAAGTGGGTTTTTACGAACGCGCCTTTCGGGAATTCCCGTACTGCCATCGAATGCACGCCGGCGCGGCGCGTCCATTTCCCGTGCATCACTCACGATACGTTCCGCTGCTTCTTATCACGCTTGTCGCCGGCTGCGCCCATCGCACTCACGACGGCTTCACTTCCACCTTCGACGGCAAGACGCTTCAGGGCTGGCACGTCAGCGCGCAGAGCGCCCACAGTCGCGCAAGCCAAAACAAGACGGGCGGCCGCTGGATCGTCGAGAACGGCGCATTGATCGGCTCGCAGGACATTCCTGCCAATGGCGGCTTGATTATCACGGACGAACAATTCGGGGACTTCGAAGTGGCACTCGAAATGAAGAACGACTTCGGTCCCGACAGTGGATTGTTCCTGCGCAGCACGGAGGACGGGACCGCATGGCAGGCCATGATTGATTATCACTCCGGTGGCAATCTCATGGGCATCTACGGCGAAGGGAAACTCGGCGCGAAACCGAGCGTGAGGAATTTCAGCTTCATGGAAACGCCAGACAGGATCACCATCACGACCAACTCTCCGACGGCATTTCCCATGGCGCTCAAGGACTGGCCGAAGGTGTGGAAGCACGGACAATGGAACGAACTCCGCGCACGCATCGAAGGCAACCCGCCGCACATCACGACGTGGATCAATGGCGTGCAGTTCATGGATTGGACCGACACGCTGGCGAAGCGTCATCCGGACCGAGGCGGAATCGCGCTGCAAGTCCACGGCGGCGGGAATCACACGAACGAATTCGTGCGCTATCGAAACATGCGCGTGAAACGGCTGCCGGGTCCCAGGTAGGGACGGTGCATGCTTCAAGCCGGAACGACGCAGTTGAATGAGGTAGCACAGGCTACCAGCCTATGCCGGGCGGCAACCTGCCGCACGGAACGGTGGGCGTGCCATTCCACACCAAACGGTGTGCGCCTATCGCGCGGTTCTGGCGGGCTGGCAGCCCGCCAGCACGGGCCAGTGGCCCGTGGCCACCCCTGTCGGAATTGAATCGTTCCGGTTAAGCCGGAACGACGCAGGTGGATGGGGAGCGCACGCGCCCTCGCGGAACACCGGCGAGCGGCGGCCAAGGGAACCATGGGGTTTGGTTGTCTCCCCGAACCGAACTGCCGCGCTCCGTGCGGCCGGAGCAACGCCGACGATTTGTTTTCTTGGGTTGGTGCTGATGATCGCGCTACGGTTCCGGCATCACGCGCTTAAAATCCTGGCGGGCATCACCGTGGTTTCGGTGATTTTGGGAATTGTCGCCTACGCACTTTTCATCGCGTGAGGAGGGGACACCATGAACAGGCGATCTTTTGTTCGCACAACAACGTTCAGTCTGGCGGGGCTGGGGAACCTCGCATTTCTCGCGAAGCTTCCGCGCGTCTCGGCCGCTGAGGCCAAGCTGCCGCCGAAACTCGTCCAACTGCATCCCGACATCGAAGGGCTCGTGCGCCTGATGGAGAACACGTCGCGCGATCGTGTGATCGAGGAAGTCGCGACGCGCATCAAGCGTGGCACGACTTATCGTGAGGTGCTTACGGCGCTGTTTCTGGCCGGTGTGCGGAACATTCAACCGCGTCCCATCGGCTTCAAATTTCACGCCGTCCTGGTGGTGAACTCGGCGCACCTCGCCAGTCTCGCTTCGCCCGACACCGATCGCTGGCTGCCGATCTTCTGGGCCATTGATCAATTCAAGTCATCGCAGGCGCAGGATGTTCAGCAAGGCGACTGGGCGCTGGGTGATGTCGATGAATCGTCCGTGCCGCCGAGCCACAAAGCGAAGCAAGCGCTCATCGATGCGCTGGAGAATTGGGACGAAGCCGCGGTGGACTCAGCGATCGTCGGCATGGTGCGCACGGCGAGCGCGCACGAGATTTTTGAAGTGCTCTGTCGCTACGGCGCGCGCGACTTTCGCGAGATCGGACACAAGGAGATTTACGTGGCGAACAGTTTTCGCACGCTTGAAGCGATCGGCTGGCAACATGCCGAACCCGTGTTGCGTTCGCTCGCTTACGGCATCCTCGATCGCGTCGGTGAAAAGGTGAATCCGGCAAAGGCGGATCTTCCCGCCGATCGCCCATTCCGCCGCAACCTCGAAGCGCTGAAGGAAATTCGCGCCGGCTGGCTCGATGGAAAACCCGACGCCGACGCGACGCGCGAAATGTTGAAAGCCATCCGCGATGGCTCGGCGGTGGATACGAGCGAGAAAGTGGTTGCGTTGCTGAACCGTGGCGTGGCCGTGCAATCGATCTGGGACGCGCTGTTCGATGGCGCGGGCGAACTGCTGATGCGTCAGCCCGGGATCCTCGCATTGCACGCCACCACGTTCACGAACGCGGCGCACTATTCGTTCCAACATTGTCATGACGAGGAAACGCGCAAGCTGTTGCTGCTCCAAAACGCCGCGTTCATGCCACTCTTCCGCGGCAACATTCGCGATAAGAATTTGCCCATTGATTCGCTGGAGCCGGTCGCGCTGAAAAATTCCGGGGCGGGCGCGGTGGAAGAAATTTTCGCCGACGTCAGCACGGACAAGTTGACGGCCGCGAAAAAGATTCTCGCATACCTGAAGGACAATCCCGACCCGAAGCCGCTCGCGGACGCCGCGCGCCGGCTCATATTCCTCAAGGGTCGCGACTCGCACGATTACAAGTTCAGCTCTGCCGTGCTGGAAGACTTCGCCTTCATGCGTCCCGAATGGCGTAACCGTTATCTCGCGGCAAGTGTCTTCAACCTGAAAGGCACCGGGGACCGGGACAACGGATTAGTCCAAAGAACACGGGCCGCATTCAACACATGATCATGAACAAAGGAAAACTCAGCATTGCCATCAGCGTGCTTGGCGCTGCTCACCTCTTTGCCGCCTCTGCCGACGAAAATTGGGGTCAATGGCGTGGGCCTTCGCAAAATGGTGTCGCGCCCAAAGCCGATCCGCCGGTGGAATGGAGTGAGAGCAAGAACGTGAAATGGAAGTTCAAGCTCGCGGGCGAAGGCTCCGCCACACCGATCATCTGGGACAATCTCGTCTTCGTTCAGGTGGCCGTGCCGACAAAGAAGCCGACAGCGAAGATCGACGTCGCGCCGCAATTCGCCGGTCAACAGCAGCCGCCGCCCGCCGGTCAGGGCGACCGCCCGCGGGGTCGTGGGCCGGGAGGTGGCGGCGGGGGCGGGTTTGGTCGCAGTGAGGCGCCGAGGGATCCGTTTCAGTTCACGATGATCGCGCTTGATCGCAAGACAGGAAAACCAGCGTGGCAGAAAACGCTGCGTGAAGAAACGCCGCATGAGGGGCACCATCAGGATGGCTCGTTCGCTTCATCGTCGCCCATCGCGGATGCGGAGGGACTCTATGCCTATTTCGGTTCGCGCGGTCTTTACGCGATGGATCATGCAGGCAATGTGAAGTGGCAGAAGGATCTCGGCAAAGCGCGCACCAAGAATTCGTTCGGCGAAGGCAGTTCGCCCGCGTTGCATGGAAATACGCTTGTCGTGAATTGGGATCACGAAGGGGATGATTTCGTGGCCGCCTTCGACAAAACCACGGGGAAGGAGCTTTGGAAACAGCCACGCGACGAAGCGACGTCATGGTCCACGCCCCTCATTGTTCAGGCAGGTGGCGCGGCGCAGGTCGTTGTGAATGCGAGCGCGAAAGTGCGCAGCTACGATCTCGCAACCGGCAAGGAGCTTTGGTCGGTCGGCCCACTTACGGCGAATGCCATTCCGAGCGCCGTCGCTGGCAACGGACTGATCTACTGCATGAGCGGTTTCCGCAGCGCGGCGTTGTTCGCAATCAAGCATGGCAAAACTGGTGACCTCGCCAACACCGATGCGATCGCGTGGACTTACAACAAAGACACGCCGTACGTGCCGTCGCCGTTGCTCTACGACGACCGGCTTTATTTTTTCAAAGGCAACGAGGCGACGCTCACCGTCCTCGATGCGAAGGCGGGCACGGCACTCGTCGAAGCGGAACGGATGGAGGGCATCCGTGGAATCTATGCGTCGCCGATCGGCGCGGGAGGACGTGTCTACATCGCCGGCCGCGATGGCGGCACGCTGGTCTTGAAGAAGGGCGACAAGGTCGAAGTGCTCGCGACAAACAAGCTCGACGATCGTTTCGACGCCTCGCCGGCGGCGGTCGGCAAGGAACTTTTTCTGCGCGGCAAACAGTATCTTTACTGCATCGCTCCGACAGAACGCGCGGAATTAAAATAGTTCGGTGTCCACGCTTCAGCGTGTCCGATGGGTGCAAACGTTTGTGCGCGAAGATACTGCGGCACTCTAAAGGGTAGACACTCAGCGGAATTCTCCGCGCGAAAGTGAGAGACGTTTTGGGTTCGTGATGTTTGATGAAGCAAGGCGGTTACATCTGGCGAAAGCTGACGGCCAACCAGCGCGAAGAGCTTCTGGCGTGGCGCAAGGACAATGGACTTCCGTGGCATCGGCCGCCGCATCGCGCCAGTGAAAGAACCCGTTACCATGTGATCGCCGCGTGCTTCGAACACCGGCCTTACATCGGTCCGTTCTCGAGCGCGGAAGAATACCTGGCGAATGTGGGCCGCGATTTCGCGGAGGAAAGATGGAAGTCGTATCCCATCAAGGAATATGGAAAAGGGTGGGATGAGGCGGCGCTCTGAATTTAGGGAGAACACGCTAAAGCGTGGACACCAAACGCTCGGTGTCCACCTTTCAGGGCGTTCTGACGGACCAAGTATCAACGTTTGAAAAACAACAGGGGACAAACATGAAACAACTGTTCATCACGGGACTGCTCATCGCCGGGCTTTCGGCCAACGCCCAGGATTGGGCCAAAGCGAAACTCGACAAATCATCCCGCCACCAGGAGTGGGTGAAGGTCGAGAATGGGAAACGCAAAGTGGATTCGTTCGTCGTGTATCCGGAAGTGAAGGACAAGGCCACGGCGGTGATCGTCATCCACGAGATATTCGGGCTGAGCGACTGGGCCCGGGCAGTGACGGATGAATTCGCTGAAGCGGGTTACATCGCGATCGCGCCGGACTTGCTCTCCGGCATGGCGCCGAACGGCGGCGGCACCAAGGAACTCGGATCGGACGTGGGCAAGACGATATCCGCATTACCGCCGGATCAAATTACGGCGGATCTTGATGCGGTCGTGACTTACGTGTCGAAGCTGCCGGCGTGCAATGGAAAGGTCGTCGTCGCGGGATTCTGCTGGGGCGGCGGGCAAACTTTCCGGTACGCGACCAAGAACAAGGACATCAAAGCTTCGCTCTCGTTCTACGGTGCCATGCCGACTGACGAAGCTGCGGTGAAGCGCATCGAGTGTCCCATCTACGGTTTCTACGGCGAGAACGACAACCGCATCAACTCAATGATCCCGAAAGCGGAAGAGCTGATGAAGAAAGTGGAAAAGACCTACGAGCCGGTGATCTACAACGGCGCCGGTCACGGCTTCATGCGCGCTGGCGAACAGCCGGATGCGAGTCCCGCTAACAAGAAAGCTCGTGACGATGCGTGGGTGCGCATCAAAGGCATTCTCAAAAAGATTTAGCGCGGATACCGTCGCGCCCATGAACCCGAAGGCCAGGAGCGCAGAGCTCCAACCCTGCGCGAATTCAGATGGTTCGGGCAGAGCTGAAGTTCTGCGCTCCTGTGCCATTGTGGCGGTTGCTTTCGCGGCCACATGCGCATCCGCCGCAATTCCCCGTTCTCCCGCCGATGAATTGAAAAGCTTTCAACTCGCCGACACGAACCTCGTTGTCGAACTCGTCGCCGCGGAGCCGGCGATCCGCGCGCCCGTGGCCATCGCGTGGGACGCCGACGCGCGGCTCTACGTGGCCGAGATGACGGATTACCCAAGCGGTCCCATCAGCGGACGCATTCGCCTGCTGGAAGATCGCGACGGCGACGGTCGCTACGAACACTCGCAAATCTTCGCGACGAATCTGGCATTTCCAAACGGAATGATGCCTTGGAAGAACGGCATCCTTGTCACTGCCGCGCCGGACATTTGGTTTCTTGCCGATACGAACGGCGACGGCGTTGCCGACGCGCGCGAACGCGTACTCACCGGCTTCGCTGAAGGCAATCAGCAGCTTCGCGTGAACGGACTTTTCTGGGGCATCGACAATTGGATCTACGGCGCGAACGGCCGCAGCGATGGAGAAATCAAATGGGCCGACGGCACGCCTGCCGGTTCGATTCGGCGACATGATTTTCGCTTTCGTCCCGACACGAAACAGTTCGAAGCGATCGCCGGCAACTCGCAGTTCGGCATGGGCCACGACGATTGGGGAAATCGTTTTCCCGTCTTTAACAACATGCCGATCCGCCATGTCGTGATTGAGGAGAAATACCTCGCATCGCTGGCGGGCATTGATCTCACGCCGAATATCTCGCCCACGAATGACGGTAATCGAGTGTTCGCCATCACGTCTCCGAACCTGCTGATCCCGCAACCAATCGGTTTCTTCACCAGCGCGTGCGGGCCGAGCATCTTTCGCGGTACGGGGCTGCCGGAAAATTATCGCGGCAACTACTTTGTTTGCGAACCGGTGCAGAACATCGTGCAACGCCGTGTGCTGAAACCGAGCGGCTCGACCTTCCATGCCGAATACGCGCACACCAACGCCGAGTTCCTCGCGTCGAGTGATCCATGGTTCCACGGCGTGTTCACGGCCACCGGGCCGGATGGCGCGTTCCACATCGTGGACATGTATCGCGATCTCGTGGAACACCCGCATTGGGTTGCGCCCGAACTGCGCGATAAAGTGGATTGGCGCAAGGGTGAGGAACATGGACGCATTTGGAGGATTCGCGCGAAGGATGCGAAGCTTGATCGAGCGCCGAAGCTTTCTCGCGCCAGCAACGCCGAACTGTCAGCGCATCTGGAAAATCGAAATGGCTGGATTCGTGACACGGCGCAACGGTTGCTCGCCGAGCGTCGTGCGACAAACCAGGTGCCCGCACTGAAACAACTCGCTCGCGCCGCAAGGGCCGCTGAAACACGCGTCTGTTCCCTGAATCTTCTTGCTGAGTTCACGCCGACGAATCTTGACCTGCTCGTTGATGCCTTGGCCGACTCGCATCCGCGCGTTCGCGAAACGGCTCTTCGGCTGATTGAAACGATCCGCCCTGACGGATTGCCGATCGGTTCGGCGCTGCTTCAGGAGCAATTTCGTACCAACCTGCTCGCCCGTTGCGACGATCCAGACGCGCGGGTGCGTTTGCAGGCGGCATGCTACTGGTCGCTCGTTCCGGGTGACGCCGCGCGCACGAAGTTCGCCCGCATCGCGCTGAACCGAGAGCTGGATGCATGGCAGTCAATGCTCATCGTGGCGGGTGTTCGTGCGCAAAAATTTCAAGCGGCACTGCAAGCGTATTTGTTGTTGCACGATCAACTCGGCCCGCTTCTGGACTCGGGCGCGGAGGAACAACTCACACTGCTTGAACGTCTCGCCGGCGTGATTGGAGCGAAAGGTGACGATCGAGAGACGACTGATTTCGTGAACTGGCTTCGTGACCTGCGTTCGCGGAATCGCTTGTTGTTGCTCGCCGGTTTTGTCGAAGCCGCGCCGCCAAAGGAGCGAGGCGAATTCGCCAGCATCATTTCGACGAACGAACTGTTGGACATCGCCCGAGGACAGGAACCGGCGCGGTTGCGCATCGCTGCCATTCGAATCGCCGCCGCACGCGCTGATGCAGCGAACGTGTTGAAATCATTTGTCCCGTTGCTGCAGCACGAGACGCCGGAATCGATTCAAGGCCCCTTGGTTCGATTCTGCCTCGACCTGTTCGATCCCGATCTGACGCGTGCCGTTCTCGATCATTGGTCTGAGTGCTCGAAAGCGGTGCGACGACAGATCATTGCCCTGAGCGCGCGCCAACCTCGCAGTGCGGAACCTTTGATCGACGCTTTGGAGCGCCGCACCGTGCCGCTGGTTGAAGTGGATGCCAGTTCGCGTTCCGCGCTCCAAAAATCTGGTGTCGCTGAAGTAAGACAGCGCGCGATGAAATTATTTGCCAGCGCGGCATCCGACGATCGCCAGGCCGTCGTGGCGAAATATCGGCCGGCGCTCACGATGACCGCGGATCGTACGCGCGGCGCGGCTCTGTTCGAGAAGAACTGCACTGTGTGTCACCAAATGCAGGGCGTCGGCGCGAAGGTTGGCCCGGACTTGTCGGGTGTTGGCCAGCAGCCGCGCGAGACGTTGCTGGTGCAAATTCTTGATCCGAGCAGCGCGGTGTTGCCGGACTATGTCGCTTACACGGCCACGACGAAAGACGACGAGAGCTACACCGGGTTTCTCGTCAACGAGTCGGCGGACAGCATCACGCTGCGCCGAGCGAACGAGCCGGACATCACTTTGCGCCGCGCGGATTTGAAAGAGCTCGCGACCAGCGGCAAGTCGTTGATGCCCGATGGACTCGAAGCGGCGATCACGATTCAAGACATGGCAGACTTGTTGGAATTTCTCCGCCGACCCGATAGAACTCTCTTCACCCAATCAAAATGAAAACTCGAACTCTACTGTGCCTTGCTCTCGTCACGTCATGCGCGTGTCTCGTCCCGGCTGCGGAAACGACGAATGCCGCGGCACGCCCGCGCGGGTTTCAACAGCAACTCGTTTCACCTGAGGTTCACGCCGATCGGTCGGTCACCTTTCGCGTGCGCGCATCCGGCGCGACGAATGTCACCGTCTCCGGCGAGTGGCCCGGCGGCGGGAAAGCAATGACGAATGATGAGCGCGGCACATGGAGCGTCACGCTCGGTCCGCTGGAACCTGATCTCTATGGCTATAATTTTTCCATCAATGGTTTCCAAACGCTTGATCCCGCGAACTCCGCTGTGAAGCCGGCGCGTTCGCCGCGCACGAGTATTCTCGAAGTGCCCGGTAATCCGCCGCGCCTGCACGAGTTCAATTCGTCGGTGCCGCACGGCACGGTGCGTGAGCATTGGTATCAGTCGAAGGCACTCGGGGTACGACGTGGCCTGCACGTTTACACGCCGCCGGGCTACGACAAGTCGCGCAAGGATTTCCCGGTGCTCTATCTCTTTCACGGCTCAGGCGACAACGACGCGACATGGACCGCACTCGGCCGCGCGCAGGTGATCCTCGACAACTTGCTCGCACAGAAAAAAGTCGTGCCGATGATCGTCGTGATGACGGACGGACACGCGGCGTTCTCGCAGCCGTCCACGAACGCGGAAGCTCGCGCGCGAAACACGAAAGCATTTGAGTCCGACCTGCTCGGCGACGTGATGCCGTTCGTGGAAGACAATTACCGCACGATCAACAAGCGCGAGAGCCGCGCGATCATCGGCCTCTCAATGGGTGGCGGTCAGTCGCTCAGCGTGGGATTGAATCACCTCGATGCGTTTGCGTGGGTTGGAGCCATGAGCGCGTCCACGCCGGACGAGAACTCGGTTTCGAAAGCGCTCGCGGAATCGGATGCGACGAACAAGAAGCTGAAACTTTTCTGGATCGCCATCGGCAAAGACGACTTCCTGCTCAAGCGCAATCAGGACTTCGATCAATTGCTGACGAGCAAAGGCATCAAGCACACATACACGGTCACCGAGGGCAATCACAGTTGGCCAGTGTGGCGGCGATACCTCGCGGATTTCGCGCCGCTCATTTTCAAGTGAATCGCAACGACCAACCACAAGGGACAAAATGAAAAGCAGGGGACACTCAAGCGGCGTCACGCGTCGCGACATCATCAAGGGAAGCGTCGCCGTCGCGGCGATGGCGTTCGCGCAGTATCCGCTGTCGATGTTCGGCGGGCCGGCGGCGGAAGAAGGCGGGCGACTGATTCCATTCCTCGACATGCAGCCGGCGGGGAAGAAGCAGACGAATTGGTCCCAGCTCAAGAATTGGCAAACGAACAGCGAAGATCTTTACGTCGTGAGCCATTATCCGGTGCCGACGCTTCAGGCGGAGAATCACTCGCTCGAAATCTCCGGTCTCGTGAAGAAGCCTCGCACGCTCACGCTCGATGATCTCAAAAAACGCAAACGCAAGACGATCACCGCCACACTCGAGTGCGGCGGGAACGGATTGGGCGCGGGCTTCATGGGCGCCATCGGCAACGTGAAGTGGACGGGCACGCCGCTCGCCGATTTGCTCGCTGAATGTGCGCCTTTGAAGCGCGGCATTGAGGTGGTGTTCTTCGGTGCGGACACGAAGAACGAGAAGATTCGCGGCAACGAGTACCCGCAGAACTTCGCGCGCAGCCTGCACATCAACGATGCCATGCGTGAAGACTTGCTGTTGTGCTGGGAAATGAACGGCGAGCCGCTCACGAAGGAGCATGGGTTTCCATTGCGACTGTGTGTGCCGGGCTGGTTCGGCATCAGTTGGGTGAAGTGGCTCAATCGCATCGAGGTGCTCGACCGCCGTTACATGAGCAAGTACATGGCGGAGGAATACGTGACGTTGCGCGGCGAGGAGCGCGGCGACAAAACCATCTGGCGTCTAACGAGCGTGGGGCCGATGAATGTGAAGTCAATCGTCGCGCGAGCGGTGAAGTTCAGCGACGGCAACATTCGCCTCACCGGTGCTGCGTGGGGCGACGGCACGCCGATCAAATCCGTCGAGGTGAAGATCGACGATGGCGCGTGGCAGACCGCGAAGATCGACCGCGCGCCGAAGGACAAATACACGTGGCGTTTCTTCAGCTTTGATTGGATGAATCCGTCGCCGGGTGAGCACACGCTCGTGTCGCGCGCGATCGACGACGAAGGCCGCGTGCAGCCGAGCGCGGATGATCCGACGATCAAGTTGAAGAAAACTTACTGGGAAGGAAACCAACAGTGGCCGAGAAAAATCAGGATCGAGGCATGAACGCGAGATTGCTGTTTGGATTCGGATTACTGGTGGCGATCACGGCGTCAGCCGCGAACTGGCCGGCGTGGCGTTACGACGGCTCGGGCATCGCGCCGGAAAAGAATGCGCCGGTGAAATGGAGCACGAACGAGAACGTTCGCTGGCGCGCGGAGTTGCCTGGGCCGGGCAATTCATCGCCGATCGTTTGGGAGAACAAAGTCTTCGTCACGCAGGCAGACAGCGAGAAGCGCGACGTGATTTGCTTCGATCGCAAGACGGGCAAGCTTCTTTGGCGCGGCGGTATGACCCACGCGACGAAGGAGCGCACCCACGAAACGAATCCTTACGGGTCCGCGACTCCCGTTACCGATGGCCAGCGCGTGATCGCGTGGTTCGGCTCTGCGGGAATGATTTGCTTCGACCTCGATGGCAAAGAGTTGTGGCGTCGCGACCTCGGCAAGCAGGATCACATTTGGGGCTATGGAAGCTCGCCCGTGTTGTATGACGATCTGTGCGTTGTTCAGTTTGGGCCGGGGCCCGGCGCGGCGCTGATCGCGGTGAAGAAAACCACAGGCGAAACCGTGTGGCAGGTGGACTTGCCGGAGAACGATCCGCCGGTGCGTTACGATGGCTTCGCCGGCAAGAAGGGACAAATGCTCGGCTCGTTTAGCACGCCGCTTATTGTGAAGAACGGTCGCCGCGATGAACTGGTGCTGAGCATCGTCGGCGAGTTGCGCGGGTTCGATCCGAGGAGCGGGAAGCAGCTTTGGCGCGCGGAGGGATTGAGTCCGCTGGTTTACGCGTCGCCCGTCGCGAGTGATGGCGTGATCGTCGGAGCGGGTGGTTTCATGGGCAGCACGGTTGCGATCAAGAGCGGCGGCTCAGGAGACGTTTCGAGCGATCGACTTTGGTACGTGCAACGCGAGAAGAAGAATCGCATCAGCACGGGCGTGCTGAGCAAGGGCCATCTCTTCATCTGCAACATGGATGGCATGGCCCAGTGCATCGAGCTGAAGAGCGGCATTGAAAAGTGGAACGAGCGACTGAAACCCACTGGCGCGAGCGGCGAGATTTGGGGCTCCGCCGTGCTCGTCGGCGACAACGTCTATGTGGTGAATCAGTCCGGCGACACGTTTGTGTTCAAGGCGAATCCGGAAAAGCTGGAGATCGTTTCCGTGAATCCGCTGCGCGATCGCTCGAACTCGACGCCTGCAGTTGCCGACGGCGAAATCTTTATCCGCACCCATCAGGCGCTTTGGTGTATCGGCGAGAAGTGAAGATCGCGCGCTTCTTCACGTTTTCAGTTGCGGCGATTGTCGCCGTTTCTGCAACCCAACTCGCCGCGAAACCGCGCGACGAAAAACCTTATCCCGCGATGAAGCGCACGCCGCCGCGCTCCATCGTGGTGACCAACGAACTGAACATACCGCTCTCGTGGAAGTTGAATCCGGTCTGGTGGTTTGGAAATTACGATCGCCCCACGCCGCCGTGGGATTACAAGCCCGGTGACCCGCATCGAATCGCGAAGTGGTATGTGCGGAATCCATTTCACAATTTCGACTTCTACGTGATCGGGATTGCCGACAAGACGTTTGTGCGCAAAGGCTCTGATCCCGAACGCGTATTCTCGCCGCAGCCGGGCTGGAGCTGGGCGGTGTGTGAATACAAGTGGCTAAGGCTGCCGTTCATCTCCTACTGGAGCGGCGGCGGTTTCAATTTTTACCTCGGCTGGAGAAATCGCGGACAGTTCGGATTCGAGTTCAAGTTCTCGGAGCCCAAACAACCGCGAGCGCGGCTGCGATGATTCACGCCAGAATTCCCTTCACCACTTCGCCGCTCACATCCGTGAGCCGGTAATATCGGCCCTGGAATTTGTAAGTGAGCTTCTCGTGATCGATGCCGAGAAGGTGAAGCAGCGTCGCTTGCAAGTCATGCACGTGGACCGGGTTCTCGATGACATTGTAGCCGTATTCATCCGTCGCGCCGTAAGTGATCCCGGGCTTCACACCCGCACCGGCCATCCACACGGTAAAGCAGCGCGGATGATGATCGCGGCCGTAGTCCGTCGCGGTGAGCTTGCCTTGCGAATAGTTCGTCCGACCGAATTCGCCACCCCAGACCACCAGCGTGTCATCCAACATGCCGCGCTGTTTCAAGTCCGTGATCAACGCGTGGCAAGCCTGGTCCACGTCCTTGCACTGACGGCGAATTGCCCCGGGCAACCCGCCGTGATGATCCCAACCGGGATGATAGAGTTGAATGAAGCGCACGTTCCGCTCCGCGAGCCGACGCGCGAGCAAACAGTTCGCCGCGAACGTGCCCGGCTCCTTCGCTTCCTTGCCGTAAAGCTCGAACGTGCTCTCGGGTTCCTTCACCAAATCCATGATATCCGGCACGCTCGTCTGCATTCGATACGCCATCTCGTATTGAGCCACGCGCGTGGTGATCTCGGGATCGCCGAGATCTTCGAACTGGAGCGCGTGCAACTCTGCGAGCCGGTCGAGCATCTTGCGCCGACTATCAGCCGAAACACCGTCTGGATTTTTCAGAAACAGCACCGGGTCTTTGCCGCTGCGGAACTGCACGCCCTGATGAACGCTCGGCAGGAAGCCGTTGCCCCACAATCGCGAGTAGAGCGGCTGATCGATGCGGTCCTTCGAAATCAGAACGACGAACGCCGGAAGATTTTCGTTCGCGCTACCAAGTCCATAGCTAAGCCAGGCGCCCATGCTCGGCCGACCGGGCAACTGATGTCCCGTCTGGAAAAACGTGATCGCCGGATCGTGGTTGATGTGCTCGGTGTGCATCGACCGGACGAAGCACAACTGATCCGCCATCTTCGCCGTGTGCGGCATCAAGTCGCTGATCCACGCGCCCGAGTTTCCGTGCTGCGCGAACTTGAAAAGCGATCCAGCAAGTGGCAATCGCGCCTGATTCCCCGACATTCCCGTGAGCCGCTGTCCCATGCGCACGCTCGCCGGGAGATCTTCCCCGTTCTTCGCATTGAGCAATGGCTTGTAATCGAACAAGTCGTGCTGCGACGGCCCGCCGCTCATGAAAAGATAAATGATGCGCTTTGCTTTCGGCGCGAAGTGCGGCTGACCAAGAATCCCCTTGAATGGATTTGTCGCCGGCTGCGCTCCGAGGGTTTCGCGGTTCAACAGGCTACACAGCGCCATCCCACCCATGCCGAGCGCAAAGCGTCCGAAAAAATCGCGCCGGTTCATCTGAAAGTTTACGTGGCGGCAGTTCATCGTTTCATCACCGTGGCGTCGTGGTTGAGAAGGGTCTCGGCGACAATCGTGGCCGCGGCGAGATCGATCGCTGAAAGCTGTCCGTCAGCTTTCGCTTCGCCGAGCGCGAGCAGCCTCTTTGCGGCTTCTTCGTCGCGGGCGAAGAGTTCTCGTTGTTCAGCAAAAAGTTTCTTCAACACCGAAAGTTCTTTCGCTGATGCGGAACGCGTGGTGGCCGTGCGGAATATCCACGCGAGCTGCGCATCCGTGTTCACGCCGCCCTCGTTCAACATTCGCTGGCCGAGCAGTCGCGCGGTCTCCACCAGTTGGACGTCATTCAACAGCGCGAGCGCTTGTAGCGGCGTGCTGGTGCTTTGACGGCGTGCCGTGCAGTAGCTTCGATCCGCGGCGTCGAAATTGACCATCGATGGTGGCGGCACGGTGCGCTTCCAAAAAGTGTAAAGGCTGCGCCGGTACAATTCCTCGCCGTGCCCTTGATCATACTTCGGCTTGCCCATTGCGATTTCCCAGACGCCGTCGGGCTGATACGGCTTCACGCTCGGCCCGCCCATTTTCTCGACAAGCAAACCGCTCAACGAGAGCGCCTGATCGCGCAGCATCTCGGACGTGAGCCGATGCGCCGGTCCGCGCGCGAGTAGTTCGTTGTGGGGATCGCGCGCGAAAAGTTCCGGCGAAGTTTTCGATGACTGCCGGTACGTCGCGGACGTCGCGATGGTCTTGAGCAATCGCTTCATGTCCCACCTCAACGTGCCCCCGGCATCTTGCCGGGATGGCGCGCTGACCCGGCGAGACGCCGGGGGCACGCTGGCGAACTCGCGCGCCAGCCAATCGAGCAACTCGGGATGCGTCGGCTGCGCGCCTTGCGATCCGAAGTTGTCGCTTGTCTCAACGATGCCGCGGCCAAACATCAACTGCCATGCGCGGTTTACGGTGACACGCGCGAAGAGCGGATGATCGGGCCGCAAAAGCCACTGCGCGAGGCCGAGCCTGTTGCGCGGCGCATCGTTTGGAAATGGCGGGAACACTTTGGGCGTGTCAGCGACGACTTCTTCACCGGGCGAATCGTACGCGCCGCGTTTGAGCACGTACGCGCGCTTGGGTTTCGGCAATTCTTCCATGACCATCGCTTCGGAAATGGGGTTGATGAACTTGCGCTGCTCGTCGCGAAGCTGGTGCAGATCCGTCGCGACGCTCCGGGCCGGAGCGAATTGAGTCTCGAAGAAGAAATCGAAGAGCGCGGGGTCGGGATCGTTTAGTGGCGCAGGCGTCCCGCCTGTGTTTGTCCACTGGCCGTCTCGGCTGGTGCTGCTTCCACCAGCCGGGACGGCCAGTGGACGGATGGCAGCCGGGACGGCTGCCCCACTATCATTGACATGGCGCGCGAGCGTCGCGGCCTCCACCGCTGTAACCGCACGATCGTAAACGCGGAAATCATCCACCGCGCCGCCTTTGAATCCGTTGTCACGAAAGCGATAGCCGATCGCGAGTTCCGGCTCGCCGCTGCCGTAAGTGATGTCCTTCCACAAGCCGTCGCGGATGACATCGAACTCCACCGCAGTTCCGTTCACGAACAACTTCACACCACCCGCGCGACTGGAGCCGTCGTAAGTGGCGGCCACGTGGACCCACTCGTTCGTGGGCAACGGAGATTTGCTGGCGACCTTCAACGAGTTTCGCGGCCACATGTGGTGCAGGCCGAAAGCGAGCTTCCCGTCCTCGATCAGCAGCTCGTATCCGCGGCTGCCCGCATCGATCGGCGCTTTGCTGTGATGCGCCACCACCATGCGCGGCGCGGGCGACGGCGTCCGCAGCCAAAGGGCGAGCGTGAACTCGTCGGCTCGCGTGAAGTGGCCGACGCCGGGGAAGGTAAATCCGTTCTCGCCGCTGAGTGCCGCCGCTAGCCCCGACTTGCCAGTGATCAACTCTGGTCCCTCCTGCGCGCGCGCGACGTTGGTGCCGGCGAGATTGGCGACTTTGTTCGAAACGACCTCGTCGAACTCGAATCGCGCGACGAGGCCGTTCGTGATGGATAGGTTCTGGTTATCTTGATGGGCACTGCGCCATTGATCGAATGAAGCGCGCGCCTCCTGCCGCAGGTTCGCGAGTTGAAGTTCCTTTGCTGAAATGCGTGTCCCGAATTCTTTCAACTTCTTGTCCTGCTCATCCGTCGAGAGCAGCAACGTCGGTACCGGCATGGCGTCGGTGAAATAACTCGTCTGGCCGGACTCATCGATGTTCTGGAAGAACGCGAACAGCGAATAGAAATCCTTCTGTGTCAACGGGTCGTACTTGTGATCGTGACAGCGCGTGCATTCGGTCGTGAGCCCGAGGAACGCCGTGCCGAACGTGTTCACGCGATCGACGACGTAAGCGACGCGATACTCTTCTTCCACGATGCCGCCTTCCTCGTTCTGGTTGTGCAGGCGATTGAATGCCGTCGCGAGGCGCTGCTCCTTCGTCGCGTTCGGCAGCAAGTCGCCGGCGAGTTGCCAGGTGACGAACTGGTCGTAGGAAAGGTTTTGGTTGAAGGCTTTGATGACCCAATCGCGATACGGCCACATCGGGCGGAAGCGGTCCATCTGGTAACCGTGAGTGTCAGCGTATCGCGCGAGGTCGAGCCACTCGCTCGCCATCCGCTCGCCATATCGCGGCGAGGCGAGCAGGCGATCCACGACCTTCTCGTAAGCGTTCGTGGAAGTATCGGCGAGGAAGTCGTCCAATTCCTTCAGCGTCGGCGGCAAGCCGGTGAGATCAAGCGTCACGCGGCGGAGCAGGGTGGGTTTGTCGGCCTCCCGAGACGGTTTGAGGACTTCCTTCAACAAGCGCGCGGCGACGAAGGAGTCGATGGGATTGCGAATCAAGTAATCAGTAATCAGTGAATCAGTAATCAGTGAATCAGTAATCAGTGAATCAGTAATCAGTGAATCAGTAATCAGTGAATCGCGCGCAGTGCTCCCAACTGATTTACTGATCACTGGTTCACTGATGACTGACGGCGGCGCCACTAACGCCCAATGCATTCCCCAATTCGCGCCCTCATCGATCCACATCGTCAGCAGTTCGATCTGCTTTGGCGTGAGCGAGCGATTCGAGTCGGGCGGCGGCATCTTGTCGTCGACGTTCGTGGTGGTGATGCGGCGGACCAGTTCGCTTTCGCTGCTCTTTCCCGGAGCAATAACTGTTTCGCCACCTTTGCGCGGCGCGAAGGCACCTTCCTTCGTATCGAGACGCAGCTTGCCCTTGCGGGCTTTCTCGTCGGGACCGTGGCAGTGGTAACACTTGTCCGAGAGGATCGGCAGAATGTCACGGCTGTAATCGACGGCGGCGCGCGCGTTCAACAACGCGGCAGCGCAGACCAACGACACGACGGAGCCCAAGCGATTCATCTTTGGTTTCGAGCGCGGAAGGTAACGTTGCGGGGGCCCGCCAGCAATCGGCGATTCGCAGTCCGTCAAAACGCGCTTGGTGCTTCGCCATCCCTTCGCCACACTGTTCGCCTGTGATTTTCGCCGTGATGCGAATGCGATTTGTTTTCCTCGCTGTGCTCCTGCACGGAGTGGCTTCCGTCTACGGAGCGAGAACAAATTTTTTTGAGAACTGCGAGAAGGGACTTGGCACCGAGTGGTCCGTGGGCGATGCCAATCCCGCCGGCACCCGAGCCCACTGGAGCGTGGTCGGTCGCACCTTTGGCAACGAAGCTCCTCACAGCGGAACACGAAAGTTGTATTGCGCCGGCGTGGGCCGCGCGGGAACGGTCGCGTCTCCGAAATACCGCGACGAGATGGAGGCGTATCTGCAACGCACCGTCGATCTCACCGGCTACAGCAACGCGATTCTGAGCTTCTGGTTCAAGATGCCGGGCATCGAACCCTACTTCGACACTGCGAGCGTTTACATGGACGGCGCGCCGCTTTGGACTCATTCGGCCGCCGTGAAACCCTGGACCAAAGTCACCTTGCCGCTCACGGATTTCGTCGGTGCTCCGCACACCCTGAAGTTCGAGTTCAAGAGTGACAGCAACGGCGTTTTCGAGGGCTGCTATCTCGACGACATTCTCGTTGTCTCGGGACCGTTCAACGATTCATTCACCAACGCGGTCGTGCTCAGCGGCGGCGCGGGATCGGTCACCAACCACAATTCAGATGCGACTGCTGAGCCGTTGGAGCCGAACGCGGTAAACTCGGTTTGGTTTCGTTGGACGCCCTGGACAAACGGAGTGGTCACGTTCGGAACTGCGGGAAGCAGCTTCGACACGGTGCTCTGCGTTTACACAGGCGCGAAGCTCGGGGCGTTGACGAACATCGCGTGCGACGACAACAGCAACACGAACTTCACCAGCCGTGTGAGCTTCAACGCTGTTGCCGGGACGACTTACAGCATCTCCGTGCGCGGCGCATCGAGTGCGAAGGGCGTCGTCGTTTTGAATTGGGATCAGCCGAATGGGGAAGGGCATGATCTCTTGCCGGACCTCACGGTGTGGGCTGATGAAGGGCGCAAGTATCTTTACGGCTGGTTCCTTGATCGAAACGAAATCTCCGGACGCGTCCTGCTTCGCATCGCAACCGCGACGCCAAATATCGGCGCGGGCAAACTCGAGATGCGTGGCAGTTCCACCACGCCGGGCGTGTATCAGCGCATCCATCGTGACGACGGCACGTGGTGGGATCGCCACGCCGGCACGTTCACGTTTCATCCGGGGCACCTGCACTTGCACTACGATAACTGGATGAACTTCCGCCTGCGGACCGCTTTGACGAACGACGACGTCGGCGACATCGTCGTGACCGGAGACAAGACAAGCTTCGCCATCATCGATCTCATTCAATACGACGAGTCGCTGCCGGGTGCACCGACGTCGCCGCAATTCACCGGAGGGCTCGTGCAGGGTTTGTCGGTCGGATGGGCGGATGTTTACGGCGCGAACCTCACTGACCAATGGATCGACGTGACCGACATCTCGCCGGGACGCTACTGGCTCGAAGCCGTCGTCGACCCCGCGAACAACATTCTGGAATCAAACGAGTCGAACAATTTCACGCGCATCCTGATCGAAGTGGGCAGTCTGACAAACGCGGTCGAAAATGATTTCTTCACCAATGCGCTCGCTCTCAACGGACTCACGACAGCAGTGAACCGATCGAACAATGGTGCGACGCGCGAACCCGGTGAGCCAAGGCACGCCAATAACGACGGTGGTGCTTCGATGTGGTTCACCTGGGTGGCGCCGGCGAGCATGCTTGCGACGATTTCCACTGAAGGCAGCGATTTCGACACACTGCTCGCAGTCTATCGCGGCACCACGATTTCCAATCTGTTGCTCATCGCCAGCAACGACGATGTGCCGGGTGTGAGTTGGAGCCGTGTGACTTTCGATGCGATCAGCAACGTCACGTACCAGATTGCGCTCGACGGATTCAATGGCGCATTCGGCGCGTATCAACTCGCGATCAATCCTGCATGGAACGACAGCTTTGCCGGTGGGATCGTTGTCACCGGAGCGTCCGGCACCGTGAGCGCGAGCAGTCGTGGTGCTTCGCGTGAGAGTGGCGAGCCAAACCACGCGGGCTTGCGAGGCAGCAATTCAATCTGGTTCACGTGGACGGCGCCGGTTTCGGGAGCAGCCATTTTTCAAACCATCGGCAGCAGCTTCGACACGTTGCTTGCCATCTACACCGGCACGAGCGTTTCGAATCTCACGGTCGTTGGTGCTGACAATGACTCAGCCGGCGCTGGCGCGAGCCGCGTCACGTTCAATTGCACCAAAGGCACGATGTATCGCATCGCCGTCGATGGCGTGAATGGTGGAAAGGGCGTCGTGCGATTGAATTGGGCCGGACCGACGCCACCGGTGATCCTCGCCCAACCGCTCAGCACGAATGTGTCTGCAGGTTCCGCTGTGACTTTCGGTGTAACGAACATCGGATCGGCGCCGATGTTCTACCAATGGCGGCATCAAGCCACGAATCTCGTGAATGACACTTACCACGCCGGAGCAAACTCACCCTTGCTGACTCTGAAGAAAGCGAAGCCCGGCGACTCGGGCGGCTACAGCGTCGTCATCACCAATGCGTATGGTGCAACCACGAGTGCGCCGGGTAATCTCATTGTGATCGACAATCCGCGCGTGGTTTTTGTGTCCGAAATCAGCGGACACAGCGGCGCGTTTGTTCGAGTGCCGGTGCAGATGCAGTGTATCGGCAACGAGCACGTTGTGAGCTTCACGTTGCTTTACGATCCGACCGTGCTCTCGATTCCGCGCGTCAGCAAAGTTCCTGCTGGCGCAACTTTCGGGACGAACAACAACAACCTTGGGGCTCTCGGCCTCAGCGTGACGCTCGCCAGCAACGCCGTGTTCGCCGCCGGTGACGCGCTCGTCGTCGAAGTCACGTTCGACAGTGTCGTCGCTGGCGACGTGAGCACGTTCGCAGGTTTCGGCACGAGGCCGACACCGCGCGTGGTTCTGGGAACGAACGGGGTCGCGCTGGCAGCTCTCTTCGTCGCCGGAGAAATCGATTTGTCACCGCTGCGTGTCGCTCAAGGAATGTTCACCAACGGCAACTTCCGTTTTGGATTCAACGCCGAACCCGGCGAGCGCTACGCCATCGATGTTTCTGAAAACCTGGCGCAGTGGACGCCGCTCGTGACGAACACGGCAGCGGGCGCGAGTTTCAGCTTTTCAAACACGACTGCAGAGCCGCGGCGCTTTTATCGCGTGCGACTGTTGCCGTGAAAGACCGATGTCCGCGATGAATCCCTTCTCAACACCAGCCGGCTGCACCGCGTATTTCGTGCGGCAGCCAATCCAAACTGAAGGTCGTTGCAAAGCATCTTCGCTGGCACGGGCATGGGACTGGCTCTGGTGCAGCGCTCCATCGAGCGCATGCAAGGGGCGGTGGAAGTACACGATGCACCCGGGCGCCAGGGAACGGAGTTCTGCCTGCTATTTCAAATGGCGCGGTAAGGCCTGGGGCGGCGAGCGGCGAGCGGCTCAGAAATCATTTTTGGCAGATGCACTATGGCGAGGGCAGGGTGGCCAGCACTGGCTTCGTGGGCGGTGCTCCGGGCGTGCTTTCGGCGGAGAGTTTTTTCACGAGCACCTTCGAGTTGCGGCCAGTCGAATCGTACTTCTCGCGGCGGGCGGCCGGCAAATCATCGGGCGTGCCTTCGGTGAAGCCTCCTTTGGACTGAAAGTAATTGAACGCCTGCGTTGAGAGGGTGAGCAGTTCATCAAGCTTCAACTCGCGCGCTTTGGCTTCGATGTAGCGCATGAGTTTCCCGCCGATGCCCTGGTTCTCGTGCGCCGGATTCACGTAGAGGCACGCCAGTTCGCCCTTCTTCTGCTCGGGATAAAGGTGCAGCGCCACACAGGCGACCGGGTGATTGTCGATCTCGAAGATGTAATAGTCCTGGAGTTGCTTCTCGATCATCGCGCGCGTGCGCTTCATCAATTCGGCATTGGCCATGGAGTCCTTCGTCAATCGCTGAATGGCGCGAATGTCCTTCCGCTTGGCCGGACGAATCTCCTGATACTCGTTGGCGTAAATCAACGTGCCGATGCCATCGTTCGAAAAGACTTCTGCGAGCAGGCACTCATCGACGCGCCCGTTGATGACATGCACGCGCGGCACGCCGGCTTTACAGGCTTGCACGGCTTGCACGGCTTTCGAGACGAGCTCGGGACTGAAATCTTTTTTGCCACTGCCGTTGAGCGCTCTTTCCAGATCGCTCGCGATCATCTGTCGAATGAGTTGCCCGCGGTAGATCAGTCCGTCGGCGGCGATGACGTAAATAAGCTTCGTCGCTTTCAGCGAATCGGCGACGGCGACTGCCATGTGGTCGGAGTTCACACGGTACGTGCGGCCTTCGCCATCGAACCCGAGTGGCGGCACGACGGGAATGATTCCTTGCTGCAAGAGCGTGGTGAGAAGTTCTGTGTCGACGCGCTCGACCTTGCCGGTGAACTGATGGTCCACGCCGCCGATGATGCCCATCGGGTGAGCGACGATGGAGTTGGTGCTGGCGGCGCGAAGATCGTTGGCGCTGAGGCCTTCGAGGATTTCGTGCGTGAGCCGATTGGCCGCCGTGAGCGCGAGCTTCAATGTCTCGGCGTCGGTGAGTCCGGCGCCGTCGAGGTCCGATGCCTTCACGCCTTGCTGCTCGGCCAGCGCCCTGATCTGTGCGGCCGCGCCGTGGCAGATCACGATGCGAATGTTCAGCGAGCGAAGGACCGCGACATCGAGGAGGATGTTGGTGAAATTTTCGTCGGTGACGATGGAGCCATCGAAACCGAGCACGAAAATCTTTTCCCGAAAACGCGGGATGTACTGAAGGATACCGCGAAGATCAGTCGGTTTCACTTTTGGGTAACGAGCGAAGTTGTCACGCTGCGCAATAAGTAGGCAGTTGCGGCGTGGATTCAACAGATATTTTCGATCACACCGCGCACGCGAGTTTGACGGCGGCCTGAACTGCGGTCACGAGGGCGGCCACGCGCACGCTTAGCGGAAAATCCGACGGCGCTTCGAGCGTGTAACTCTGCCGCGTCTTGCGTGTGATGAGATAAAACGCCTCAGGCCATTCCGGGCGTGAAGCCGGGTCAAGGTTGGGGCGAATGATTCCGTCTCGTGCATCACGGCCATCAATCAGCGTGCTGTGATCGATGGGACAAACTGCGCGCACCGCGGCAACCATTGGCACCGCCAGCGACGGGCGATGGTCTGGATTCAATTCGTAAAGGTAAAAGCCGTGCGCCTCCCAGTCCTCGTGCAGGCACAGACTTAGATCGAACAGCGGCTGTTGCTCCAGCCATGCGACGTGCGCGCGAATCTCCGCCGTCCTCAGATGGCGATAGTCGCGATTCAAGTCGACGCCCCGATCTGATGCGCGCGTGTTCAAGGGAAACCCCGTCGGATTCAGACAAGGAACAAACCAGATATCCGCGCAGCCAGGCCATTGGTTGCGTTGCAACAATTCGCGCGCTGCAAGCGGCCCGGCGGGTTCGTCGCCGTGAATCCCAGCCGAGATGTAAATCCGTTTCGTGGCGCGCGGCACGCGACGGTTGAGAGCAAACAACTCTGGCCCATCCATGACCGGCAGCGGCTCCGCGGTCCATCCAAGCGCCACCGCTTCGCGACGCGCGGCGCTCACGCACGAGGCGATGTCGATGCACTCGCCGCGATAACCGCCAGCATTTTTCCCGAGTCGTTGCGCGATGGTGTTGCCCGCCATTTCCACGCGCGGAGGCTATCGCAGAGTCCGGGGCGCGCAAGTGCGGGTGAGTCGATGAAAAAATTTCCGCATGGGCCGCAGCTTCTCCGTTGAACGTGGGAAACAGAGGAGTAGATTGGGCGCGGGATGGGGCAGGTGGACGCTAACCCAACGTTCTTCGCTTTTTCTGGCACGGCATCGGGGCAAAGCATCGATGTGTTGCCAGTGATGATGATCTGTCTCTTCGCCGCGATGGTTGTCTTTGCGCTCTTCGTCAATCGCCTGATGAAGTATGAGATCAACAAACGCCGGGAGACAGTAGCGACAATTCATTTCAAGCGATCCTCGCACGCCTCCTTGTTCGAGCCGCCCATGCGCTGGCTTGCAGTGCGGACGCAAAATCCGCGTCTGGTCCAAAGCGCGCTGGGCGTGCAGAACCCTCGCGCATGCACATGGTGTGATGCTCTCGCCACGCCGTTCGAGCCGCGTCTCTTCATTTCGCCACCCGTCAATGGCTGGGTGATCGTGATGGGATGTGATCTTCCCGATCCAGCCGATGACGTGGACCAATGCTTTCTTTTCCTCACGCAGCTCAGCCAGAAGCTCGGGGAGGTTTCGCGTGAGCGTGGAGATCGCTTCATCCGTCCGCCAACCAAGCAGGATATGCACGTGATCCGTGACACCGCCGATCTGAATCGGCTGTCCACGTTCAGAGCGAATGATGCCGCCGAGATAATCATGAATGCGTGGACGAACGTCGTCAGTGAGCCACGGAGTGCGTTGTTTGGTACTGAAGACGAGGTGCAACTTCAGATTGTGAAACGTGCCGGGCAGGGGCGCAGGTTAATCCGCCGCCCCTCCGGGGCGAGTGGAATTTGTGAACGCCGTCCACGGGTTTCGCTTGGCGCTTCACCCGTGGCAACCGGCCTGCAGCCCCTTCGGGGCGCTGTGTGCGATAAGTTCACGTTCAGAATAGAAACAGCGCCAGCGGGCAAAGCACGCAACGCTTCCCTGTGAAATCAGTTTGCGCCGCGCTTCACTTCGGCAACATTCACCGCCCGCGTGCCTGAAGTGGAATTAACCGAAGCGTTTCTCGCCAAGATCGGCGGATGGGAAGCCGTGAAGATCGCGCGCCACTTGCTCGCGACCGGCAAAGTGCTCAGCTCCAATTACACGCCGCCCATTCTCAAGGGCGTGGTGCAGGAAGGGACGATCACGTATCGCTCCGGGCTCGTGCTCAAGACCGGCATCGATCTGGAGAACATTTGCTCGTGCCGCGCGTCGCGGGATTGGGGGACGATTTGCGCGCACTCGGTCGCGGTGGGGTTGCATCATTTGAAACCGCCGCTTGCGGAGGACATGGGGAGCGGGAGACAGGGTGACAAGGTGACGGAGCGTCTCTCCCCGAGTCTCCTCGTCTCCAAGTCCCCAAGTCGTCTCCGTCGCGCAACGACGGACGACACGAGTAAAGAGTCGCTGGAACTGTACTTCATCCTCCCGCCGAATTTCGCCGAGGCTGCGGCGCGCGGGAAAGTGATGCTCGTGATTGAGGGCAAGTGGAGCAGGGGACGCGTGCCATTGAATACGTTGCCGAAGCAACAGCCGTTTCAGCTCAGCGCGGAGGACGAGCGCGTGCTGTCGCGCGTGGAGGAGATTGCTGGCGAACCGGCGGGCATGCTCGTGATCGCCACGCGTGAGTTCGTGGAGCTGTTACCGGCGTTGAAGGAACATCCGCGGATCACGTTGGGGAAGGGAGCGGCCGTCCGTGTGCTGACAGAGCCATGGCTGCCGCCGTTGCGCGCCGAGTTGCAAACCAATGGCGAAATTCTCCTGAGCGCCAGCACACCCACTCACCCACTCACCATCGACGACCGATGGGTGTTTGCGAACAACACGCTCCAGCCTCTCGGATTGGCGAAGGAATTTCTCGGCGTGTTGAAAGCGCCGGTACGGATTACGCGTCAGCAGGTGCCCGCGTTTCTGAACAACGAGTGGCCGAAGCTCACCGCCGCCGGAGCGCGGACAGCTTTGTCCGCGAGTTCTTCCGAGTCGCACCACGCGGACTCAGCGGTCCGCGCTCCGAACATTGAGGCGAACTTCACGCTGGATGATTTCACCGTCGCGCCGCAGCGGCCGGAAATTTTGCTGAATCTCGCGGGAGGCTTGGCGCAACTTGCTGCGCAGCTTCAGTTCAAATACGGCCCACGCATCATCAATGCCGGAGCAAGCGCGACCGCCGAGTCGCCGTGGATGCCGGATCCGACGGACGTGAAGCGCTACTCTATGCGCGACTTCAGCGCGGAACAGCAGGCGCTCGCGCGATTGATGCGCGCGGGGTTCGGCCCGGACACGCAAGAGCGCTTGCAACTCAACGGTAACGATCGCGTGCTGAGTTTTTTTGCGCGCGAGTTTCCGCGCATGCAGAAGGAGTGGCGTGTGGCGCTGGAAGAGCGCTTGCAGCGCAGCACGACGGAGAAAATGGAGCGCATCGAGCCGCGGTTCGAGATCACGCCGAGCGGCGTGCAGTGGTTCGATTTCGGCGTGGGCTTCGCGTCGAGCGGTGGCGAGCAGTTCAGCGCTGTGGACATTCAGCGACTGATTCTTTCCGGACAAAGTCACACGCGCTTGCGCAATGGAAAGGTCGCTGTCATCGACACGGGCGCGGTGGAGGAGTTGCAACAATTCCTGCTCGACGCTTCGCCGACGCAGCAGGGTGGCAAGTTTCGCATCGGGAATGCGCAGGCGGGATTTCTTGAGTCCACATTGCAGCAGCAAGGCTGGCAGGCGCAGGCGCCGCAGTCGTGGCGTGAGCGGGCGAAGCAGCAGAGCGGTGAGGCAAAACTTGAATGTCCGCCGTTAGGGAATCTGGACTCGGTGCTGCGTCCTTATCAGAAGCACGGCGTGGCATGGCTGGGTTTTCTCCGAGCCAACGGCTTTGGCGGAATTCTCGCGGATGAAATGGGCCTGGGAAAAACGTTGCAGACGCTGGTGTTCCTGAAGAGTGCCCCCGGCATCCTGCCGGGTTCGGGCGCTGAACCCGGC